>NZ_LJRZ01000740.1:0-156867 GCF_002742485.1 Pseudomonas sp. 2822-17
GGCGTCCCCTAGGGGACTCGAACCCCTGTTACCGCCGTGAAAGGGCGGTGTCCTAGGCCACTAGACGAAGGGGACACGCTACTGAAACACATGGTGTGTGCTTCAGTGCCCAGATGCCGCATCCGAGGATGTGGTCCTGGTTTCACTCAGTGCCGCCCTAAAGCCACACTGTTTGTAAATTGGAGCGGGAAACGAGACTCGAACTCGCGACCCCGACCTTGGCAAGGTCGTGCTCTACCAACTGAGCTATTCCCGCATATGGCGTCCCCTAGGGGACTCGAACCCCTGTTACCGCCGTGAAAGGGCGGTGTCCTAGGCCACTAGACGAAGGGGACACACGTACAACATTCACTACTCATCGCGTTTCGCTGTGTGCTTTACGCTTTAAGTGGCGCGCATTCTATGGATGGATTGGGAGGTCGTCAACCCCCAAGGATAAATTTATTAAAATCAATGACTTCGCCCGCGTTTACCGGCGCTTGCGGGCATTCTGCCTGTCCGCACCTTGACGCCTATATTCTGGCACCCGACAAGACGCTATAGTTCACCCTGGCAAATGATGGCAATGTGCATTCACGCAGGGAGCGCGTATCTATATAGAAGAAACTACCTGGGCAACTGGTCGATCAGACCTATCCGATAGCCGGCTCAGTCACTACACTCCACTGCAAACCCTATAAAGAGGTCACACCGGTGACACCACTCATGATCACCCTGCTGGTAATAGCCGGGATCGCAATACTGATCGCCATTGGCTACATGAACCACGTGGTGGAAAACAACAAGCTGGAAAAGCAGCGCACCCAGATCGAGCTTAACGATCGCCTGCGCCGTTGCGGTGAGATCACCGAAACATTCCCAGGCCAACTGATGACGCCGGCGCTCAAACTGTTGTTGACCCGCCTGGAGCTCAACGTCAACCAGCGATTGTTGAATCTCAACAAGACCAGTGCACCGATCAAGGCGCGCATCACCGAGCTGAACACCTTGGTGGCCCAGGGCGAATCCATCCCGGTAAACAACCCGCCGGCACCGATCCAGACCGAAGCCAAGGCCAAGGACGTGCGTTTCCTGCTCGAAGCCCTGCACGGCCAGGTAACGCGCGCGGCCCAGGATGGCTTCCTGCCCTCCAACGAAGCCAAGCACTGGATCAAGGAAATCCGCCATATCCTGGTGCTGCTGCACATCGAATTCTTCAACAATCTCGGCCAGCACGCGCTGCAGCAAGGCCAACCAGGCCAGGCACGACTGGCTTTCGAACGTGGCGTGCAGTACCTGCGCAAGCAGCCGGAGCCGGTGCTCTACAGCGCCCAGTTGCAACAACTGGAAGGCCAACTGGCCCGCGCCAACTCCACGGTGCTGGCTAACAGCCAACAGGCGGTAGAAGAAGTCAGCGAATTGACCGAAGGCATGAAAGAAGTCGAAGCCGACGCCGAGTGGAAGAAGAAAGTCATCTACGACTGATGCTCGCGAAACAATAGGTGCCATCACCCTGGCACCTATCCTCCACCCGCCGACTAGCGTAAAAAAGTGCCCCTCACTCCGTGAAGTCAGAGGCCTGCTATGCCTATCGCCGTCATTGATGGACATTCACTGCATTATCTCGACCAGGGCACCGGCCCGGCCGTCCTGCTCGGCTCCAGCTACCTGTGGGACCGCGGCATGTGGGCGCCGCAGATCGAAGCCCTGTCGCAACAGTACCGTGTGATCGTGCCCGAACTCTGGGGCCACGGTGAATCGGGCCAACTACCCACGCAGACTCGCTCCCTCGACGACCTCGCGCACCAGAACCTGGCCCTGCTGGATCACTTGGATATTACGCAGATCAACCTGGTGGGCCTCTCGGTCGGCGGTATGTGGGGTGCGCGCCTGGCGTTGAAGGCGCCCGAGCGCATCAATAGCCTGGTGCTGCTGGACACCTACCTCGGCGCAGAGCCCGAGGCTACGCGCCAGTATTACTTCTCGCTGTTCAAGATGATTGAAGACGCCGGCGCGATTCCCGAGCCGTTGCTGGATGTGATCGCGCCGATCTTCTTCCGCCCGGAGATCGACCGCAAATCAGCGCTCTACCAGGACTTTCGCGCGTCGCTGCAAGCCTTTTCCCGAGACCGCCTGCTGCAGAGCATCGTGCCCTTGGGTCGGTTGATCTTCAGCCGCGACGACGTGCTAAAACAGCTGTCGTGCCTGGACGCTGACACCACCCTGGTGATGTGCGGCGAGCAGGACAAACCCCGCCCACCCGCCGAATCCAAGGAAATGGCCGAACTGATTGGCTGCGCCCTGACGTTGATTCCAGGCGCCGGGCATATCTCCAGCCGCGAAAACCCGGACTTCGTCAACGAAGCGCTGCTGACCTTTCTCGCCAACCACGCCTGATCGCCCTCCCCTTTGATCGCAGCCTCTGCACTGCGGTCAAAGGCGGAAATGCCCCACCATCCCCTTGAGCTCCGCCCCCAACTGCGCCAGCTGGATGCTCGACGCCGCGTTGCCCTGCATGCTCAACGCCGACTGATCAGCACTTGCCCGGATACTGGTGACGCTGCGGTTGATCTCTTCGGCCACCGAGCTTTGCTCCTCGGCCGCAGCGGCGATCTGCTGGTTCATCTGCTGGATCAACGACACCGCGCCCGCGATACTGCCCAGGGCACTTTCGGTTTCCAGGGCATCGCTGACCGCCAGTTTGACCAGCTCGCCGCTTTGCTGGATCTGCTGCACCGAGGATTGCGCCGCGCTGCGCAAAGTGCTGACCAACCGCTCGATTTCTTCGGTTGATTGCTGGGTACGCTTGGCGAGCGCCCGCACCTCATCGGCCACTACCGCAAAGCCACGGCCCTGTTCACCTGCGCGCGCGGCTTCGATCGCCGCGTTCAGGGCCAGCAGGTTGGTCTGTTCCGCCACGCTTTTGATCACGCCCAGCACGGTGCCGATGTTCTGGATTTCGGCACTGAGGCTCTCGATGCTCGCACTGGCACTGGTGCTGGAAGTGGCCAGCAACTCGATGCGCTGCAGACTCTGGCGCACCACTTGCTGCCCACTGTCGACCTTGTCATCCGCCGTCTGCGCGGCTTGCGCGGCCTCTTCGGCGTTGCGCGCCACGTCGTGCACCGTGGCGGTCATCTGGTTCATCGCGGTGGCCACCTGCTCGGTTTCTTCCTTCTGGCTGCTGACCTCGACATTGGTTTGCTCGGTGACGCTGGAGAGCGTCTGCGCCGAGCTGGCCAATTGCTCGATTCCGGCCTGCAGGCCGCTGACCATCTGGCTCAGGCCGTTGCCCATCTGTTGCATGGCCTGCATCAACTGGCCGATCTCATCACGACGACTGACCTCCATGCGCCCGCTCAGATCCCCAGCGGCAATCTGCTGCGCCACCGCAATCACACTGCGCAGCGGCGCGACGATCAAACGGGTAATCACCCATGCGGCAATCAGCCCCACCAGCAAGGCCAGGGCCGACGAGCCGATGATCAACAGTGCGCTTTTTTTCAGTTGTGCCTGCATCGACAGGTCTTCGGCGTCATAGGCCTGATTGACCCGGCTGACCACCAGGGCCGCCCGGTCATGCAGTTGTTTGTAGACCACTTTTTCCTGCGCCAGCAGGCCGGTGTACTCACCCAGTTTCTCGCTGAACGCAGCAATATGGCCGGAGACTTCATTGAGCACTGTCTGATATCCGGAGTCCTTGACCGAGGTTTTCAGTTGTTCGACCTGAGCCAAGGCCTGGTCGGCCTGCTCGATCTTGCCTTGCTCGGCGTCCTCGGCGTCCACTTTGCGGCTCTGGTCCAGGCGCACATGGGCTTCGTTCATGGCTTGCAACATCAAGCGCGATACCTGACTGACCTGTCCGGCCTGCTCGATAAACTCGGCGCCCTCCTTGCCCTGGCTTTGCTTGAGGCCATAAGCCCCATCGTCCGCAAGGCCGGCCTGCAACACATCAAGGTTATTCGCCACGCTGGACACCGACCAGCTGGCCATTTCCAGCGCCAGATCCTTGGTCTGGGTCAGTTCGACAAACTCATCGAACGCTTTGCGGTAAGCGGCCAGTGCCTGCTCGACATCGGTCATCACCGGCACGTTCGCCGCAGACTGGGCCTTGAGGGCGGCGGCCTGGGCTGCCAAGGCGTCGACGCTTTCATGCAGCGCGTCGACCGCCTTGGGGTCGGCGTGCAGCGCGTAGTCCTGCTCGATCAGACGCACCTTGAGCAAGCCGCTATTGAGCGACGACATGGCCTTGAGCCCTTCGAAACGCTGGCCAACGGTCTGCAGGGACCACACGCCAATGGCTGCAACCAACGCGGTCAGCAGCAGCACCAGCATAAAGCCCAAGCCCAGTTTTTTCGCCATACCGAGGTTGGCGAAACGTCGTTGCACGCCTGAAATCATTGCACTTGAATCCTCTTGCAATGGCAGATGCCATCAAGCCCGATTGACATGCAGCGAGATTCGCAACCACAAGGCACTGAACACAAGACGCTGGCGCCACAATAATGGCAAAAAGCTACACGCTCGTCGTTTTCAGAATGGTCGAGGTCGATCTGGCGGGTCCCATGGCACTGAACAACGCCAAGGCCCGCGGATCAGTTGCATAGGCCACATTGATGCGCAGCCACTCGCTGGCCTGCGCCGTCGGGCTGAACAACGCCCCAGGAGACAACAACACCCCTAGCCGCCGGGCACACATCTGTAACAGCGAAGGCTGCACCTCTCCCGGTCGCGTCCACAGGAACATGCCCCCGGCGGGCACCGCGAACACCTCCCATTCTTCGTCTTCCAGCACTTGCAGGGTGGCCTTCATTTCGGTACCCAGTCGCTTGCGCAGGCGCTGTACCCATTTACGATAGGTGCCATTGACCAGCAGCGTGGCCACCACTGCCTCGGCGAACCGCGAGGTGCCGAACCCGGTCAAGGTCTTGAGGCTGGCCAGTTGCGCGATGATCGCCGAACTGGCACTCAGATACCCCACGCGCAACGCACTGCTCAAGGTCTTGGAGAAACTCGCGACGTAGATCACCCGATCATCATGGGGCAACGCCGCGAGCCGCACGCAACTGGCATGTTGCAGGTCACCGTAGACGTCTTCCTCAATGATCAGGAAGTTTTCGCGGTGAGCCAGCTCCAGCAGGCGCTCGGCCACCTCGCGGCACAAACTCGTGCCCGTAGGGTTGTGATGAACGCTGTGGATGAACAGGCACTTGGGCCGATGTTGCTGCAGCAAGGCTTCCAGGACCGAGAGATCGGGACCGCCCTGTATACGCGGCACCTCCAGCAGTTGCACGCCCTGGAACACCAGTTGCTGATAGAGGTTGCCGTACCCCGGTGTTTCCACCACCACGCAATCGCCTGCCTTGAGCAGCGTGCGTATCAGCAAGTCCTGGGCATGGCCCGCGCCTGCGGTCGTGAGGATGCGGTCCACGCTGGAAGCGATATGAATCTGCGTCAGGCGCTTGAGCAGTTGCTCACGCAACGCGGGCAGCCCCAACGGCGTGCTGTAGTTGAACAGGCCTGCAGTGTCGGTACGGGTGACTTCACGAATCGCATAACTGATGTCATCGCTCTCGCGCCAGGCATCGGGTAACCAGCCGCAGCCCAGTTTCAACTCGCCCAGCGGGTTGTCGGCAAAGCTGCCCCATTCGCGCTCCGCCCCCTCATACCAATTGCCTTCGTGGGAATCCCCCGGCTGGGCCACCACAAATCCCGAGCCCTGCCGGGGCGCCAGCACCCCCTGCGCGACCATCCGTTCGAGTGCTTCGATCACGCTGGATTGGCTGAGCAGGTTATCCAGGGCCAACTGGCGGATGGACGGCAAGCGCGTGCCGGGGCTGATCCCGTCCTTGCGAATCCATTGCGCCACTGCACTGACGATTTGCTGCACCACCGGTACAAGGGCTTGTCGATCGATCCCTAAATCCATGAGCCACTCACTTCAACTGTCTGTTATCAACCCAAAGAGTTAAGCACAGAAGCGGTTGATTGCCGGGCGCATAAATTTATTAAAGTATTGATTTTATTGGGTTATTTACCTAATGACACATATTCGGTCGCGGCGTTGTGCCAGCTCTGGAAACGCCCCACAGCGCCCCAGCCTATTTCGAATGGGGGCCGACGCAAGGTCCTAGATCGCCGTCGCGCCACCGTCCACGGCCAAGGCGTGGCCAGTGGTGAACGCCGCTCCGTCGCTGCACAGGTAAAGCACGGCGCTGGCGATTTCCTCGACCTTGCCGATACGTCCGACCGGGTGCATGGCGGCGGCGAATTCGGCCTTGCGGGGGTCGGCTTCATAGGCACGGCGGAACATGTCGGTGTCGATCACTGCGGGGCAGACGGCGTTGACGCGGATTTTCTTCTTGGCGTACTCGATGGCCGCCGATTTGGTCAGGCCGATCACCGCATGCTTGGAGGCCGCGTAGATGCTCATCTTCGGCGCCGCGCCAAGCCCCGCGACCGACGCGGTGTTGACGATAGCGCCGCCACCCTGTGCCAGCAGCAGCGGCAACTGGTACTTCATGCACAGCCATACGCCTTTGACGTTGACGCCCATGATGGCGTCGAACTCATCCAGGCTGCCGTCAGCCAGCTTGCCCTTCTCAATCTCGATGCCGGCATTATTAAAGGCATAGTCCAGGCGGCCATAAGCGCTGACGGTATGCGCCATCAACTGCTGAACATCCGTCTCCTGCGTGACGTTGCAGCGCACAAACAGTGCCTCGCCACCGGCCTGATGGATGAGCGCGACGGTGCCCTCGCCGCCCGCCACATCCAGGTCGGCAACCACAACCTTCAAGCCTTCGGCGGCGAACGCCAGCGCGGTAGCGCGACCAATACCGGCGGCGGCGCCGGTCACCAGGGCGACCTGGCCAGAAAACGTCATGCTCATGGGGGGATGTCCTATGGGAGAAATAGCCGTGGGACGAGTCTAGCCAACAGCACGCCGGACGCGTCAGCACTATCAAAAGCCCGGTTAGGGCAGCATGCGCACCAGTGATAACGACACCGGGCGCACTATCAACGCAGCCTATCGCGCAGCATTCGCACCCAAAGCCAGCCTTGCCCCCAAGCCGTTCAAGGTCTATCACTCATGCTCCACTTTTAAAGAGTCCCTGCCATGACCGCCCAGACCAACCGCCAATTCCTGCTCGCCAAACGCCCGGTCGGCGCGGCGACGCGGGACACCTTCACCTATCAGGAAGTGCCGGTGGGCACGCCCCAGGACGGGCACGTGCTGGTACGCAATGAATACTTGTCCCTCGACCCAGCCATGCGCGGCTGGATGAATGAGGGCAAGTCCTACATTCCGCCCGTCGGCATCGGCGAGGTGATGCGCGCACTCGGCGTGGGCAAGGTGATTGCTTCGAACAACCCGAAATTCGCGGTCGGAGACTACGTAAACGGTGCCTTGGGGGTGCAGGATTATTTCCTCGGCGAGCCCCGCGGCTTCTACACCGTCGACCCTAAGCTTGCCCCGCTGCCCCGCTACCTTTCTGCACTGGGCATGACCGGCATGACGGCCTACTTCGCGCTGCTGGACACCGGCGCGCCCAAGCCGGGTGACACCGTGGTGATCTCAGGCGCAGCCGGCGCCGTAGGCAGTATTGCCGGGCAGATCGCCAAGCTTAAAGGGTGCCGCGTGGTCGGCATCGCCGGTGGCGCCGACAAGTGCAAGTTCCTGGTGGACGAATTGGGTTTTGACGCGGCCATCGATTACAAGAACGAAGACGTACCCGCCGCTCTCAAGCGCGAATGCCCGAAGGGCGTGGATGTGTATTTCGATAACGTCGGCGGCGACATCCTCGACGCAGTACTCAGCCGCCTGGCGTTGAAGGCTCGCGTGGTGATCTGTGGCGCCATCAGCCAGTACAACAATAAGGAAGCGGTGAAAGGCCCGGCGAACTACCTGTCACTGCTGGTCAATCGCGCGCGAATGGAAGGCTTTGTGGTGATGGATCACGCGGCGAATTTTGCCGCCGCCGGGCAGGAAATGGCCGGCTGGATGGCTCAGGGCAAGCTCAAGAGCAAGGAAGATATTGTCGAGGGGCTGGAGACGTTCCCGGAGACGTTGATGAAGCTGTTCAACGGCGAGAACTTTGGGAAGTTGGTTCTGAAGGTCAGCTGATACAGCGCAAAACCAATGTGGGAGCTGGCTTGCCTGCGATGCGCAGGGCCATCGGGGGCAAGCTCCCTCCCACATGGG
Organism: Pseudomonas sp. 2822-17; assembly: GCF_002742485.1. Taxonomy (NCBI): domain Bacteria; kingdom Pseudomonadati; phylum Pseudomonadota; class Gammaproteobacteria; order Pseudomonadales; family Pseudomonadaceae; genus Pseudomonas; species Pseudomonas sp. 2822-17. The sequence continues at coordinate 8,186 of NZ_LJRZ01000740.1, forward strand.
GTTCTCACAGCGTCAGGGATCAGGCGATCTCGGCAACAACCGCCGCCAACGCCTTGGCCGGATCCGCCGCCTGGCTGATCGGACGGCCGATTACCAGGTAATCGGAACCCGCATCCAGTGCCTGGCGTGGCGTCAGGATACGCCGCTGGTCATCCTGGGCACTGCCCGCCGGGCGGATCCCCGGGGTCACCAATTGCAGCGACGGGTGGGCGGTTTTCAGCGCCTGGGCTTCCAGGGCCGAACACACCAGGCCGTCGAGGCCGGCCTTCTGGGCCAACGCGGCCAGACGCAGCACCTGCTCCTGAGGCTCGATGTCCAGGCCGATACCGGCCAGGTCTTCGCGCTCCATGCTGGTCAGCACGGTCACGCCGATCAGCAGCGGTTTAGGGCCGCTGCGCTGTTCCAGCACTTCGCGGCAGGCCGTCATCATGCGCAGGCCGCCGGAACAGTGCACGTTGACCATCCACACGCCCATTTCGGCGGCGGCCTTGACCGCCATGGCGGTGGTATTCGGAATATCGTGGAATTTCAGGTCGAGGAACACTTCGAAGCCTTTGTCACGCAGGGTGCCGACGATTTCTGCGGCGCAACTGGTGAACAGTTCCTTGCCGACCTTGACCCGGCAAAGCGCGGGGTCCAACTGGTCAGCCAGCTTCAGTGCGGCGTCACGGGTGGGGTAATCCAGGGCGACGATGATAGGAGTCTGGCAGACGGACATTGGAATGGGCTCTCAGGCAAGTCGAAATCGGCGCGGATTGTAGCGCAAGCAGCGGCGTTGCGGGATCCGATGATCGGTAAATACTGACCAACCGCCATTTCACGGGCCTTTCGGGCAAATGTTTCAAAGCTGATACATTCACGACATGCCCCCAACACGCCCCGCCGCTAGCCTCGCCCGCACTACCCTCCGACCAGCACTTCCAGCCATGGGGCTGGGCGCCTATGCTGACCGCAACAACCAGGCAGATGATCGCATTATGCATACCCCTTTTGTCCCAGTGAATGACGAGCAAAAAGGCGCGGTGACCGCCGATGACAAGCGCTGGAACACCCGTGCGCTGATCGTCGACGACGATGTGCCGATTCGCGAACTGCTGATCGACTACCTGGCACGCTTCAATATTCTCGCCACTGGCGTCACCGACGGCGCCGCAATGCGCCAGGCGATGCAAGCCGAAACCTTTGACGTGGTGGTGCTCGACCTGATGCTGCCGGGCGAAGACGGCCTGTCGCTGTGCCGCTGGCTGCGCTCGGATTCGGATATACCGATCCTGATGCTCACCGCCCGCTGCGAGCCCACCGACCGCATCATCGGCCTGGAGCTGGGCGCCGACGACTACATGTCCAAGCCGTTCGAACCACGCGAACTGGTGGCACGTATCCAGACCATCCTGCGCCGCGTACGCGATGACCGCACCGAGCAGCGCGCCAATATCCGCTTCGACAACTGGCGCCTCAACAGCGTGCTGCGCCAACTGGTGGCGGACGATGGCCTCGTAGTGCCGCTGTCCAACGCCGAGTTCCGTCTGTTATGGGTGTTTATCGAGCGCCCGCGCCGGGTGTTGAGCCGCGAGCAGTTGCTGGATGCCGCCCGTGGTCGGTCCATTGAAGCGTTTGATCGCAGCATCGATTTGCTGGTCTCGCGCCTGCGTCAGAAACTGGGGGATGATCCCAAGGCGCCGCAGTTGATCAAGACCGTGCGCGGCGAAGGCTACCTGTTTGACGCGCGGGATATCGGCTGATGCGTACCCCCTTCAATACGCTGTTCGGTCGGCTGTTCGGCGTGTTGCTGGTGGCGATTGTGCTGGCACATGTACTGGCGATTTCTTGGTTCCGTTATTACGGCCCTCCCCCGCCGCCGCCTCAGGAAACGTTTGTCGAGGAACCGGACGGTGCTTTGATGCCGGTGCATAAGGAACATCGTCGCCCGTGGTTTGGCGGCCCGGTAGTCCCACTGACGTTCCAGTTCATCTGCCTGATCATCGCCGCCTGGTATGGCGCCAAGCTGCTGAGCCGACCGATCCAGCGCCTGAGCGAAGCCGCCGAACGCCTGAGCCTGGACCTCGACAGCCCACCGCTGGATGAGTCCGGGCCGCAGGAAGCGCGCAAAGCGGCATCGACGTTCAACCTGATGCAACGCCGTATCCGCGAACAAGTCAGCCAACGTGCACGCATGCTCGGCGCCGTCTCCCACGACCTGCGCACTCCGCTGTCACGCCTCAAGCTCCGCCTGGAGCAGATCGACGACACCAGGCTGCAGGGCCAGATGCGTCAGGACCTGGACGACATGATCGGCATGCTTGATGCCACCCTGAGCTACCTGCACGAGCAGCGCACCAGCGAAACCCGGCATTGGCTGGATGTGCAGGCGCTGGTGGAGTCACTGAGTGAAAACGCCCAGGACCAGGGCTGCGACGTGCAGTTCGCCGGCACTTGCGTGCCGTTACAGGTGCAACCGATGGCCCTGCGCTCGTGCTTGAACAACTTGATCGACAACGCCTTGCGCTATGCCGGCACGGCGCGGGTTGAACTGGAGGATAGCCGTGAAGCCCTGATCATCCGCGTGATCGACCACGGCCCGGGAATCGCGGCCGATCAGCGCGAAGCCGTATTCGAGCCCTTCTTCCGCCTGGAAGGCTCACGCAACCGCAATTCCGGTGGCGTCGGCCTGGGCATGACGATTTCCAAGGACGCCGCTGAGCGCCTCGGCGGTCGCCTGAGCCTGGAGGAAACCCCAGGCGGCGGTTTGACCGCCGTGATGTGGCTGCCCCGGGCTTAGAGAGGTTTGTCTTCGCGTCGCCCTTGAGCCTGGGTTGCGCTCCAATCCATCAACAGGCTGTACGCCACGGCCAACAGGGTCGGGCCGATAAACAGACCGATAAAACCAAACGCGATCAAGCCGCCGAACACCCCGAGCAACACAATCACCAGCGGCAGATTGCCGCCACGGCTGATCAGGTACGGCTTGAGCACGTTGTCCACGCCACTGATGATGAACGTCCCCCACACACCCAGAAACACCGCGTAGGTGTAATCGCCCTTCCAGGCCAGCCACGCCGTGGCCGGGATCCACACCAACGGCGGCCCCATGGGAATCAGGCTGAGCAGGAAGGTCACGATGCCGAGCACCAGCGCGCCAGGCACTCCGGCAATCCAGAAGCCGATCAGCGCCAGCACGGCCTGGGCAGCGGCGGTGCCGATCACGCCGTTGACGACCCGTTGCACGGTCCCCGCGACCAATTCGATGTAATAACCGGCACGCTCACCGATCAAGCGTTCGAGCAGCCGATGGACGAACATCGCCAACCGTGGCCCGTCGCGATAGAAAAAGAACACGAACACCAGGCTCAGGGTCAGCTCAAGGATACCGCCGCCGATCTGCGCGCTGCGCGCCAACAGCCAGTTGCCCACCTGGCCCAGGTACGGCTTGATGCTGACCATCAGTGCGGCGCCCTGCTCGTCGATGCTGTTCCACATCCCGACCAGGCGCTCCCCCAAAAAGGGGATTGAGCCCAACCAGGTTGGCGCCTCGGGCAGCCCGTCGACCTGGATATCCTTGATCAACGCCACCGCATCGCGCACATGGTCCGCCAGGTTGAACCCCAGCCACACCAGCGGCACCGCCACCAACAGCATCCAGCCCAGGGTCAGGATGCCAGCGGCCAGGGATTCACGGCCACCCAGCCAGCGCGTCAGCAGCACCATCAACGGCCAACTGGCAAACGCCAGCACCGCGCCCCAGAACAGCGCCGACCAGAACGGCGCCATCACCCAGAAACTGGCACCAAACAGCACCAGCAGCAGGATTTGCACCAGCAGGCGATCGTTATTGAGCATGGGGTATCTCGGAAAAAAGGCTGTAGGAAGTAAGCTTAGGCGAACGGCTCGGGTCCGTTCGCCTTATAGGCGGTCAGCGTATCAGATGCAGGTGCAAGCCTTTGGTTTCACCGGTACCGGTTTCCAGGCGCGCAGCGCGCACGCCTTTGTCGACCAGGGCCTGGCGCCAGGCTTCGGCAGTGGGCCCGGACAGGCTGACACGCAAGGTAGTGTCGAGGTTCAAGCCACGGGAGATCAGCGTCAGCCAGGTGTCACTGGGCTCGGCGCCCAGCGCTGGAAGGTCCAGTTCGCCGGTGCTCTTCAACTCGCGCAACAGGGTGGCCGAGGTGGGCAACAGGTCGCCCAGCGGCGCGCTGGCGTCCAGTTGTTCTACGTGCAGATAGCCACGGCGGTTGCCTCGGGTGATGCCGTACAGCGCCACCAGGGAATTGTCCTGCGGGGCCGCCAGACGCAGCAGCAGGTATTCCTGCTGGCCATCGGCGCCGACCAGCTTGGCGTTGCCGAAGATCTCGTTGGCCCACAGGCTGCTTTCACCACAGTCGCGGGCCTTGCACCAGAACAACAGTTGCGCGCCCTTGGCCTGCAAGGCTTCGCGGGTAGAGGTAAATGCAGCGTCGGAGCTGTGTTCGGCGGGCAGTTCGTAGGTAATCGCCGTGGCTTGGCCTCGGGCGATGGCCTGGCCTTCATAGCGCAGTTGGCCGCTGATCTTGCGGATCGCGCCCATGGGGTAGATGCGTTCTTTTTCTTCAGCGGGGCGGTAATCGACGATTTGTGCGTCGACCTGCCGGGCCACGGCGGGCAGGTCCTGGCTTCCCGGTACGTCGGCGGCGAACACCAGTGGGCTGAGCAGGCTCAGCCCGAGGATACGGATACAGCCGTTACGCACGCTCATAAGCTCAACGAGCCCTGGCCATTGGAGGTCACAGCGGTGTTGAAAACATTCATGGTTGACTCCCTTTCAATCCGCCCAGCCTCGGCAGTTGACCGCCCCAAGTCAAGGCGCGGAGAAGAACCGATTGAAACAGTCTGCAACAAGGACCGCACCCGGCTCATCATTCAAGTGCAAATGATGGCCGCCTGGCAGTGTGGTTACCGTAAAGGGTAGCTGGGAAAGCAATTCAGGATGTTTCGCCAACATGCCGTCAGCGGCGACCACCAACTGCGTAGGGCATCCCACACGCCGCACGAAGGCCATCGCCTGCTCATCGGTCAGACGAATCGGTGAAGCCAGTGTCAGGCGACTGTCCGAACGCCAGGTGTAACCACCCGGCACCGGCATCAAACCGCGCTGGGCCAGCAGCTCGGCGGCTTCACGGCTGACGGCCACCAAGCCTTTCATGCGCGCTTCGACCGCTCGGTCCAAGGTGCTGTAGACCGGCTTACGCTTGTCCTGCAGGTTCAATTGCGCCTGCAAGGCCATGCCCAGGCGCTCGGCAGCGTTCTCGCCACTGGCGGTGGGTGGGATCACGCCGTCGATCAATCCCAGGTGAGTCACCCGCTCCGGCATGGCGCCGGCCAGCACCAGAGAAACGATGGCACCGAGGGAGTGGCCAAGTAATGCAAAACGTTTCCAGCCCAGTTGCTCAGCGACTTGCAGTACATCGTGGACGTAATCCCACAACGCATAACCGGCACCCGTAGGACGGTGCGCCGAATGCCCATGGCCGGCCATGTCCAGCGCCACGATACGCAAGCCCGTGAGCTTGGGCGCCAGGCGCGCAAAACTGTTGGCGTTGTCCAGCCAGCCATGCAGGGCAATCACCGGCAAACCGTCTTCGGGACCAAACAGGTGGGCCGCCAATTCGATATGGGGCAGGCTCAGGCGCACTTCTTCGACCGGCGCGCTCATGCGCAACTGCGCTCACGGGCTTCCCAGCGGGCAAACAGGGTCTTGATCAAGGTCGCAGTGTCCTGGGGGCGTTCGAGGGGGAACATGTGGCCGCCGGGCATGGTGAGCATTTCGCCCATGGGCAGACGGTCGACCCCGCTGGCATGGTGACGCATCACCACCCGGCTCTGGCGACCGCGCACCACCGCCAGCGGCACCTTCAACTGGCGCACCTGACCGGGGCTGGTGTGGGGCACGCCACGGTAGATGCTGATTTCGGTGGCCGGGTCGAAGCGCAGGCGCAGTCGGTCGCCCGCTTGATACAGACCATGTTGCAGGTAAGCGTCGAAGCACTCCGGGTCGAAGCCACGGAACAGGGTCTTACCGGCAAAATAGCTGCGCGCTGCGTCGAGGTCAGTGAACTCTTCACGACGGCCCAGGGTGCGACCGGCCGGGGTCAGGCGGTCGATAAAACCGAAGCGCTTGGCGGCGCGGATCACCCAGCGGTCCGCACGCGTCAATACCGGAGAATCGAGCATCACCACACCGCGATACAGCTGCGGGCAGCGCATGGCCGCGTGCAAATGCAACACGCCGCCCAGGGAGTGGCCCACACCCCACACCGGTTCCGGCTGCTGTTCCAGGTGGTGGATCAACTCGTCGACCAGGTTCTGCCAATTATCATCCACCGGAAACCTGGGATCGTGACCGTGCTGTGGCAGGTGAGCCACTGTGTATTCCGGGGCCAGGGCGGCAAACAGCTTGCCGTAGGTGGCCGAAGGAAAGCCATTGGCGTGGGCAAAAAACACGTGCTGCGACATACCGGCCCCTCTATAAAAACAGAGATTGATTGTCACCATGCCCGGGCAGCACAGCAATGACTGTAACTGCCAGGAATGGTGACACTCACGCCACGCCTATCGCGGCGGCGGGTTCTCGCCCAGCGGCACCACGGCCATGGTCAAGCGGGAAACGCAGTTGGCCTTACCATCTTCGGTGGTCAGACGGATGTCCCACACCTGCGTGGTGCGCCCGATATGGATCGCCTTGGCCACCGCCGTCACTCGTCCGCTGCGCACACCGCGCAGGTGATTGGCGTTGATCTCCAGGCCTACGCAATAGAACTTGCTCCCGTCGATGCACAGGTAAGCCGCCATGGAGCCGACGCTTTCTGCCAGCACCACCGAAGCGCCGCCGTGCAGCAGCCCGTAAGGCTGATGGGTACGGTGATCAACCGCCATGCTGGCGGTCAGGGATTCGTCGTCGAAGCTTTCAAAGCGGATATCCAGCAGTTCACCGATGGTGTTTTTCTGGCTGGCGTTGAGTTGTTCTATATTCGGTGGGTTGCGCCACAGGCTCATGCGATTGTCCTTGTTGGTTTTATTACGACCCTAATCCTGCCACACAATCGCATCGGAACGCTCGTTTCAAAATCGACGCGGCACAGCCGTTTACACCCCGCAGGGATAAAGCAGCGATATAGCCTACGGGTTCTTCACACTCACCAGGCTCATCAGCCCCGCCAGCGGGAAGTCGCCCTCCAGTTCCGCCAGGCTGGCGGTGTGCATCGGTTCTGGCTGGCGTGGGTGGCCGTGCTGCAAGAAGCTGATCAAGCTGCCGACCAAGGGTTGATGACTGACCAGCAGCACGTTGTCATCCGTGTCGAGCTTTTCCAGCACCTGCAGTGGATTGCCCTCCGGCGTCAGCCACGGCACCGTGCGGATTTCTGGTTCAAACCCCAACGCCTCGCGTACCAGTTGCGCGGTTTGCTGCGCCCGCACGTAGGGGCTGGCGATAATGGCGCTGAGCGGCTGGCCAATCAGATGCGCAGCACTGCGCAACACTTCGCCACGGCCATGTTCAGTGAGGTTGCGTTCGGCATCCGTACGCGCATGCCCTTGGGCCTCGCCGTGGCGCAAAATCCACAGCTTCACAGTTTTGGCTCTTCATCGCGCGCTGGGTGCGGCGCCGGGGGCACGCTGTGGGCGGCTTCGCCCTCGGGCGCGCGCGGGGTTGGCCAGTCGGCGAAGGGCCAAGGCTTCTGCTCGCTATGGAAGCTGCCGAAGCGGCCGATCTGGGCGAGGAACTGGCTGAGACTGTCGCCAAAATTCATCAGGCCCAGGTTCGGTGCGCCGTAGATCAAGCGATAGATCAATTGCACCACGACCAGCGCGCCGAGAATGAACTGCGCGACTTGCCACACCAGGGCAAACACCAGCATCCACAGGATGCGCAGGACAATGGATTCGTACTTGGGAGCTGCTTTCGGATCGTTCATGACGCGTTCCTCAGTTGAAACCACTGGTGGAAATAAAGTCGACATCGGTTTTCGGCTCGGCGCGCATCAGCAACTCGATGACCTGGTTCAAGGTGCGCCCTTCGAACAGGATCGCGTGCAGCCCCGCGACCAGCGGCATGTATACGCCCACCTCCTGGGCCTTCGCCTTGAGCACCTTGAGGGTGTTGACGCCTTCGGCCACTTCGCCCAGGCGCGTCACCGCGTCTTCCAGGCTCAAGCCTTGGCCCAGGGCGAAACCTACTTGGTAGTTACGGCTTTTCGGCGACGAGCACGTGACGATCAGGTCGCCCACGCCTGCGAGGCCGAGGAAGGTCATCGGGTTGGCACCCTGATTCACCGCAAAGCGCGTCATCTCGGCCAAGGCGCGGGTGATCAGCATGCTCTTGGTGTTTTCGCCCATGCCCAGGGCCACCGCCATGCCGGCGATGATCGCGTAGACGTTCTTGAGCGCACCGCCCAACTCGACGCCGAAACGATCGCTACTGGCGTACACGCGAAAAGTACGACCATGCAGCACCGCCTGGACGCGCTCGCACAGGGCTTCGTCTTCGCTGGCGACCACGGTGGCGGTCAGCGCGTGCTCGGCGACTTCCCGCGCCAGGTTCGGCCCGGACAACACGCCGATGCGTGCCTGAGGGGCAATTTCTTCAAGGATTTCACTCATCAACTTGAAGGTCTGCGCCTCGATGCCCTTGGTCAGGCTGACCAGCATCTTGCCCGCCAGACGTTCGGCATGGGGCGCCAACACAGAGCGCAAGGCGCTGGAGGGCAGCGCGACAAAACACAGGTCGCAGTCCGTCAGGGTGGCCAGCAGATCGGTGACCGGCTCGACCGCCGGATGAATCTTGATGCCTTTGAGGTAACGAGGGTTCTCCCGATGCACGCGAATGGCCTCGGCCTGCTCGGGATCGCGCATCCACTGGCGCACCGCGTGACCGTTCTCGGCCAGCAGGTTTGCCACGGCGGTACCAAAACTTCCGCCTCCCAGGACCGCAATAGGGCGCTGTTCAGTCATATGCAATCCGTTAATCCATACCAGTGGCGATGGCGGCATTATACGGGGCGACCTGCTTGCGACCAGCCCCCGAATCAAATCGTGCGCCTGTCGGAAAATGCCATGGACGAGTGACGTAATTGCAAGTGTGGCGAATGGCAAATGGCCCCGCCTCAGTTAACATGGTCGGCTATCCGTCATTATCAAGGCCGTGTCGTGTCTTTGGGCCCTCCTTCCCACTCATCTCTATTGCTGCTGCTGTTGTGCAGTACCTCGGTACTGGCTGACGATCTGTTCCTTGACAGCCAGCCGCTGCCGCAGGTCTTGACCGCCACGCGCCTCAAGCAATCGGCCGCCGCCGTGCCCGGCAGCATGACCGTGATCGACAGCGAACTGATCAAAGCCAGCGGCGCACGGGATATCAGCGAACTGCTGCGCCTGGTGCCGGGAATGATGGTCGGCTACACCACCGGCAACCAGGCGGCGGTGAACTACCACGGCACCAGCGCCAACGATGCGCGACGCATGCAGGTCTTGATCGACGGGCGCTCGGTGTACCGCGCCGGCCTGGCCACGGTGGACTGGAGTGACATTCCGGTGGCCATGGAGGATATCGAGCGCATCGAAGTGTTCCGCGGCCCCAATACCGTCAGCTACGGCGCCAATGCGCTGATGGCGGTGGTGAATATTCTTACGCGCTCAGCGGCCAACAGCCACGGATCAAGGGTCAAGGTGATTCGCGGCGAACGCGGGATCAACGATTTCTATGCCAGCCAGGGCGTAGGCTGGGAAACCGGTGATTTGCGCCTGTCGCTGTCCGGACAACAGGACGATGGCTTCGACAGCGATGCTGCCGGTGCCGACCGCCGTGACAGCCGCCGACTCAATCGCTTCAGCCTGGCAGTGAGTCAGACGCTGAACGCCCAGCAAAGCATCGACTGGCAACTGGACGCCAAGGAAGGCACCAATCAGCGTCCGTATACCTACACACCAGTATTCGCCGGGATTACCGAAGGCGGTAATAACTCCGACGTCACGGCCAAGGACTACGCCGGCTCCCTTCGCTGGAACATCGACTTCAACCCCGAACACAGCCTGTACGTCCAAGGTTCGGCGCAGCAGTGGGACCGCCAGCAAATCTGGAAGGCTTGCGACGCCAAGGTTTCGTTCAGTCCCGAGCTGACCCAGTTGTGGCAACTCAACCCCAACTACGCCGAATTGCTGGCCCGACACATGGAAACCTACAGCCAAGGTTCCGCGCCGCCAGGCAGTGCCGCCGAGCAAGCCTTGGCCAATCAGGTGTTGGATCAATGGCGCAACGGCGCCAACCAGAGCGTGTGCGGTGACATCAACCAAAGCACACGCGAAAGCCGTTACGACCTGGAAATCCAAGACACCCTCAGCCTGTCCGACAGCCTGCGCCTGGTCAGCGGCATGAACTACCGCTACGACCGCGCCGACTCCGACACCTACTTCAACGGCACCCTGGACGACACCACTTGGCGCCTGTTCGGCCAGTTGGAATGGCGCGCCAGCGAGCATTGGTTGCTGCAAGGCGGCGCCATGTTCGAAGACACGCGCCTGAGCGGCCACTCACTGACGCCAAGGGTGGCGGTCAACTATTTGATCAACCCGCGCCACGGCCTGCGCGCGGTGTATTCCGAAGCGATCCGTTCGCCGGACATGTTCGAGAACAACGTCAACTGGAGCTACCGCGTCACCAACCTCAGCTCCCCGGCCTACGGGCAAAGCACCGGGCAGTACTTCGTGAAGACCCGTGGCCCGGGCAATCTCGACAAAGAACTGATGCGCTCGCGAGAACTGGGTTACAACGGGTTCTTTGCCGACATCGGGCTGACCATGGACGTGAAACTGTTCTATGACGAAATCACCGACATGATCAGCTCGCCCCTGCGTAACAACCAGTACATCGCCAGCAACGCCAACAGCTCGCGGTTTACCGGCGCCGAGTCGCAGTTCGACTGGCGGGTAAGCAACGCTGACCGTTTGCGGCTGACCTATGCTTACGTCGACGCCACCGCCAGTAACCCACGGGACAAAGCCCAGACGGCGCGCAACAGTGGCTCCGCCGGCTGGTTGCGCGAATGGGGCCGGGGCTGGTCGAGCGCGCTGTTCTACTATGGCGACGACGCACTCAATCAATATCGCTTCGAACGGGTCGACCTGCGGGTGGCCAAGCGCATTGCCCTGGGCAAAGCCAACGTGGAGCTGGCCGGCATGCTGCAACAACGTCTCGACAACCAGCCCACCACCTGGGCCGACAACACTTACGATCATCGCCACGTCCTCTACTTCAGCGCGGAGTTAGAGTTCTGACATGGGCGACTCGTCACGGATGACCTGCCTCTTTATCTATAAGGGCTGCCGACGCGCCGTGCTGCTGGCCTGCCTGTGGCTCGCCGCACCGGCGTGGAGCGCCGAGATCCTGCTGACCGCCGACGAAGACGGCGCAGGGGTACAAACCTTTACCCAGGCCCTGGCCCAGCAACGCCCCGAAGACCACGTCACCTTCACGCCCCTCAAGGATTTGCCCTCGCCCAGCCACTTGCCTGCCAGCACGCGCTTGATCCTGCTGGACCTGCCTGGCCTGGACTGGCGCCTGCAGGATCCCCAGGGCCCGCCGACCCTGGTGCTGCGCATCAGCCGGCTACAAGCCCATCAGCGTCCGCAGGCATCCCGGCACGCGCGGATCAGCCTGTTGTGGAGCGATCCGCCGCTGGAGCGCCAACTGCACCTGATCACCAGCATCCTGCCTCAGGCGCAGCGCATCGGCGTGCTCTACAGCACCGAGAGTGAGTTCCTGCTGCCCGAGCTGCGCCGCTATGCAGAGGCCCTGGAGCTGAAGATCAAGCCCCAGCTCTGGGACAACATCAACGACAGCCGCCCGCTGCAGGCCCTGCTCAGGGACAGTGACGTGCTGCTCGGCCTCGACGATCCGCTGCTGTACAACCCAAAGACCGCCAAGAACCTGCTGCTGAGCAGCTATGCCCAGCAATTGCCGCTGGTGGGCCCGAACGCCGGTTTTGTACGTGCCGGTAGCCTGGCCAGCACCTACAGCGACCAGGCCGACTGGCTGGCAGTACTCGACCGCCTGCTGGACCAGCCACCCACCAGCTGGCCGCACGCGCTCTACCCCGAACACTTCAAAGTCGTGGGCAACCCGCAAGTCGGACGTTCACTGGGCATTGAACAGGTAGACGAAGCCAGCGTCGCTGCCCGATTGGCCGAAGGAGAAAAACGCCCATGACCTTGCGCCGTCGTTGGGACATCAACACCCGCACCCAGCTCATCACCCTCGGTCCGGCGCTGTTGCTGACGTTGCTGCTGATCAGCTTTTTCACCTTCGTGCGTATCCAGGACCTGCGCCAGGAACTGGACCACACGGGCCAGTTGATCGCCAACCAATTGGCCCCGGCCACCGAATACGGCGTGATCTCGGGCAACAACGATGTACTTGAGAGCCTGCTGCGCGCGACGCTGGCCACGCCCCATGTACGCTTCCTGGAAATTCAGGACAGCGGCGAAAACATTCTGGTGTATGTCGAGCAGGCATCGGAAAAACACGACCGCTCGCTGTCGGTGAAAGTGTTCCAGGCACCGATTCGCCTGCAACACATCCAGCTGGGCAACGACTTTTTCCAGGACAACCTCAGCGAATCCAAGGCGCCGCGCGCGGATTACCTGGGACGGGTAATTGTCGGCATGTCCAATGACGCCTTCAGCCAGCGCCAACAGGAGATTCTGTTCAAGGCCGGGATCCTGGCGCTGTTCGCCTTGCTGTTTACCTTCCTGCTCGCCCGACGCCTGGCCGCCAGCCTGTCGCAACCGATCAGTGCCATGGGCCATGCGGTCAAGGCGATCCAGCAAGGCGACTACAAGACGCCGCTGCCGATTGTCGACGATTCGGAGCTGGGCGACCTTTCGCGACACATCAACAACTTGGCCGAAGGCCTCAACCAGGCCAGTCGTGAACAACAACAGGCCATGGCCCAGTTGATCCAGACCCGGGAAGAAGCCGAGCGCGCCAACAATGCGAAGTCGGACTTCCTGGCCATGATGAGCCACGAACTGCGCACGCCGATGAACGGCGTACTGGGCATGCTGCAACTGCTGGAAACCACCGAGATGACCGAGGAGCAGACCGAATACGCGGCGCTGGCCTCCGAGTCCACCGAGCACTTGCTCAAGGTGATCAACGATATCCTCGACTTCTCGCGCATTGAACGCGAGGCGCTGGAGCTGGAACATATTTCGTTCAACCTGGCCGACCTGATCAACAGTTGCGCCCAGGCGTTTCAGCACAATGCTCAGCAGCGTGGGTTGGTACTCAGGCTGGCGCTCCCGCCAGGCATGGATGAACTCAGGGTGCAAGGCGATCCGACGCGGATCCGCCAGATTCTGGTGAACCTGATCGGCAATGCCTTGAAGTTCACCGAGCACGGCAGCATCAGCGTTGAGCCCCACTGGCAAACGCTCGACCATGAACTGGTGTGGTTCACCTGCACAGTGCGTGACAGCGGCATCGGAATTTCCACCGAGCGCCTGGAATTGATGTTCGATGCGTTCCAGCAGGCCGACAGTTCCATTTCAAGACGTTACGGCGGCACCGGCCTGGGGCTGCCCATCGCCCGCACCCTCGCCGAACGCATGGGCGGCACCCTGCGCGCCCAGAGCGAAGAAGGCCGTGGTTCGGTGTTTACCCTGGAAATTCCACTGGCACTCGACCAACACAGCCTGCCCGCGGTGGCTGTGGATGCCGGTGGCAAACACAGCGCCGGCGATGGCCGTCATGTGCTGCTGGTGGAAGACAACCCCGTCAACCGCACCGTGGTGGAAGCCATGCTGCGCAGCCTGGGGTTTGAAGTGAGCCTCGCCACTGATGGTGCCGAAGCGATCCGCAGTGCCGAAAGCCTGATTTTCACGGCGATCCTGATGGATTGCCGACTGCCGCTGATCGATGGCTACGAAGCCACCAGGCAGATTCGCCACTTGCCGGGCTGTGCCGACTTGCCGATCATCGCCCTCACTGCCAATGCGTTGCAGGGCGACCGCGAAGCCTGCCTGGCGGCGGGCATGAACGATTACCTGGCGAAGCCGTTCAAACGCACGGATTTGCAGCAAATCCTGCAGCGTTGGGTGCAGTAGCGCTGCGCCATCAACCAAGTCCGACTGGCGTGAAAGACGAAAGTGCGGCAGTCTTAGGCACCCGAACGGGCACCTTAAACGGGCCCGGTTTAAAATTTCAGTGAACAAGTGTACATTCAGTGCCTAACGCTGTGACTTTCACTACAACGCAATAGTCTATGTGTAGGCTGCCGACATGAGGCATGAACGCTTCATTCGGTTCGGGAAGATTTGCCCTACCCTGCCGCATGGGATTATTGAGGAGCTCGCATGACCAAACAAAACGCCTTTACTCGGGAAGACCTGCTGCGCTGCAGTCGCGGTGAGCTGTTCGGCCCAGGTAACGCGCAACTGCCCGCCCCGAACATGCTGATGGTGGATCGCATCACCCATATCAGCGAAGAGGGTGGCAAGTACGGCAAAGGTGAATTGGTCGCCGAGCTGGATATCACCCCGGACCTGTGGTTCTTCGCCTGCCATTTCGAAGGTGACCCTGTAATGCCAGGTTGCCTGGGCCTTGATGCCATGTGGCAACTGGTCGGTTTCTTCCTCGGCTGGCAAGGCTTGCCGGGCCGCGGCCGTGCCCTGGGTTCGGGCGAAGTGAAATTCTTTGGCCAGGTCCTGCCGACCGCCAAGAAAGTCACCTACAACATTCAGATCAAGCGCGTCCTCAAGGGCAAGCTGAACCTGGCCATCGCCGATGGTTCGGTGAGCGTCGACGGTCGCGAGATCTATACTGCCGAAGGCCTTCGGGTCGGCGTATTCACTTCCACTGACAACTTTTAAGGGTTATCCGCATGCGCCGCGTCGTTATCACTGGTCTGGGCATCGTTTCTTGCCTGGGCAATGACAAAGAGACCGTCACCGCTAACCTGCGTGCAAGTCGCCCTGGCATCCGCTTCAATCCGGAATATGCCGAAATGGGTCTGCGTAGCCAGGTTTCCGGCTCCATCGACCTGCCCCTCGAAGAGCTGATCGATCGCAAGATCTATCGCTTCGTCGGCCACGCTGCCGCCTACGCCTACCTGGCCATGAAAGACGCCATTGCCGACTCCGGCCTGAGCGAAGACCAGGTATCGAACGTACGCACCGGCCTGATCGCCGGTTCGGGCGGCGCATCCACCCTGAACCAGATGGAAGCGCTGGACATCCTGCGCGAAAAAGGCGTGAAGCGCGTTGGCCCGTACCGTGTAACGCGGACCATGGGCAGCACCGTTTCGGCCTGCCTCGCCACGCCGTTCGCCATCAAGGGCGTCAATTACTCGATCTCCTCGGCCTGCGCCACCAGTGCTCACTGCATTGGTACTGCGGTAGAGCAGATCCAGCTGGGCAAGCAGGACATCGTGTTCGCCGGCGGCGGTGAAGAAGAACATTGGAGCCAGTCGTTCCTGTTCGACGCCATGGGCGCACTGTCCACCCAGTACAACGAAACCCCGGAAAAAGCCTCCCGCGCCTACGACGCCAAGCGTGACGGTTTCGTCATCGCCGGCGGCGGCGGCATGGTGGTGGTCGAGGAGCTGGAACACGCTCTGGCCCGTGGCGCCAAGATCTACGCGGAAATCGTCGGCTACGGCGCTACTTCCGACGGCTACGACATGGTTGCGCCGAGCGGCGAAGGTGCCATCCGTTGCATGCAGATGGCCATGTCCACCGTTGATACCCCAATCGACTACCTGAACACCCATGGCACCTCGACTCCGGTCGGCGACGCCAAGGAAATGGAAGGCGTGCGCGCGGTATTCGGCGACAAGGCCCCGGCCATCAGCTCCACCAAGAGCCTGTCGGGTCACTCCCTGGGCGCCGCCGGCGTTCACGAAGCGATCTACTGCCTGCTGATGATGGAAGGCAACTTCATGGCCGGCTCGGCCAACATCGACGAGATCGACCCGGTCGTCGCCGATATGCCGATCCTGACCAAGACCGTTGAAAACGCCAAGATCGACACCGTGATGAGCAACAGCTTCGGCTTCGGTGGCACTAACGCCACCCTGGTGCTGAAACGCTGGCAGGGCAAGTAAGACCTGTAGCTTGATCCACTGAAAAAGCCCCGACTGGTTCGGGGCTTTTTTATGGGCAACTGAATGAGACCGAGTCGCCTGCATCGGGGGCAAGCCCCCTCCCACACTCGTGCGCATTCGTTGGGCAATATTGGAGAGGGCTTGCTCCCCGTAGGGCCTCCTCCGCCCCCAGCCCTACACCGAAAACCGCGCCACCATCGAATTCAAATCCACCGCCAACCGCGACAACTCCTGGCTCGCCGCACTCGTCTGGTTAGCCCCGGCAGACGTCTGATGCGCCAGATCACGGATATTCATCAAGTTACGATCCACTTCACGCGCCACCGCCGCCTGCTGTTCCGACGCACTGGCGATCACCAGGTTGCGCTCATTGATCAGCGTGAACGCCGAGGCAATCGCCTCCAACGCTGTCCCCGCCGACTTGGCGATGTCCAGGGTGGAACGCGCCCGGGTATTGCTCTGCTGCATTGAGCTGACGGCCTGCTCCGTGCCCTGCTGAATCCCACTGATCATCTGCTCGATTTCCTGGGTCGACTGCTGAGTACGATGAGCCAGCGCCCGCACCTCATCGGCGACTACGGCAAAACCGCGCCCCGCATCACCTGCCCGCGCGGCCTCAATGGCGGCATTCAGCGCCAGTAGATTGGTCTGCTCGGCAATCGAGCGAATCACGTCCAGCACCTTGCTGATGCCATACACCTTCTGCGCCAAGTCTTCGACCTGGGTCACGTTGTCGGTCACATCGATAGCCAGCGCCTCGATTGACACGACGGTTTGCTGCACCTGCTCACGCCCTTGCTGGGCGATACGGTCCGACTCGCGGGACGCCTGGGACGTAGCCACCGCATTGCTTGCCACCTCCTCCACCGCCGCCGTCATCTGGTTGACCGCCGTGGCGGCCTGTTCGATTTCCTGGCTTTGCTGGTGCAAACCACGGGTGGCGTCCTCGGTGACGCAACTGAGCTCCTCGGAAGCCGATGCAAGCTGGTTCGATGACTCGGAGATACGCCGAATGGTGTCACGCAACGTGTCTTGCATGCCCTTGAGCGCCCGCTGTAAGCGCGCGGGCTCGTCCTTGCCACTCACTACGATCTCCCCAGTCAGATCGCCGCTGGCGACGTTCTGGGCAACCTGGAGCGACTGCGCCAGCGGCAGCACGATACTGCGGGTCAGCCAGACCGCCAGGCCAATGGTAACCAGCGTGGCCAGGGCAACCATGGCGATGACCCAGGTTCGCGACTGGCTGAACACGTTCTGCGCCTGCTTCGCAGCCTCGTTGGCACTGGCCTTGTTCAGACTGCCCAGGGCGCGCAGGGTCAGCGCCATTTGATCGGCAAACTGGTTCATCTCGCCGTTGACCACCTGAATCGCGTCTTCCAGCCGATTGGCCTTGGACAGCATCACGACCTGTTCCTGGCGCTGTAGGTAGCGCTGTTGCTCGCCCTTGAAGCGGTCAAACAACACACGCTCCTCAGGCAGCACGATCAACGCTTCATACAGCTGTTCGGCGCTATTCAGGGCGGCTTTGGTCTCGGTGATTTTCTGCTCGTTCTGTGCCACGGCCTGGGGATCGCGACTGACCAGCAAGCGCAAGGTCAGCGCACGAATGCGCAGCACGTCCTGGCTTATCTCCCCCACCGCCATCACGCTCGGCAACCAGTTGTTCTCCACCTGATCCGACTGCTGGCGCATATTACCCATCTGCAGCAGCGCAAAGCCGCCCAGCGCAAATACCATCAATGCCAGCACGCCAAACCCTAAACCGGCGCGGGGGGCGATATTCAAACTTCTGATACTCATGCCTTGGTTCCTTCCAAATGCGCTGCATCCATTTGCAGCTGGCTGCTTTGAAAGGTATCGGCGCCTCAGAGCGTTTGCGTAAGACCAAAACGCGATATCAACGGGCAGCGCCATCGCGAGTGGTTTTGGGCAGGATCGCCAGGAAATTATCCTTCGCCACCTTGTGGGCTACATCCTCAGGAAGCGCGTCGAGGAAGGGATCAAAGCGGCGCATTTCCTTACCCAACTTGTTGAAACGCCCTACCACGTCCGAGCCCAGCATGAAGCGCTCCGGGAAGCGCTCCACCAGCTTTACCCACTCGGGCCTGGGCTTGCCCGCGTCGTCCAGCAAGTACGGCGTGAGCATGCTCCACGACAGGTCGATGTACAGGTTGGGGTAGGCCTCCAGCATGCGGCTCAATGTGGGCAGCAAGAAGTCCATCTGGACCTGATGCCGGTGAATCTCCTTGCTGGTGCCGGCATGGGCCCAGATAAAGCGGGTGTGCGGATGATTACGCAGCGGCTCTTCAACCTCAGCCAGGTACAACGGGTTGCGCTCGCGCTTGGAGGTGATGTTCGAGTGCAGCATCACCGGCAGGTCATTTTCGGCGGCCAGATGGTAGATGCGCGTCATCGCTTCGTTATTGGCGCGCGGAGTGTCGCCCGAGGTCAGCGCGGTGAGGTCATCGTGACGGGTGAACACCTCACCAATGCCCTGCCACAGCCCTGGATCAAGATCGAGCATGCGTTGGATATGGGCAGCCGAGTTCTTGTCGTTGGGGTTGAAACCGCTCAGAAACGGATGAAAATGCGGGCGCTGTTCAGGGGTAAGCTTGTTTACAGCCGCCGCGACGATCACGTCAGTGGCGCTGTACCAATAGGCATCGGCGTCGTCACCGGCGTAGTAGCGCGGACGCTTGGGCTCGTCTTCGTGCCATTTCTTCGCCACGGGGATGCCGGAAATCATCACATGTTCGATGCGATTCTCGGCCATCGTCTTGAGCAATTTATCCATGCCCGCCGTTTCCTGGAAAAAATCCACGTAATGCAGGTGTGCATCGCTGTAGGCATAGTCGCGCGCCTGCACGGCAAGGCTAGTGGCGGTGAACAACAGGGCGAGACTCAGGCGGTTCCAGGGCACGGTAAAACCTCGATAAGGGCCAATACGGGTAGACCTTGCGCCCTGTGCCGGGGTTCATCGCGCAAAAACGCGGAACGCTGAAGTGCCAGCATGCTCTATAACTGCATGACCTTCATCCTGCCACCCTGTGAGGTTTGCCATGCCTGTTACCGTGAACACACTGAACGCTGAAAACTTCCGCCACAGCGTCAACATCAACAACCACGAGTTGTTTACCGACCTGCCCAAGAGCCTGGGTGGCGACGACTCGGCGCCCTCCCCCCACGACTACTTCGATGCGGCGCTCGCATCGTGCAAGGCCTTGACGGTCAGGCTCTACGCCCAGAAAAAAGACATCCCGCTGACCGGCGTGACCGTGGAAGTCACCCACGACGCTGCCGAAGAGCAAAAGGGCAAATACAAACTCAACGTCAAGTTGACCCTCAAAGGTGTACTCACCGACGCGCAGCGCGATGAGCTGCATCGCGTGGCAGACAAATGCCCGGTGCACAAGCTGATGACCACTGCTGAAATCAGCATCGAGACCCAGTTGTCCGAAGGCGCCTTCAGCCAATAGCGGCAACCTCGCGTCGGGCGGGTTATGCTCAGCAGCATCTAACCCGCTCAGACTGGGACGCACCATGACCACCCTCACCGTGATCCGCCCTCGCCCAGAGGATGTCGAAGGCCAGCCAATCCTGCGTCCATTGCCCTCGCGAGAATGCCGCAGCGTCGGCCCATTTGTGTTCTTCGACCACATGTTGCACACCCGCTACGCAGCAGGCAGCGGCATGAATATCCGCCAACATCCGCATATCGGCCTGTCCACGCTCACCTACCTGTTCGAGGGCGCGCTGCAGCATAAAGACAGCCTGGGTTCCGATCAGGTGGTAGAAGCCGGCGATGTCAGCTGGATGACCGCCGGTAGCGCGATTGCCCACGTGGAGCGCACACCTCAGGCGCTCAAAGCCAGTGGTTTCAGCCTGCATGGACTGCAAGTGTGGCTGGCGTCGCCCAAGGATCATGAGACCGGGCCCGGCCATTACAGCCACCATGCAGCGGCGAGCTTGCCGGTGAGTGACAATCTGGGCGTGCAGATTCGCCTGATCGCCGGCACTGGGTTTTGCCTGAAATCACCGGTGCCGGTGCTGTCGCCCACGTTGTATGCCGAGGTGCAGATGCAGACGGCCACTACCCTGCTGATCCCGGACGAGCATGAGGAGCGGGCGGTGTATGTGCTGGATGGCGAGGCACAATTGGACGGTGAGGCGCTGGACGTGCATAGCTTGGTGGTATTGCCGATCGGGCAGGAGATGACGCTCTTTGCCGAGTCCGATTGCCACCTGATGGTATTCGGCGGTGCACCGTTGGATGGGCCACGGCGGATCAATTGGAATTTTGTGGCGAGTGATCCTTTGAGGATTGAACAGGCGCGGCAGCGTTGGGCGGCTGGGGATTGGCCGACGGTACCGGGTGAAACTGAAAGAATCGAGTTGCCGGTGAGATAGCTATCAGGGGCAAGCCCCTCCCACCTTGAATGTGTTCACAGTTCAAAATGTGGGAGGGGGCTTGCCCCCGATGAGGCCGGAACAGGCCCTACAGCCTTAGCCCTTGAACACTTCATCCAACAAGTTGTGCATCGACTGGAACGCCCGCTTGGCGGTCTTCGCGTCGTACATCATCTTGCCCGGCACATTGGCGTGCGGGTCGGTGAAGGAATGCACCGCGCCGCCATAGCTCAGCAATTGCCAATCCACGCCAGCGGCATTCATTTCATCTTCAAACGCTGGCAACTGCTCTTTTGGCACCAACGGGTCGGATGCGCCGTGCAGCACCAGCACCGAGCCCTTGATGTTCTTCGCATCCGCAGGGTTTGGCGTGTCGAGGGTACCGTGAAACGACACAGCAGCCTTCAACGGCGCGCCGGTACGGGCCAGCTCCAGGGAACAGCAACCGCCAAAGCAGAAACCAAAGGTTGCCAGCTTCGAGGTATCCACCGCCGCTTCCGCCTGGCCTTGCAGTTGCGCAAAGGCCGCCTGCATACGCTTGTTCAGCAACGGACGATCATTCTTCAACGGCATCATCGCCGCGCCGGCTTCGTCACCATTCGACGGGCGCACACTTTGCCCGTACAGATCAGCGATCAGCACCACGTAGCCTTTACCGGCAACGGCCTTGGCGATCTCTTCGGCATCCGCACTCACACCCATCCAGTTCGGCGCCATCAACAAGCCCGGCAACGGGCCCTTGTGGCTGGCATCGAATGCCAGGCGGCTCTCATAAGACTGGCCATCAATCTGATAGACCACGGAACGCACAGTGACTTGGCTCATCATTTACTCCAGTTGAGGTGCAGTAGAACGAAAAAACCCGCCGAAGCGGGTTTTTCTACATCGGGGTCAAACCGACAGTTCAACCAACAGCTTGTTCAGGCGGCGCACATACGCGGCCGGATCCTTGAGGCTGTCGCCAGCGGCGAGGGCCGCCTGGTCAAAGAGGATGTGCGACAGGTCGCCAAACCGCTCTTCGCTCTGCTCGCCGTCGAGTTTCTCGATCAGCGGGTGAGCCGGGTTGAATTCGAAGATCGGCTTGGAATCCGGAACCTTCTGGCCGCTGGCTTCAAGGATCTGGCGCATCTGCATGCCCAAGTCCTGCTCGCCGATGGCCAAAATCGCCGGGGAGTCGGTCAGGCGGTGAGAAACCCGCACTTCGCTGACCGCATCGCCCAGGGCCGTCTTGATCCGCTCAACCAGGCCTTCTTTGGCCTTGGCGACTTCTTCGGCTTCCTTCTTCTCTTCTTCGGAGTCCAGGTTACCCAGGTCCAGGTCACCACGGGCCACGTCGACGAAGGTCTTGCCGTCGAATTCGTTGAGGTAGCTCATCAGCCACTCATCGATACGGTCGGTCAGCAGCAGCACTTCGATGCCTTTCTTGCGGAAGACTTCCAGGTGCGGGCTGTTCTTGACCTGGGCGTAGGTTTCGCCGGTCAGGTAGTAGATCTTGTCCTGCCCTTCCTTGGCACGTGCCAGGTATTCAGCCAGGGACACTACCTGCTCGCCGTCTTCGCCTTGAGTCGAGGCAAAACGCAGCAGGCCGGCGATTTTTTCCTTGTTGGCAAAATCTTCCGCCGGGCCTTCTTTCATGACCTGGCCGAAGTTTTTCCAGAAGCCTTTGTATTGCTCAGGCTCGTTCTTCGCCAGCTTTTCCAGCATGTCGAGGACGCGCTTGGTCAATGCCGACTTCATCGAGTCGATGATCGGGTCTTTCTGCAGGATTTCCCGCGACACGTTCAGCGACAGGTCATTGGAGTCGACCACGCCCTTGATGAAGCGCAGGTACAGCGGCAGGAACGATTCCGCCTGATCCATCACGAAAACGCGCTGCACGTAGAGTTTCAGGCCTTTCGGCGCTTCACGCTGGTACAGGTCGAACGGAGCACGGGCCGGCACGTAGAGCAGCGAGCTGTATTCCAGCTTGCCTTCGACCTTGTTGTGGCTCCAGCTCAGTGGGTTTTCGTAGTCGTGGGCGATGTGCTTGTAGAACTCCTGGTATTCCTCGTCCTTCACTTCAGTGCGAGGACGGGTCCACAGGGCGCTGGCACGGTTGACCACTTCCCATTCCTGGGCAGGCGCCTCTTCGCCTTCGGCCGCTGCTTGTTCCTTCGGCAACTCGATCGGCAAAGCGATGTGGTCGGAGTACTTCTTGATGATGTTGCGCAGGCGGTAGCCGTCGGCGAACTCATCTTCAGCGGATTTGAGGTGCAGCACGATGCGGGTGCCACGGTCGGCCTTATCGATGGTGGCGATTTCGAATTCGCCCTCACCCTTGGAGGACCAGTGCACGCCTTGGCTGGCGTCGAGGCCGGCACGGCGGCTGAACACTTCAACCTTGTCGGCAACAATGAAGGCCGAGTAGAAGCCCACGCCGAATTGGCCGATCAGGTGCGAATCTTTCTTCTGGTCGCCCGACAGATTCTTCATGAAATCAGCGGTGCCGGATTTGGCGATGGTCCCCAGATGGGTGATCGCATCGTCACGGCTCATGCCGATACCGTTGTCTTCGAGGGTGACGGTCTTGGCGTCTTTGTCGAAGCTCACACGGATCTTCAGTTCCGCGCCACCTTCCAGCAACTCAGGCTTGGACAGGGCTTCGAAACGTAATTTGTCGACAGCGTCAGAGGCGTTCGAGATCAATTCGCGAAGGAAAATTTCCTTGTTGGAATACAGCGAATGGATCATGAGGTGCAGCAGTTGCTTCACCTCGGTCTGGAAGCCCAGGGTTTCCTTTTGAGTTTCCACACTCATGGTCATCAAACTCCAATTGGATGGCAGTGGCCGCGCCCTTGAGGGTTGGCGGCGGGTTGTCATCAAAGTTGGGGGCTAAGGCCAGGATTTCAAGGGCGACTGGTTTCCTCAATTTTGAAATGCGCGCGGGCGGTGGCGATGGGTTCTGCCGGGGTGCTCTGCCACGCGGTGATAGCCACATTCGCCACCCGTCGGCCCTGGCGCCAAACCTGGCAGGTGGCGTAAGTGTCGCGGAACTGGCCGGCCCGCAGGTAATCCAGGGAAAAATCGATGATTTTCGGCAAGCCCGGCGCACCGGTAAACACCAGCAAGTGCAACGCCGCCGCCAGCTCCATAAAGCCTGCAATCACCCCGCCGTGCAGCGCCGGCAATATGGGGTTACCAATGTTGTCTTTGTTGGCGGGCAGGCGAAACAGCAACTCATCACCCAGGCGCGTGCATTCAATGCCGATCAGCCTGGCGTAGGGGATCAGCTCCAGCAGCGCTTCATAATTGCCAAGCTCATGGGCCTGTTCCAGGCGTGTCTTGAATCGATGCGTCATGCCTGCTCTCCCTTGATTGCACTGCTCAGGCCTTGGGCACCCTTGAGGCGCTTGCCCATGCGCATGAAGGTGCCTACCACATGGGCGATGGGCTGCTGCGGGTCATCCTGGTAGGCGACGCCACGGGTGAAAATCACATCGGTGGTCACCCGGTAGCATTGGGCGAAGCCATAGACCGGTTTGCGAGGCTCGGCGGTGTGCATGTAATCGATGCGCAGGTCGAGGGTCGGACACACCTCAAACTCAGGTAATACGCACAAGGTCGCCATGCCACAGGCGGTATCCATCAGGGAGGTCAGCGCACCGCCATGGATCACGCCGGTACGAGGGTCGCCGACGATAGAGGGGCCATAGGGCAAGAGCAATGTCATACCCTCCGGGTTGGCGGCGTGCACGGTAATCCCCAGCACCTGACAATGGCGCAGGGCCGAGACAAAGCGCGTCGCACGCTCTAACAATGGGTTTTCGGTCATTCGGTCTAGACTCTTATTAGCGTTGATCCGCGGAGTAGGCAGTGCGGGTGAAAGTTCCTTGGGGAGCGCTGTTTATATATCTGCGCAATTAAAGGAACTAATGCTGAACCCTCAGGCTCGAAAGGCCAGTAGATATCTTCAATAAGGAGAAACACCCCATGCGCAAGACTTTAGCTATTTCCATGATGCTCGCCGCTGCCCTCGGTCTCGCTGCCTGCGACAAAAAATCCGAAGACAAAGCCCAAGACGCCGCTGCACATTCTGAGCAAGCTCAGAAAGACATGGCGAAGGCTCAGGATAAAGTGAACGACGCTGCGAAAGAAAACGCCGATGCTGCCAAAGCTCAGGCTGAATCGAACGAAGCCGCCGCAAAAGAAGCAGCACCTGCTACTCCAGCCACCGGTTCTTAAGACCGCGGTTTGAAATAGCTTCGCTGTAAAAAGAAGCCCGCTTAAATAGCGGGCTTTTCTTTGCCTGCTGTTTTTATTGGCAGCGTTAATACGCTGAAGTTGACTAAGCCTGCTCTTTGACCGCCTCTGGCACTGGCGTATCAGTCTGCGTATACACCATCACTTGCAGCACGTCGGAATGAAACTCCCGGCGGTACAGCACGACCACTACCCCTGCACTCATCAACATGAATAACCATGGGCTGACAAACCACGCCAGCATGGTCATGCCGAAGTAGTAAGCACGCAGGCCAAAGTTGAACTGGTTGGCGGCCATGGAAATCACCCGCGCCGCCCTCGAAGCAAATGCTTTGCGCTCCTGCTCGGACACCTGGCGCTCACCGATCATTGGCGCCGACCCCACCAGCACTGCCGCGAAGTTGTACTGGCGCATGCACCAACTGAAGGTGAAGAAGGCGTAGACGAACACCAGCGCCAGGCACAACAGCTTGATCTCCGACATCCCCTGGGATGCCTGCTGCACCATGGGAATGTCCGCCAACAACGAAACCGCCCGCTCGGACGCGCCGAGCACGGTGAGAATACCGGCAAGGATAATCAACGTGCTGGAGGCAAAGAACGAGGCGTTGCGCTCCAGGTTGCCAATTACGCTGGCGTCGGCGATGCGGTTGTCGCGCAGCAGCATGCGGCGCATCCAGTCTTCGCGATACAGGTGCAGCACACTGGCCAGGCACGCTGTGTCCCGTGCCTTCCAGGTCGCATAACGGGTATAGCCGCCCCAACACAGGATGAACCAGAGGGCGGCAAGCAGGTGGACTTGATTGGTTTCGACGAACGACATGCGGGTCCTATTACACGAGGTGGTGTGACGAACGCGGTCAACATGTGGGAGCGGGCTTGCTCGCTCCCACACCTACCGTGTTTCACACTTTAGAAGCTTGTCGTCTACTAAGCATAAAAAATGCCCCATATCGATTGATACGGAGCATTTCTGCGCAGCCTTGAAAATGTGTTACGCGATCGCTTCGCTACGCTTGCCGAGCATACGGTCAATGACTACCGCAACCACCAGCACCATCACCGACGGCACCAGCCACGCCAGGCCTTGTTCGCTCAATGGCAGGTTGGCCAACGACGACGGCATCCAGCCAGCCAGGCCAGCGCCCTTGAGGGCGTCAATGCAGCCGAAGATAAACGACACCAGCATCACCGGGCCAACGATGCGGCCCTGCTCCTGCCAGAAGTCTTTGCAGAAGCTCAACGCCACCAGCACGATGCACGGCGGGTAGATCGCGGTGAGCACCGGGATCGAGAAGGCAATCAGCTTGGTAAGGCCCAGGTTGGACACAAACAGCGAGAACAGCGCCAGGATCACTACCAGTGTCTTGTAGGACAACGGCAGGATTTTGCTGAAGTACTCTGCACACGCGCAGGTCAGGCCAACAGCCGTAACCAGGCATGCCAGGGAGATCAACACCGCCAGGAAACCACTGCCCAGGGAGCCGAAAGTGTGTTGCACGTAGGCGTGCAGTACGGCAGCACCATTCGCCGCACCAGCGGCCACTTCGTGACTGCTCGCACCCAGGCGGAACAGGCTGACGTACACCAGCGCCAGGCCCACACCGGCAATCAGGCCCGCGATGATCGCGTAGCGGGTGATCAGCTTTGGCGACTCCACACCACGGGAGCGGATGGCGTTGACGATCACGATGCCAAATAC
The DNA here is from genome assembly GCF_002742485.1 of Pseudomonas sp. 2822-17. Taxonomy (NCBI): domain Bacteria; kingdom Pseudomonadati; phylum Pseudomonadota; class Gammaproteobacteria; order Pseudomonadales; family Pseudomonadaceae; genus Pseudomonas; species Pseudomonas sp. 2822-17. The sequence goes on from NZ_LJRZ01000740.1 coordinate 34,655, forward strand.
CAGCGCGCCCAGGGTGTCCATGGTCAGGTAACCATTGATAAAACCTTGGGAGAACGGTGCAGCGACATATTCCGGGGTAGCGACGCCCACTTCACCGGCCGGCAGGGCAAACGCGGCAATGCCGAGGATGGCGAGCGCGATGATCTTCAGCGGTGCGAGGAAGCGACCCACGGTGTCCAGCAGGCGCCCTGGGTACAGGGACACAAAGAACACCACCAGGAAATACACCGAGCTATAGAGGAACAGCGCCAGCGGGCTTTCGCCGGTCAGCGGCGCCAGGCCTACTTCGAAGGACACGGTCGCGGTACGCGGGGTAGCGAACAGCGGCCCTACCGCCAGATACGCCGCCGCCGCAAGCAGGCCACCGGCGATCTTGCCGATCGGGCTGCTCAACGCATCCATACCGCCGCCGACCTTGGCCAGGGCGATAACGGTGACCACCGGCAAACCCACTGCGGTGACCAGGAAGCCCAATGCTGCCATCCAGACATGAGGCCCGGACTGCAAACCAACGATAGGCGGGAAGATGATGTTACCGGCGCCCACGAACAGGGCAAAGGTCATGAAGCCCAACGCCAGGATATCCTGGCTTTTCAACACTTTCATTTCGGGAAATACCACACTACTGAATCGGAATTTAGAGAGGGATTCCCTGTGGATGAGGGAAATACTGTCAGCCCTGATGGGGGCCGACCGGTCTGGCGCGGGGCTTCCTTTTGGGAGGCACACGCATAAAGAGGCGGCTAGGTTACAGAATTAGCGTGAAGAACGCACTGTTGCGGGGCGGTCTGTCCGATAAGCGACATCTCTATGTCGCGTTTTTATACTTAATCTGGCAATGCAGATAAATGTGGGAGGGGGCTTGCCCCCGATGGCGAATTGTCAGTCACTGTATTTGTTAACTGACCCACTGCAATCGGGGGCAAGCCCCCTCCCACATTTTGATCTTTATTAAACCTCAGAAAGCACAAAGGCCACCCGAAGGTGGCCTTTGCCTGGTAAAGCGTCAGCTAAGCGCGAGGCTTACTTGACAGCCCAACCGGTCAGCTCGGACAAAGCCTTGCCGATGTCTGCCAGCGAACGCACGGTTTTAACGCCTGCGTCTTCCAGGGCAGCAAACTTCTCGTCTGCAGTGCCTTTGCCGCCAGAGATGATTGCGCCAGCATGGCCCATGCGCTTGCCTGCAGGGGCAGTCACACCAGCGATGTAGGAAACAACCGGCTTGGTCACGTGTGCCTTGATGTAGGCAGCCGCTTCTTCTTCAGCCGAACCGCCGATCTCACCGATCATCACGATCGCTTCGGTCTTCGGGTCTTCCTGGAACAGCTTCAGGATGTCGATGAAGTTCGAACCTGGGATCGGGTCACCACCGATGCCGACGCAAGTCGACTGGCCGAAACCGGCGTCAGTCGTCTGCTTCACAGCTTCGTAGGTCAGGGTGCCGGAACGGGAAACGATACCGACTTTGCCTGGCAAGTGAATGTGACCAGGCATGATGCCGATCTTGCATTCGCCTGGGGTGATCACGCCTGGGCAGTTAGGGCCGATCAGGGTAACACCCAGCTCGTCGCACTTAACTTTAGCGTCCAGCATGTCCAGGGTAGGAATGCCTTCGGTGATGCAGACGATCAGCTTGATGCCGCCGAATGCTGCTTCCAGGATCGAGTCCTTGCAGAAAGGAGCTGGAACGTAGATCACGCTGGCGGTGGCGCCAGTGGCAGCTACAGCGTCTTTCACGGTGTTGAACACTGGCAGACCCAGGTGCTCGGTGCCGCCTTTGCCCGGAGTTACGCCACCAACCATCTTGGTGCCGTATTCGATGGCTTGCTGGGTGTGGAAACTACCTTGCGAACCGGTAATACCCTGGCAGATAACTTTGGTGTCTTTATTGATCAGGACGCTCATTATTTGCCCTCCGCAGCTTTGACAACTTGTTGAGCAGCGTCGGTCAGGCTGGTAGCCGCGATGATGTTCAAACCGCTTTCTGCCAGTACTTTAGCGCCCAGTTCAGCGTTGTTACCTTCAAGGCGAACAACAACCGGGATTTTCACGCCGACTTCTTTCACTGCACCGATGATGCCTTCGGCAATCATGTCGCAACGAACGATGCCGCCGAAGATGTTGACCAGTACTGCAGCGACGTTGGAGTCGGACAGGATGATCTTGAACGCTTCGGTAACGCGTTCTTTGGTAGCACCGCCGCCTACGTCGAGGAAGTTGGCTGGTTTGCCGCCATGCAGGTTGACGATGTCCATGGTACCCATGGCCAGGCCAGCACCGTTGACCATGCAACCGATGTTACCTTCCAGGGCTACGTAGTTCAGTTCGAACTTGGCAGCGTGCGCTTCGCGCGGATCGTCTTGCGACGGATCGTGGAAAGTCTTCAGCTTAGGCTGACGGTACATGGCGTTGGCGTCGATGTTGATCTTGGCGTCGAGGCAGTGCAGATCGCCATCAGCCTTGATCACCAGCGGGTTCACTTCCAGCAGGGCCAGATCGTGATCCTGGAACAGTTTGGCCAGACCTACGAAGATCTTGGCGAACTGGGCAACTTGCTTGCCTTCCAGACCCAGCTGGAAAGCCAGCTCACGACCCTGGAATGGCTGAGCGCCAACCAGTGGATCGATAGTGGCTTTCAGAATTTTTTCTGGGGTTTCTTCGGCGATCTTCTCAATGTCCACGCCACCTTCGGTGGAAGCCATGAACACGATGCGACGGCTCGAACGGTCAACGACAGCGCCCAGGTACAGCTCTTTAGCGATATCAGTGCACGATTCAACCAGGATCTTGGTGACTGGCTGGCCATTGGCATCAGTCTGGTAAGTCACCAGACGCTTGCCCAGCCACTGCTGTGCGAAGGCCTTGGCGTCTTCTTTGCTGCGAACCAGCTTAACGCCGCCCGCTTTACCGCGACCACCTGCGTGGACCTGGGCTTTGACAACCCACTCGGTACCACCGATTTTGTCGCAGGCTTCTGCTGCTGCTTCCGGGGTGTCTACTGCGTAGCCCTTGGAAACTGGCAGGCCGTATTCAGCGAACAGCTGCTTACCCTGATACTCGTGAAGATTCATGCTTTTTACCGTCTTCGTTAGGTACTGCGCATTCGGCGCTGCGCTCATTATGAGTGCCGCGCCACCTGTGACTGCTGCTTGCGCAACTTGCTGGGCTTATGGCCCGTAAAGCTGCGCAAGGCTGCGTCCAGCGGATATTCCGCGGTGAGTCTTGCGCGCAAGGCTCACGACGGGCAACTCCGCCGTGGTTTCTTATTATCTCGCTTAGCGCTTCTTGCGGTTGGCGATGTGGATGGCGCCGCCATTCACCGCCAACGCTGCTTCGTGCAACGCTTCGGACAGGGTCGGATGGGAGAAGACCATCATGCCCAGGTCCTCGGCACTGGTGCCGAATTCCATACCGATCGCGCCTTGCTGAACCAGTTCTGCAGCGCTCGGGCCAATCACGTGGACGCCCAATACGCGGTCAGTCTTGGCATCAGCGATGACTTTGACAAAACCACCGGTGTCGTTGGCTGCCATGGCACGGCCAGACGCAGCAAACGGGAAGGTGCCGACGTTAACTTCAACGCCTTCAGCTTTCAACTGCTGTTCGTTCTTGCCGACCCATGCAATTTCCGGGTGGGTGTAGATAACCGATGGGATCAGGTCGTAGTTCATCTGGGTTTTGTGGCCCTTGATGCGCTCGACAACCATGATGCCTTCTTCGGACGCCTTGTGCGCCAGCATCATGCCGCGAACCACGTCGCCGATGGCGTAGACGCCAGGAACGGTAGTCGCGCAGTGATCGTCAACGTGGATGAAACCGCGCTCGTCCATGTTCACGCCGCTGTCGGAAGCCAGCAGGTCGGTGGTCACCGGACGGCGACCCACGGCTACGATCAGCTTGTCGAACGTGATGGTCTGCTCGCCGTCTTTGTCGGTGTAGGTCACAACGACTTCTTCGCCGTTGACCTTGGAACCGGTAACGCGGGCGCCCAGCTTGATGTCCAGACCTTGTTTGGTCAGGGTTTTCAGCGCTTCCTTGGAAACTGCGGTGTCGGCAGCCAGCAGGAACGTGTCCAGGGCTTCCAGCACAGTCACTTCGGAACCCAGGCGGGACCAGACCGAACCCAGTTCCAGGCCGATTACGCCAGCGCCGATCACGCCCAGACGCTTAGGAACCGCTTGGAATTCCAGGGCGCCGGTCGAATCAACGATCACGTTCTGGTCAACTGGAGCCGGTGGAATGTCGATTGGGCGCGAACCTGGAGCCAGGATCACGTTCTCGGCTTCGATGACTTCTACGGAACCGTCAGGCTTGGTGATTTCAACTTTCTTGCCGGCCAGCAGTTTGCCGTGGCCTTGCAGGGAAGTGACGCCGTTGGCCTTGAACAAGGTCGCAACGCCGGAAGTCAGGCCTTTAACGATGTTGGCTTTACGGCCGACCATTGCTGGCACGTCCATGGTCACGCCAGCATGGTTGATACCGTGGATCGCGAAGCCGTCTTGGGCTTCGTGGAATTTCCAGGAGCTGTCCAACAGCGCCTTGGAAGGAATGCAACCAACGTTCAGGCAGGTACCGCCCAGTGCCAGTTTGCCTTCCTTGTCGGTGTATTTTTCGATGCAAGCAGTCGAGAGGCCCAGTTGTGCGGCCTTGATGGCGGCAACATAGCCGCCAGGACCTGCACCAATCACTACAACGTCAAATTTCTGCGACATGAAAATAGTTCCTCTATTTAGCAGCAAGCTTTCAAGCCACACGCCCCAGGTCAAGCCGCCCTATTCTGGCGGCCAGCCCGGAGCCTGCAGCTGCTTCTATCAGATATCCAGCAGCAGACGAGCCGGGTCTTCCAGCAGGTTCTTGATGGTCACCAGGAAAGTCACGGCTTCTTTACCATCGATCAGGCGGTGATCGTAAGACAGTGCCAGGTACATCATTGGGCGGATCACGACTTGGCCGTTGATGGCCATCGGACGCTGGATGATGTTGTGCATGCCCAGGATCGCGGCTTGCGGCGGGTTGACGATCGGGGTCGACATCATCGAACCGAAGGTACCACCGTTGGTGATGGTGAAGGTACCACCGGTCATCTCGTCGATGGTCAGCTTGCCGTCACGGGCTTTCTTGCCGAAGCCGGCGATGCCGCCTTCGATTTCAGCCAGGCTCATCAGCTCGGCGTTACGCAGAACCGGTACCACCAGGCCACGGTCGCTGGACACGGCAACGCCGACGTCTGCATAGCCATGGTAAACGATGTCGCCGCCGTCGATGGAAGCGTTGACTGCCGGGAAGCGCTTCAGCGCTTCAGTGGCCGCTTTCACGAAGAACGACATGAAGCCCAGGCGCACGCCGTTATGAGACTTCTCGAACAGATCCTTGTACTTCGAACGCAGGGCCATGACTTCGGTCATGTCGACTTCGTTGAAAGTGGTCAGCATCGCCATGTTCGACTGTGCTTCAACCAGGCGCTTGGCCACGGTTGCACGTACGCGGGTCATCGGCACGCGCTTCTCGGTGCGGTCGCCAGCAGCGAAGACAGGAGCGGCGGCAGCTGGAGCAGCAGCCTTGGCAGGCGCGGCAGCCGGAGCGTTTTTCTTGGCTTCAACAGCAGCAACTACGTCTTCCTTGGTCACGCGGCCGTCTTTGCCGGTGCCTTTGATGGAAGCCAGGTTGATGCCATTTTCTTCAGCCAGCTGACGTGCAGCCGGTGCAGCGATTGGATCTTCGCCACCCGCAGCCGGAGCAGCCGCTGGAGCCGAAGCAGCAGCCGGTGCAGCGGCGGCAGGAGCAGCAGCGCTGCCCGCTTCGATCGAGCCCAGTACCTGGTTGGACAGGACGGTGGCGCCCTCTTCGGCAACGATTGCGCCCAGTACGCCGTCAGCCTCGGCCAACACTTCCAGAACGACTTTGTCGGTCTCGATGTCGACGATCAGGTCATCACGCTTTACAGCGTCGCCTGGTTTCTTGTGCCAAGTGGCAACGGTGCCATCGGCAACCGATTCCGGGAATGACGGGGCTTTGATTTCGATAGCCATTATCTGTGGGTCCTTAAAATTCGGTTTCAGTCAGCGCGAAGGCGTTAAACAGTGAAAGCATCTTGCAGCAGTTTTTCCTGCTGCTCGGCGTGCATCGACGCATAACCACAAGCAGGTGCAGCAGACGCATCACGACCGGCGTACTCCAGGCCCAGGGCCTTGTTGTGGTTGCCGATGCTGCGACGCAGGTGATGCTGGCTGCTGTACCACGCGCCCTGGTTCATCGGTTCTTCCTGACACCACACCACATTGGTGAGGTTGGTGTAAGGCGCGATGATCTCCATGAGGTCATCTTCCGGGAACGGGTAAAGCTGCTCGATACGCACGATGGCGATGTCTTCGCGGCCTTCGGCACGACGTTTTTCCAGCAGGTCGTAGTAGACCTTGCCGCTGCACAGGATCAGGCGAGTGACCTTGGCCGCATCCAGCGTGTCGATTTCTGGAATCACGGTCTGGAACGAACCTTCGGCCAGATCTTCCAGGGTCGAGATGGCCAATTTGTGACGCAGCAGCGATTTCGGAGTCAGCACTACCAGCGGCTTGCGCAGCGGGCGGATCACCTGACGACGCAGCAAGTGGTAGATCTGGGCCGGGGTAGTCGGCACGCACACCTGGATGTTGTGCTCGGCGCACAGCTGCAGGTAACGCTCCAGACGGGCCGAGGAGTGCTCCGGACCCTGACCTTCATAACCGTGTGGCAACAGCATGGTCAGACCGCACAGACGGCCCCACTTGTGCTCGCCGCTGGTGATGAACTGGTCGATAACCACTTGGGCACCGTTGGCGAAGTCGCCGAACTGGGCTTCCCAGATCACCAGCGCCTGCGGCGTGGTGGTCGAGTAACCGTATTCGAACGCCAGTACGGCTTCTTCGGACAGGAACGAATCGTACAGGTCGAAACGCGGCTGGCCTTCGTACAGGTTCTGCAACGGGATGTAGGTGCCCGCGTCTTTCTGGTTGTGCAGCACAGCATGACGGTGCGAGAACGTACCGCGGCCGATGTCCTGGCCGGTCATGCGGATCGGGTGACCTTCGAACGCCAGGGTCGCGTACGCCATGGTTTCGGCGTAACCCCAGTTGATCGGCAGGCCGCCGGCTTGCATCTTCTGACGGTCTTCGTAGATCTTCGCAACCTGGCGCTGCACCACGAAGCCATCCGGGATTTCCAGCAGCTTGGCGGACAGTTCCTGCAGGGTCTTCAGATCGAACGAGGTGTCGTGACGCGCCGTCCAGGTGTGACCCAGGTACGGACGCCAGTCAACGAACAGCTCTTTGTTCGGTTCCTTGACCAGGCTTTTTACTACATGCAGACCATTGTCCAGCGCGTTGCGGTATTCATCGATCTTCGCCTGAACACGCGCATCGTCAACAATACCGGCCTTGGTCAGGCTTTCGGCATACAGCTCACGGGTGGTGCGCTGCTTGGTGATCTGCTGGTACATCAACGGCTGGGTGCCGCTTGGTTCGTCAGCTTCGTTGTGACCACGGCGGCGGTAGCACACCAGGTCGATCACCACGTCACGCTTGAACTGCATGCGGTAGTCGACAGCCAGTTGGGTCACGAACAGCACGGCTTCCGGATCATCACCATTCACATGGAGGATCGGCGCCTGGATCATCTTGGCAACGTCGGTAGCGTACTCGGTGGAGCGCGCATCCAGTGGGTTGCTGATGGTGAAGCCAACCTGGTTGTTGATGACGATGTGAACCGTACCGCCGGTCTTGAAGCCGCGAGTCTGCGACATCTGGAACGTTTCCAGGACCACGCCTTGACCGGCGAATGCCGCGTCACCGTGGATGGAAATCGGCAGGACCTTTTCACCAGTGGTGTCGTTACGACGATCCTGGCGCGCACGGACCGAACCCTCGACCACTGGAGAAACGATTTCCAGGTGGGATGGGTTGAAGGCCATGGCCAGGTGAACTTCACCGCCGGTGGTCATGACGTTGGAGGAGAAGCCCTGGTGATATTTAACGTCACCGGAACCCAGCTCGACCTTCTTCTTGCCTTCGAACTCGTCGAACAGCTCACGCGGGTTCTTGCCGAAGGTGTTGACCAACACGTTCAAGCGACCACGGTGGGCCATGCCGATCACGATTTCCTTGGTGCCGTAGGAACCGGAACGCTGGATCAGCTCGTCGAGCATCGGGATCAGGCTTTCGCCGCCTTCCAGGCCGAAACGCTTGGTACCCGGGTATTTGGTACCCAGGTATTTTTCCAGGCCTTCCGCTGCGGTCACGCGCTCAAGCAGGTGGCTGCGTACGTCGGCGGACAGCACCGGACGGCCACGCACGCCTTCCAGGCGATGCTGGAACCAGTGGCGTTGCTCGGAATCGGTGATGTGCGTGAACTCAGCGCCAATGGTGCGGCAATATGTCTGCTGCAACGCTTCGTGAATTTCGCGTAGGCTCGCTTCCTCTTTGCCGATGAACAGGTCACCGGCACGGAAGGTCGTATCAAGATCGGCATTGGTCAAGCCGTAATGATTGATCGACAGGTCAGCAGGTGCAGGACGCTGCCAGAGCCCCAGCGGGTCAAGCTGGGCCGCCTGGTGGCCACGCATCCGGTAGGCCTGGATCAGTCGCAGTACTTCAACTTGCTTCTTCTCGTGCTCACTGCTCACGCTGCCGGCGGAAACCGGTTGGGCGCGGCGCTGGTTCTTTGCCAGCAGCACAAATTGATCGCGAATCGTTGCGTGCGATACATCGGTGGCAGCGTTGCCGTCTGAAGACAACGTCTGAAATTTGGTGCGCCATTCTTCTGGCACAGCGTTAGGGTCGTGCAGGTAGAGCTCATAAAGCTCTTCCACATAGGCAGCGTTACCACCTGAAAGATAGCCGCTGTTCCACATGCGCTGCATCACGCTTTCTTGCATGCTTGGTCACCCTCGATTTGGGGACACCACCGGCGAAAACACCGAGTTTGCTTGCAAAAGGCCAAGTGCAGCGACCAAAACAAGCCACTTAGGATCACGCTGATAGTTCGGGTACCAACCCGAATGCCCCTGCTTGTCTCATTTCTTCAAAATAAGAGCCGCGGCTTTGTAAGTCGCTGCTCAAGTTAAAACTACGGCGCCGGTTGAAGCCTGCGCCGCAGCATTTACGGGCACAACGGTCCTGCTTTGTTACAACGTCGGTTACACGCCGCTTTGCAGCAGCATGTTACGGATGTGACCAATGGCCTTAGTCGGGTTCAGGCCTTTGGGACATACGTTGACGCAGTTCATGATCCCGCGGCAGCGGAATACGCTGAACGGGTCATCCAGCGAAGCCAGACGCTCGGACGTCTTGGTATCACGGCTGTCTGCCAGGAAGCGGTACGCTTGCAGCAGGGCAGCTGGACCCAGGAACTTGTCCGGGTTCCACCAGAAGGACGGGCACGAGGTCGAGCAGCAGGCGCACAGGATGCACTCGTACAGACCGTCGAGCTTTTCACGCTCTTCAGGGGACTGCAGACGCTCGATGGCCGGAGCCGGCGTGTCGTTCTGCAGGAACGGCTTAACTTTTTCGTATTGCTTGTAGAAGATGCTCATATCGACGACCAGGTCACGGATAACCGGCAAACCTGGCAGAGGACGAACGATCAGCTTGTTGCCTTTCACCACGGCGGACAGCGGCGTGATGCACGCCAGGCCGTTTTTGCCGTTGATGTTCATGCCGTCGGAGCCGCAAACGCCCTCACGGCAAGAGCGACGGTAGGAGAAACCTTCGTCCTGCTCTTTGATCAGTGCCAATACATCCAGCACCATCAGGTCTTTACCACCGGTATCGACCTGGAACTCCTGCATGAACGGCGCAGCGTCCTGATCAGGGTTGTAGCGATAAACACTGACTTTCAACATGGCAGCCACCCTTAGTAAGTCCGAATCTTCGGTTCAAACGTCGGAACCGTCTTCGGCGAGAAGTTCACGGCACGCTTGGTTACGCGCTTGTCACCCGGGAAGTACAGGGTGTGGCACAACCAGTTTTCGTCATCGCGGTCTTCAAAGTCTTCACGAGCGTGGGCGCCACGGGATTCTTTACGAACCTCGGCGGCGATCGCCGTCGCTTCAGCCACTTCCAGCAGGTTTTGCAGCTCAAGGGCTTCGATACGAGCGGTGTTGAACGCCTGGCTCTTATCGTTGATCTTGACGTTGGCGATGCGCGTACGCAGGTCAGCCAGCTGGGCAATACCCTTCTGCATGTATTCGCCGGTACGGAACACACCGAAGTAGTTCTGCATGCAGCTTTGCAGCTCGCGACGCAGGGTTGCCACGTCTTCGCCATCAGTGCGCTCGTTCAGGGCGTTCAGGCGGGCCAGGGCAGTTTCGATGTTGGCGTCGGTGGCATCATCGTATTCGATGCCGTCAGTCAGCGCTTTTTCCAGGTGCAGGCCGGCCGCACGGCCGAATACCACCAGGTCGAGCAGCGAGTTGCCGCCCAGACGGTTGGCACCGTGTACCGATACGCAGGCGACTTCGCCTACTGCGAACAGGCCATGGATGATCTCATCCACACCTTCAGCGTTCTGGGTGATCGCCTGACCATGAATGTTGGTCGGCACGCCGCCCATCATATAGTGGCAAGTTGGAACAACCGGAACCGGAGCCAGTACCGGGTCAACGTGAGCAAAGGTCTTGGACAGCTCACAGATACCTGGCAGGCGGCTGTGCAGCACTTCCTCGCCCAGGTGATCGAGCTTGAGCATCACGTGGTCGCCGTTCGGGCCACAGCCGTTACCGGCGATGATCTCTTTAACCATGGAACGGGCTACAACGTCACGACCTGCAAGGTCCTTGGCGTTCGGAGCATAACGCTCCATGAAACGCTCGCCGTGCTTGTTGATCAGGTAACCACCTTCACCACGGCAACCTTCAGTCACCAGTACACCAGCGCCGGCGATGCCGGTCGGGTGGAACTGCCACATTTCGATGTCTTGCACCGGCACGCCAGCACGCAGTGCCATGCCGACGCCGTCACCGGTGTTGATCAGGGCATTGGTGGTCGACGCGTAGATACGGCCTGCACCGCCAGTCGCCAGAACAGTCGCCTTGGCGCGGATGTAGGTGGTTTCACCGGTTTCGATGCAGATGGCGATCACGCCGACGAACTCGCCCTTGCCGTTCTTCACCAGATCGACGGCGTAGTACTCGTTCAGGAACGTGGTACCGGCTTTCAGGTTGCCCTGATAAAGGGTGTGCAGCAGCGCGTGACCGGTACGGTCGGAAGCCGCGCAAGTACGGGCAGCCTGGCCGCCTTTACCGTAATCCTTCGACTGGCCGCCGAATGGACGCTGGTAGATACGACCTTGCTCGGTACGGGAGAACGGCAGACCCATGTGGTCCAGCTCGAACACCGCCGCAGGGCCTTCCTGACACATGTATTCGATAGCGTCCTGGTCACCGATGTAGTCGGAACCCTTGACGGTATCGTACATGTGCCAGCGCCAGTCATCGTTCGGGTCCGCAGACGCGATAGCGCAGGTGATGCCACCCTGGGCCGATACGGTGTGGGAACGGGTCGGGAACACCTTGGTGATCACGGCAGTCTTGTGACCACCCTGGGCCAGCTGCAGCGCTGCGCGCATGCCAGCACCGCCGCCGCCAATAATGATGGCGTCGAAGGAAATAGTTGGAATGTTAGCCATGAATCAGATACCCCAAAGAATCTGCACACCCCAGACGAAGTAAGCGAACATCGCAATGCCGCAGACTGCCTGGAAGAGAAAACGGACTGCAGTCGCGGACTTGCCCAGCGCCATCGGCGTCAGGTAGTCAGTCGCGATGGTCCACATGCCGACCCAGGCGTGAGCGCCCAGGGCTACAAGGGCCAGCAGACTGAAGATTCGCATCGCATTGTGGGCAAACAGGCCGTGCCATTGCTCATAGCCGATGCCCGGGTTTGCGACGAGGTATCCGATCAGGAAAATGAAATAAGCCGCGAGAACGACCGCAGACACACGTTGTGCCATCCAGTCATAGAGGCCCGAACGCGAAAGGTTCGTAACGCTGGTTACCATATCCAAACTCCTGCCAGAACGATCAGCACCACGGAAATGGCGATGATGATTTTCGAGCCCAGGCGGCCGCCTTCCAGCGTCTCACCGATACCCGCATCCATGATCAAGTGGCGCACACCGGCTACCAGGTGATACAGCAGAGCGGACAGGAGGCCCCATGCTACGAACTTGGCCAGCGGGCTGGTCAAGCATGCCTTCACCTCGGCGTAACCTTCCTCGGAACCCAGGGATTTGCTCAATGCATAAAGCATGATGCCCAAGCCCAGGAACAGGATGATGCCGGAAACACGGTGCAGGAACGACGTAACGCCGGTGATGGGGAGTTTGATGGTCCTTAGGTCTAGGTTTACAGGTCGTTGGCTATTCACGGCTTTTTTTCACACTGAAGAGCCCCTAACAATCAGGGCAAAGTTGTTGGGGAGTGCACTGGTCAGGTAAGCACCACCCAGGGAGTGCGACCCCCAATGAAAGCAAGCCCAAAAGCCCTTGGCGGTCGGTGGCCGAGTATAGACAGTTAGGTTACTAATGACAACGCGCGCACCTCACCCTAATAGCGGATTGCGCTGGCGGGATAAAAGGCGTAAATGGCAGCCAATTTCGAGGAAAAAGTACGGTTAAAGCCTTCTGGGGCAAGACTTTAGGCAAATTGACATCTGAATTTATCTCACTATAGTGGTGCGGGCCCTGCGTGGGGGGTCTGTCTGATGATTTGAAGCATAAATAGGAGGCCACATGGCTGACAAAAAAGCGCAGTTGATCATCGAGGGCGCAGCCCCCGTCGAGCTGCCCATTTTAACCGGCACCGTTGGTCCCGATGTTATCGACGTACGGGGCCTGACGGCCACGGGCCGTTTCACTTTCGACCCAGGCTTCATGTCGACCGCCTCTTGCGAGTCGAAGATCACCTATATCGACGGCGATAATGGCATCCTGCTGCATCGGGGCTACCCGATCGAGCAACTGGCTGAAAAGTCGGACTACCTGGAAACCTGCTACCTGCTGCTAAATGGCGAACTGCCAACAGCCGAGCAAAAAGCCCAGTTCGTCAGCACCGTGAAGAACCACACCATGGTTCACGAGCAGTTGAAGACCTTCTTCAACGGCTTCCGTCGCGACGCCCACCCGATGGCCGTCATGTGCGGTGTGGTTGGCGCCCTGTCGGCCTTCTATCACGACTCCCTCGACATCAATAACCCGCAGCATCGCGAAATCTCCGCGATCCGCCTGGTTGCGAAGATGCCGACGCTGGCCGCAATGGTTTACAAGTACTCCATGGGTCAACCCATGATGTACCCGCGCAACGACCTGACGTACGCGGAAAACTTCCTGCACATGATGTTCAACACGCCGTGCGAGATCAAACCGATCAGCCCGGTGCTGGCCGCTGCGATGGACAAGATCTTCATCCTCCACGCCGACCACGAACAGAACGCCTCGACGTCCACCGTACGCCTGGCAGGCTCTTCGGGTGCCAACCCGTTCGCCTGTATCGCCGCCGGTATCGCCGCACTGTGGGGCCCTGCCCACGGCGGTGCGAACGAAGCCGTATTGACCATGCTCGATGAAATCGGCGATGTCTCGAACATCGACAAATTCATCGCCAAGGCCAAGGACAAGAACGATCCGTTCAAGCTGATGGGCTTCGGTCACCGGGTCTACAAGAACCGCGACCCGCGCGCCACCGTGATGAAGAAGACCTGCGACGAAGTGTTGAAGGAACTGGGCATCAAAAACGATCCGCAACTCGAACTGGCCATGCGCCTGGAAGAGATCGCCCTGACCGACCCGTACTTCATCGAACGCTCGCTGTACCCGAACGTCGACTTCTACTCGGGGATCATCCTCAAGGCGATCGGCATTCCTACCAGCATGTTCACCGTGATCTTCGCCCTGGCGCGGACCGTGGGCTGGATCTCCCACTGGAAAGAAATGCTCTCCAGCCCGTACAAGATTGGCCGCCCGCGCCAGCTGTACACCGGCTACGAGTCGCGTGATATCTCCAAGTTGGAAGATCGCAAGTAAGCAATCCGCTTAGTTGTACTGAAAACGGCCTCCCTTAGTGGAGGCCGTTTTTGTTTGTGTTGCCTGGTCTACCGCTATCGGGGGCAAGCCCCCTCCCACATTGGGCTGCATTCCAAAAGATGGGCTCGGTTAACTGTGGGAGGGGGCTTGCCCCCGATGGCATTGGCACAAACACCACAAAACCCAAGGCAAAAAAATACCCCGGCCTTTCGACCGGGGTATTTCTTATTCAGCTACATCTTAGTGATTAACCGCCCCGCTCGCCCCCAGGCCAGTCTGCGAACGCACAAACTGCGGGAAGTACAGCGCACGCTCTTTCTCTGCCGCCGCCGACTTGTCGGTGATGGAGAAGAACCAGATACCCACGAACGCGATGATCATTGAGAACAGCGCCGGGTATTCGTACGGGAAGATGGCTTTTTCATGGTGCAGGATCGAGACCCAAATGGTCGGGCCAAGGATCATCAGGCCAACGGCGCTGATCAAGCCCAGCCAGCCGCCGATCATGGCGCCACGGGTGGTGAGGTTTTTCCAGTACATGGAAAGCAGCAGTACGGGGAAGTTACAGCTCGCGGCAATGGAGAACGCCAGGCCAACCATGAACGCGATGTTCTGGCTTTCGAACAGGATACCCAGGCCGATTGCCAATACACCCAAGGCCACGGTGGTGATCTTCGACACGCGAATCTCATCCTTGTCGTTGGTTTTGCCTTTCTTGATCACGCTGGCGTACAGGTCGTGGGACACCGCCGAAGCGCCGGCCAGGGTCAAACCTGCAACCACGGCCAGGATGGTGGCGAAGGCCACGGCCGAGATGAAGCCCAGGAAGATACTGCCACCCACCGCGTTGGCCAGATGCACCGCTGCCATGTTGTTACCGCCCAGCAAGGCGCCAGCTGCATCCTTGAACGCCGGATTGGTGCTGACCAGCAGGATCGCGCCAAAGCCGATGATAAAGGTCAGGATATAGAAGTAGCCGATAAAGCCAGTGGCATACAGCACGCTCTTACGCGCTTCCTTGGCGTCGCTTACGGTGAAGAAGCGCATCAGGATGTGCGGCAGGCCGGCGGTACCAAACATCAAGGCCAGGCCCAGGGAGAATGCGGAGATCGGATCTTTCACCAGACCGCCGGGACTCATGATCGCCTCACCTTTAGGGTGAACCTTGATCGCCTCGGAGAACAGCATGTTGAAGTCGAAGTTGACGTGCTTCATCACCATCAGCGCCATGAACGAAGCACCCGACAGCAACAGCACCGCCTTGATGATCTGCACCCAGGTGGTCGCCAGCATGCCGCCGAAGAGCACATACATGCACATCAGGATGCCCACCAGGATCACTGCAACGTGGTAATCCAGGCCGAACAGCAGTTGGATCAATTTGCCCGCGCCCACCATCTGCGCGATCAAGTAGAACGCCACTACCACCAGCGACCCACACGCCGACAGGGTGCGGATCTGGGTTTGCCCCAAACGGTACGACGCCACGTCGGCAAACGTGTATTTGCCCAGGTTACGCAGGCGCTCGGCGATCAGGAACAGAATGATCGGCCAGCCCACCAGAAAGCCGATCGAGTAGATCAGGCCATCGTAGCCAGAGGTGTACACCAGCGCGGAAATACCCAGGAACGACGCCGCCGACATATAGTCGCCAGCAATCGCCAGGCCGTTCTGGAAACCCGTGATCTTGCCGCCAGCCGCATAGTAGTCGGCTGCGGACTTGTTACGCTTGGAAGCCCAGTAAGTGATGCACAAGGTGGCACCGACGAACGCGACGAACATCACGATGGCCGAGACGTTCAACGGTTGCTTTTGCACTGCACCGGTCAATGCGTCCGCCGCCCAAACGGCCGGAGCAAACAGTGAAGCGCCGAATATTGCCAATAGACGCCGAATCATTGCGCAGCCTCCTTGAGAATCGCATTGTTCAGGTCGTCAAACTCGCCGTTGGCCCGGCGCACATAGATGCCGGTCAGGATGAAGGCGGACACAATCAGCCCGACGCCCAGGGGAATGCCCCAGGTAATCGACGAACCGGGGCTGAGCTTGGCCCCCAGCACTTGTGGCCCGTAGGCGATCAACAGGATGAAAGCGGAGTAAAGCCCTAGCATGATTGCCGAGAGAATCCAGGCGAATCGTTCCCTTTTTCTCACCAGCTCCTTGAAACGCGGGCTGTTTTGAATCGAGAGGTAAATGCTGTCGTTCATTGTTTTTATCCTCGCAGCACAGCTTTTTTATTATTGGAACATAGCTACTGTATGCGGCTGCGGAACAGGTTCCAGACGACCTTAGTAGTAGATCGAGTGTAGCGAGGGTTTGTGAGAACACAGGAAGATTTGCGGGGGACAAATATTAATGTGGGAGGGGGCGTGCCCCCTCCCACAAAGGTGCATCGGGGAATTTACTTAGCGAGCCATTCGGCTACACGCTCAGGGTGCTTGGCGACCCAATCCTTGGCCGCTGCGTCAGGCTTGGCGCCTTCCTGGATAGCGAGCATGACTTCGCCGATTTCATCCTTGGAGGCCCACTGGAATTTTTTCAGGAAGGCCGCGACTTCCGGCGCTTTCTTCTCCAGGCCCTTGCTGCCGATGCTGTTGACGGTTTCAGCAGCACCGTAGATCCCTTTTGGATCGTCCAGGAAGCGCAGTTTCCACTTGGCGAACATCCAGTGTGGCACCCAACCGGTAACCGCAATGGATTCCTGCTTGTCTTCGGCACGGGTCAGTTCGGCGATCATGGCTGCGCCCGAACTGGCCTGCAGCTTGTAGTCCAGGCCGTAGGCTTTGATCGCTTCGTCGGTCTTGAGCATCACGCCTGAACCGGCGTCGATACCGACGATTTTGTTCTTGAAGGTGGTGTCGGTCTTGAGGTCCTCGATGGACTTTGCCTTGACGTACTCCGGCACGATCAGACCGATCTTCGCATCCTTGAAGTTGGGGCCGTAGTCGACCACCTTGTCCTTGTTCTTGGTCCAGTATTCACCGTGGGTCACGGGCAGCCAGGCGGACAGCATGGCGTCGAGTTTGCCGGTGGCCACGCCTTGCCACATGATCCCAGTGGCGACCGCTTGCAGTTTCACGTCATAACCGAGCTTTTGCTTGATCACTTCTGCCGCCACATGAGTGGTGGCAACGCTGTCCGACCAACCATCCACGTAGCCGATGCTCAGGGTTTTGCTGTCGGCGCTGGCCAGTGTGGAGCTCATCGCAACTACCAGAGTGGCAGCTGCGCCCAAGAGTCGTCGCATCTTCATCGTACTTCCCCGAAAGTGCTGCGCCCGACGGATGCCGAGCGACGTCAACCTGTTGTTATGTGGTGCACCGCGCCGCCTTCACGCGCATCGATCCGGTGGCTGCGACATCAGTGGAATGCTGACACCCTGATCATCAACCTGCCGACGCCGTCGACCTGCTCTGTCAGCGACCTTATGCAAGCAAGAAACGACATCACATCGCCAGCAGGACGTTTCCTGGAACATGGCGTCAATATTCCGCCCGAACTTTGCATGTCAAAATCATGCAGCCCCACTGGGAAGGGACAAATCCGGGTAAGATGCGCGCCTTTGCTCCCCCAGATAAGCCGACCATGCCCGCGACTGCCCGCTTCCCTGCCCTGCCCTATTGCTTCGCCCTGATCCTCGGCCTGCTGGCCCTGGTCGGCTATTGGTATGGCCTCGGCCGTCCAGTGGTGCTGCCGGATGTCGCCAGTGCCAGCCATAAACTGCAATGCGCGTCCTACACGCCGTTCGATAAAGACCAATCCCCCTTCGACCAGCCGTTCAAGCTGCGCCCCGAGCGCATGGACGCCGACCTGGCCCTGCTGGCCACCCGCTTCGAATGCATCCGCACCTACTCGATGACCGGCCTGGAAGCCCTGCCCGACATGGCGCGCAAACATGGCTTGAAGGTGATGGCCGGCGCGTGGGTCAGCAGTGATCCGGTGGCCACCGAAAAAGAGATCGATGAGCTGATCGCGGCGGCCAACGCCAACCCGGACGTCGTGACCTCGGTGATCGTCGGCAACGAAGCCCTGCTGCGCAAGGAAGTCACCGCCGCGCAACTGGTGAAGCTGATCCAGACCGTCAAAAGCCAGATCAAACAACCCGTCACCTACGCCGACGTCTGGGAGTTCTGGCTGCAACACCCGGAAATCGCCCCGGCGGTGGACTTCCTGACCATTCACCTGCTGCCCTACTGGGAAGACGATCCGTCGAGCATCGACCAGGCCCTCAAGCACGTGGGCGATGTGCGCCAGACCTTCGGCAACAAGTTCGCGCCCAAGGACGTGCTGATCGGCGAAACCGGCTGGCCCAGCGAAGGCCGCCAGCGTGAAACGGCCGTGCCGAGCCGGGTCAATGAAGCCAAGTTCATGCGCGGCTTTGTGGCCATGGCTGAAGCCAATGGCTGGCGCTATAACCTGATCGAAGCGTTCGACCAGCCGTGGAAGCGCGCCAGCGAAGGTGCGGTAGGCGGCTACTGGGGCCTGTTCGATGCTGATCGCCAGGAAAAGGGCATTCTCGCCGGGCCTGTGACCAATGTGCCGTACTGGCCGCTGTGGTTGGGGGTGGGTGGCCTCATCCTGCTGGGGACGCTGGCGCTCGGCGGCCGGGTTCGCAGGACACGTGCCGCGATCCTGCTGCCGTTGCTCGGCGCAGTGGCAGCCTGTTCCATCGGCTCCTGGGCCGAGCTGACCTGTGTGACTGCACGCTTTACTGATGAGTGGGTGTGGGCCGGTTTACTCGTGGCGCTGAACCTGCTGGTGCTGGCTCACGCGGCCCTGGCCTTGAGTGCCCGTGAAGGCTGGCGCGAACGGGCGTTCATCTGGTTGGAACAACGTGCAGGCTGGCTGGTGGCAATCGCTGGGTTCGCGGGTGCGGTGATGATGTTGGCGCTGGTGTTTGACCCGCGCTATCGCAGCTTCCCGAGTGCGGCACTGCTGCTGCCGGCCCTGGTGTACATGGTTCGCCCGGTGACCGGGCCGCGTCGGGAAATCGCGCTGCTGACCTTCATTATCGGCGCCGGTATTGCGCCGCAGCTGTACCGAGAAGGCCTGTTGAACCAGCAGGCATGGGGTTGGGCGCTGGTCAGCGGGTTGATGGTGGTGGCTTTGTGGCGGTGCTTGCGGGTGCGCAGGGCCTAAGACCGCTATCGGGGGGGCAAGCCCCCTCCCACATGAGAACGCATTCCAAAGGTGGGAGGGAGTTTGCCCCCGATTGGCCCTATCAGGCGCCCCGCGGCTGCCTGACCAACCGCAACCCCGCAATCACCACCGCAAACACCGCAAATGTGGTGTTGTACAACGCCAGCGCCGGCAACCCGAACACCAGCCCCAACACCGCCAACCCCCAGCCTGCACGGCCCGGCACGAAAAACGCCAGCACCGAGGTGATCAGCGCCGTCCAGCCCAGCACCTTGAAGTGAATCATCAACCCCAGGTTCCCACGCAGCTGGCATTCCCAGCGGCTGGCCTCGTCAGCGCAAATCCCCACCCAGCGGCCATCTTCCATAAAACCGTAGCGCGCACCATAACTGGCGGCCAGCCATAATGGCAGGGCAATAAGCAGCAAAATCAGCGGCAAACGACGGGACATGGGGCACTCCGATAGGCAAAAACGGCGCCCAGCTTAATCCCCCCGCAGCCGTTATCAAGGGACATACACACAATTAGTGTTCACCAATGCGTGGCAAAGTGTATCGTCTGGCTACTATTACCCCGATTCCGACGTTTATTTCCGACTTTTCGTGCCGAAGGCTGGCACTTCGGAGATAGCACGGTGGTCATAGCCTGCGAACTTCATTCAGCACGTTTCCTCTTAGGGATTTAGTCATGCTCCGTTCCTTGCGCTGTGCCGCCCTGTTGGGCAGCCTTTTTTTGAGTGCGTCAGCACTGGCGGTCGACATTGACCAAGCCAGCTATGGCTACCCTTTGACCAACCCGTTCGAAGCGACCATCGCCACCACCCCGCCTGACCTTCGGCCGACATTGCCCAGCGATGACGAGATCAATCAGTCCGACTACACCCTGAACATGCGCCCCGAGCGCGAGTTCAGCCTGCCGGACAACTTCTGGGCGGTGAAGAAACTCACCTACCGCATCGCCAAGCAGGACCGCGCCGCGCCGCTGATCTTCCTGATCGCGGGCACCGGTGCGCGGTTCGATAGCAGCATCAACGAATACCTGAAAAAACTGTATTACCAGGCCGGCTACCACGTGGTGCAACTGTCGTCGCCCACCAGCTTTGACTTCATCAGTGCCGCCTCCCGCTTCGCCACCCCGGGGATCACCCAGGAAGACGCCGAAGACATGTACCGCGTGATGCAGGCCGTACGTGCACAGAACGCTTCGCTGCCGGTGACTGATTTCTACCTCTCCGGCTACAGCCTTGGTGCCCTGGATGCGGCATTTGTGGCCAAGCTGGACGAGACCCGCCGCAGCTTCAACTTCAAGAAAGTGCTGCTGCTCAACCCGCCGGTCAACCTCTACACCTCGATTACCAACCTCGACAAGCTGGTACAGACCGAGGTCAAGGGCATCAACAACACCACCACCTTCTATGAACTGGTGCTGAACAAGCTGACCCGCTACTTCCAGCAAAAGGGCTATATCGACCTCAACGACGCCCTGCTCTACGACTTCCAGCAATCCAAGCAGCACCTGACCAACGAACAGATGGCCATGCTGATCGGCACCTCGTTCCGCTTTTCGGCGGCCGACATTGCCTTTACCTCGGACCTGATCAACCGTCGCGGCCTGATCATCCCGCCGAAGTACCCGATCACCGAAGGCACCAGCCTTACGCCGTTCCTCAAGCGTGCGCTGCAATGCGATTTCGACTGCTACCTCACCGAACAAGTGATCCCGATGTGGCGCGCCCGTTCCGACGGCGGCAGCCTGTTGCAACTGGTTGACCAGGTCAGCCTGTACGCCCTCAAGGATTACCTGCACGCCAGCCCGAAAATCGCCGTCATGCACAACGCCGACGACGTGATCCTCGGCCCCGGCGACCTGGGTTTCCTGCGTAAAACCTTCGGCGATCGCTTGACCGTCTACCCACTGGGCGGCCACTGCGGCAACCTCAATTACCGCGTCAACGCCGACGCCATGCTGGAGTTCTTCCGTGGCTAAATACTTTCTGCTGCTCGCCGCCCTGATGTGTGCGGGCGTAGCCAATGCCGACAACAGCAAGGCTAACGCGCCGATCGTGGTGGATTCCGACGGTTTCAAAGAGCCGTTGAGCAAACTCAAATTCAACCCGGGGCTGGACCAGCGCGAATTCGAACGCTCATCTGTCAACGCGCTCAACGTGTATGACCCGCTCGAATCGTGGAACCGGCGCGTGTACCACTTCAACTATCGCTTCGACCAATGGGTGTTCCTGCCCGTGGTCGACGGCTACAAGTACGTGACCCCGAGTTTCCTGCGCACCGGCGTGAGCAACTTCTTCAACAACCTGGGCGACGTGCCCAACCTGTTGAACAGCCTGCTGCAGCTCAAAGGCCACCGCTCCCTGGAAACCACCGGGCGCCTGCTGCTCAACACCACCGTCGGCATCGCGGGCCTGTGGGACCCAGCTACCGCCATGGGCCTGCCGCGCCAGAGCGAAGACTTCGGTCAGACCCTGGGCTTCTACGGTGTTCCTGGCGGGGCCTATCTGGTGCTGCCGGTCTTCGGCCCATCGAACCTGCGCGATACCGGCGGCTTGCTGGTGGACTACACCGCAGAATCCCAGATCAACTTCCTCAACGTTTCCGAAGTCAGCTCCAACCACCCGGAAGTCTGGGCCCTGCGCGCGGTGGACAAGCGCTACCAGACCAGCTTCCGTTATGGTCAGATGAACTCGCCGTTTGAGTATGAGAAGGTGCGCTATATCTACACGGAATCGCGCAAGTTGCAGATTGCCGAGTAAATAGCACCGACAAAAAAGGCCATTCGAATGAATGGCCTTTTTTATGTCTGCGATTTAAGCCCTGATTGCTTTCCAGGCCTTGCCGACCACACTGACCAGCGCCAACACCACCGCCCCCGCAATAATCCCCGCCACCGCATTGAGCAACGTCGGCATCAACCACGCCACGGCACCCGCGCCCTGGCTCGCCGATTCTATCCAGTGATGCACCACCGGCACGCCGTGGGTGAGGATGCCGCCACCGACCATGAACATCGCCGCCGTGCCGATCACCGACAGGCTTTTCATCATGTACGGCGCTGCACTCAGGATCGCGCCGCCGATGCTGCGCGCCACCTGCCCGGGCTTCTGGGTGAGCCACAGGCCCAGGTCGTCCAGCTTGACGATACCGGCCACCAGCCCGTAAACGCCCACGGTCATGACAATGGCGATGCCCGACAGCACGATGACCTGCTGGGTCAACTGCGCGTCGGCGACGATGCCCAGGGTGATGGCGATGATTTCCGCGGAGAGGATGAAGTCGGTGCGGATCGCGCCTTTGATCTTGTCCTTCTCGAACGCCACCAGATCGGTCGCCGGGTCCGCGACGGCGTCGGCCAATTGCGCGTGTTGGGCCTGGTCTTCGGCTTTGCTGTGGAGGAATTTGTGGGCGAGTTTCTCGAAGCCTTCGAAACACAGGTAGGCGCCGCCGAGCATCAACAGTGGCGTCACCGCCCACGGCGCGAAGGCGCTGATCAGGAGTGCGGTGGGCACCAGAATCAGCTTATTGACGAACGAGCCCTTGGCCACCGCCCACACCACGGGAATTTCCCGCTCGGCACGCACGCCGGAGACCTGTTGGGCGTTGAGCGCCAGGTCGTCGCCCAGCACGCCGGAGGTCTTCTTCGCGGCCATTTTTGTCATCAAGGCAACGTCATCGAGTACCGCGGCGATGTCGTCGATCAACACCAACAAGCTGCTTCCTGCCATGAATCGGACTTCCTTAAAGGGGGATGGCGCGAGCATAACGCGGCGCAGGGCTTTACGGGCACATTGTTGAGGCACGCGGATGGCCGGTGCTACCATGCGCAACCGCCGGTATTGGCAAGGAAACTCCTGGTTTATGAGCAGCATTCGCGAGCGCAACAAAGAAAAAATCCTGCGGGCGGCGAGCGAGGAGTTTGCCGACAAGGGCTTCGCCGCGACCAAAACCAGCGATATTGCCGCCAAGGCCGGGCTGCCCAAGCCCAACGTCTATTACTACTTCAAGTCCAAGGACAACCTCTACCGCGAGGTGCTCGAAAGCATTATCGAGCCGATCCTGGCGGCTTCCACGCCGTTCAATCCGGACGGCGAGCCTTCGGTGGTGCTGAGCAACTACATCCGCTCGAAAATCCGCATCTCCCGCGACCTGCCGTTTGCCTCCAAGGTGTTCGCCAGCGAAATCATGCACGGCGCGCCGCACCTGAGCGCCGAGCAGGTCGAACAGCTCAATGCCCAGGCCAAGCACAATATCCAATGCATCCAGAGCTGGGTGGACCGGGGCTTGATCGCGGCCATCGACCCCAATCACTTGATGTTCAGCATCTGGGCGGCGACCCAGACGTACGCGGACTTTGACTGGCAGATCTCGGCGGTGACCGGCAAGGCCAAGCTGGATGAAGCGGATTATGAAGCGGCGGCGCAGACGATTATTCGGTTGGTGCTCAAGGGCTGTGAGCCGGACTGATACACCGAGGGGCCTGTGCCAATCGGGGGCAAGCCCCCTCCCACAATTTATGCGGGAGGGGCTTGCCCCCGATGAGTCCTTTTCAGTCAGCAGAGAATCAAGCTGACCCCCCCGCATCCGCCAACAACCCCACCCCCTCAATCGCCGTGATCGCACACTGCTCGTCAATATCCGACGTATCCCCGCTGATCCCGATCGCCCCCAGCACCACACCGTCCTGATCCCGTATCAACACGCCACCCGGTGCCGGCACCACGCTGCCCTGCCCCAGGCTGTTCAACGCCGCGATAAACGCCGGTCGTTGCTGCGCATCCAGCGCCAGCAAGCGTGAGCCCTTGCCCAGGGCAATCGCGCCCCAGGCTTTGCCGATGGCGATTTGCGGGCGCAGCAGGCTCGCGCCGTCTTCGCGCTGCAGGGCGATCAAGTGGCCACCGCTGTCGAGTACCGCGATGGTCAACGGTGCCGCAGCAATGGTGCGGCCTGCGGCAAGGGCCTGGCCGGCCAGTTGGGTGGCGAGTTTCAAGGTTAAAGCGCTCATGGTGCCGTCCTTCTTTTGTTATTGGGAAAGCGGTTTGGATCTGTTTGATCAGATGCACGATCAAACAAATAGAACACAATGACATTTGTTTTTGTATGCAATATTTTCGCACAAAGTCTCCATACGTCGAAAAAGTCCGGTGAAAATGCCTTCCGACGAACGCCAAGGCCCAGGGAGAAAATCCATTGACCTCTGACGCTCGCCGTGAATACACTTTGACCGGACACCACTTGTATACAATTACAAAACGCAAGAGGCACCAAAACATGAGCAAAATGAGAGCAATCGAAGCCGCCGTCCTCGTCATGCGCCGTGAAGGCGTGGACACCGCCTTCGGCATCCCAGGCGCGGCGATCAACCCGCTGTACTCAGCCTTGCAGAAGGTGGGTGGCATCGATCACGTCCTTGCTCGCCACGTTGAAGGCGCCTCGCACATGGCCGAGGGTTACACCCGCACCAAGGCCGGCAATATCGGCGTGTGCATCGGCACTTCGGGCCCGGCGGGCACCGACATGGTCACCGGCCTTTACAGTGCCTCGGCCGACTCGATCCCGATCCTGTGCATCACCGGCCAAGCCCCGCGCGCACGGATGCACAAGGAAGACTTCCAGGCCGTGGACATCACCAGCATCGTCAAGCCGGTGACCAAGTGGGCAACCACCGTTCTGGAACCCGGCCAGGTGCCCTACGCGTTCCAGAAAGCCTTTTATGAAATGCGCTCCGGTCGCCCAGGCCCAGTGTTGATCGACCTGCCGTTCGACGTGCAGATGGCCGAGATCGAATTCGACATCGACGCCTACCAGCCGCTGCCCCTGACCAAGCCATTGGCGACACGCATCCAGGTCGAAAAAGCCCTGGCCCTGCTTGACGCCGCCGAACGCCCGCTGCTGGTCAGCGGCGGTGGTGTGATCAACGCCGACGCCAGCGAACTGCTGGTGGAATTCGCTGAACTCACCGGTATCCCGGTGATCCCGACCCTGATGGGCTGGGGCACCATCGCCGACGATCACCCGCTAATGGTGGGCATGGTTGGCCTGCAAACCTCCCACCGTTATGGCAACGCGACGATGCTCAAGTCGGACGTGGTGCTGGGCATCGGCAACCGTTGGGCCAACCGCCACACGGGTTCGGTGGAGGTCTACACCGAAGGCCGCAAGTTCATCCACGTGGACATCGAGCCGACCCAGATCGGCCGCGTGTTCACGCCGGACCTGGGCATCGTTTCCGACGCTGGTGCGGCACTGACGATGTTTATCGAAGTGGCCCGCGAGTGGAAAGCCGCCGGCAAGCTCAAGGACCGCAGCGCCTGGCTGCATGACTGCCAGCAGCGCAAAGCCACCCTGCACCGCAAGACTCACTTCGACAACGTGCCGGTCAAGCCACAGCGCGTGTACGAAGAGATGAACCAGGTGTTCGGCAAAGACACTTGCTACGTCAGCACCATCGGCCTGTCGCAGATTGCCGGTGCGCAGTTCCTGCATGTGTACAAGCCACGCCACTGGATCAACTGCGGCCAGGCCGGCCCGCTGGGCTGGACCATTCCGGCTGCACTGGGCGTGGTGAAGGCCGACCCGAGCCGCAAGGTGGTGGCGTTGTCCGGCGACTATGACTTCCAGTTCATGATCGAAGAACTGGCCGTGGGCGCGCAGTTCAAGCTGCCGTACATCCACGTGGTGGTGAACAATTCCTACCTGGGTTTGATCCGTCAGGCACAGCGCGGGTTTGAAATGGACTACTGCGTGCAGTTGTCTTTCGACAACCTCAACGCCCCGGAACTCAATGGCTATGGCGTCGACCACGTGGCCGTCGCCGAAGGCCTGGGTTGCAAGGCCCTGCGCGTATTCGAGCCAGGCCAGATCCAGCCCGCGCTGCGCAAGGCCCAGGAGATGATCGAAGAATTCAAGGTGCCGGTAATCGTCGAGATCATTCTGGAGCGCGTGACCAATATTTCCATGGGCACCGAGATCAACGCCGTCAACGAATTCGAAGACCTGGCCCTGGTCGGCAACGATGCGCCGACTGCCATTTCCCTGCTCGATTAAGGAGAACCCTATGCCGCGTTTTGCCGCCAACCTGTCCATGCTGTTTACCGAACAGGACTTTCTTGCCCGTTTCAAAGCGGCCGCCGAAGCCGGTTTCGAAGGAGTGGAATACCTGTTCCCGTATGAATTCAGCTCGGCTGAGATCAAGGCACACCTGGACGCCAACGGCCTGACCCAGGTGCTGTTCAACCTGCCGGCCGGTGACTGGGCCAAGGGCGAACGCGGCCTGGCGTGCCACCCGGACCGGGTCGAGGAGTTCCGCGCCGGGGTCAAGCTGGCCATCGCCTACGCCCAGGTGCTGGGCAATACCCAGATCAACTGCCTGGCAGGGATTCGTCCGGCCGGCGTGGATGATGAAACCCTGGAAAAGACCTTCGTCGCCAACCTCAAGTACGCCGCCGACAAGCTGCTGGCAGCGGGCATCAAGCTGGTGATGGAGATGATCAACACCCGCGACATCCCCGGCTTCTACCTGAACAACACGGCGCAGGCCCTGTCGATTCGCGAGCAGGTGGGCAGTGCCAACCTGTTCCTGCAATACGACATCTACCACATGCAAAT
The DNA here is from genome assembly GCF_002742485.1 of Pseudomonas sp. 2822-17. Lineage (NCBI taxonomy): Bacteria > Pseudomonadati > Pseudomonadota > Gammaproteobacteria > Pseudomonadales > Pseudomonadaceae > Pseudomonas > Pseudomonas sp. 2822-17. Next base: position 61,459 of record NZ_LJRZ01000740.1, read on the forward strand.
CATGGAAGGCGACCTGGCCCGGACCATGACCACGCACCTGGATGCGATCAACCACATCCAACTGGCGGACAACCCTGGGCGCAATGAGCCGGGCACGGGCGAGATCAACTATCGCTTCCTGTTCGAGCATTTGGACCGCATCGGTTACCAGGGCTGGGTCGGCTGTGAGTACAAGCCGTTGACCACCACCGAAGCGGGTTTGGGTTGGCTCAAAACTCACAACGCGATCTAACAAACACCACCGAGTCAATGTGGGAGGGGGCTTGCCCCCGATAGCGGTGGGTCTGTCAGTCCTGTTTTATCTGACGCACCGTCATCGGGGGCAAGCCCCCTCCCACATAGGACCTGCTGTGTAATAACAAGAGGATTTCATCATGGCTAAAATCGGATTTATCGGCACCGGCATCATGGGCCACCCCATGGCCGCAAACCTGCAGAAAGCAGGTCACCAACTGTTCCTTTCCGAACACCACGGCAAGGCACCGGCTGAACTGATCAGCGCCGGCGCCGTGGCCTTGGCCAACCCGCAGCAAGTCGCCCAGGAAGCCGAGTTCATCATCGTCATGGTGCCCGACACCCCACAGGTCGAAGACGTGCTGTTCCGCGCCGACGGCGTCGCGGCTGGCCTCTCGCCGAACAAGGTGGTGATCGACATGAGTTCGATCTCGCCCACCGCCACCAAGGCATTCGCGGCGAAGATCAACGAGACCGGCGCGCAGTACCTCGACGCTCCGGTGTCCGGCGGTGAAGTCGGCGCCAAGGCCGGCACTCTGAGCATCATGGTCGGCGGCGAGTCGCAGACCTTCGAACGCGCCCTGCCGCTGTTCCAGAGCATGGGCAAGAACATCACGCTGGTCGGCGGCAATGGCGATGGCCAGACCGCCAAAGTGGCCAACCAGATCATCGTTGCGCTGAACATCCAGGCGGTGGCCGAAGCGCTGCTGTTCGCCTCGAAAAACGGCGCCGACCCGGCCAAGGTGCGTGAAGCGCTGATGGGCGGGTTTGCCTCCTCGAAGATCCTGGAAGTGCACGGCGAACGCATGATCAAGGGCACCTTCGATCCGGGTTTCCGCATCAACCTGCATCAGAAAGACCTGAACCTGGCCCTGGCCGGTGCCAAGGAGTTGGGGATCAACCTGCCGAACACCGCCGGCACCCAGCAGGTGTTCAGCACATGCACCGCGATTGGCGGCGGGAATTGGGACCACTCGGCGCTGATCAAGGGCCTGGAGCACATGGCGAATTTCTCGATTCGCGACAAGTAACTCCCCACAGATCTCACTCTGAAATGCAGTCAATGTGGAAGGGGGCCTGCCCCCTCCCACATTTGTTCCCATTCCAAGTCTGAAATTGCTGCATCTCTAAAAACAAGAATCCCCCCGGGAGCCCGCTTATGTCGGTCGATCCGCAACACCTGCTTCGCGAGCTATTTGCCACAGCCATCGACGCCGCCCATCCCCGGCTAGTCCTTGAACCTTATCTGCCCGCCGACCGCAGCGGCCGTGTGATCGTGATCGGCGCCGGCAAGGCCGCGGCGGCCATGGCGCTGGTCGTCGAAAACTGTTGGCAGGGCGAAGTCAGCGGCCTGGTGGTCACCCGCTACGGCCATGGCGCACCGTGCCAGAAAATCGAAGTGGTCGAAGCCGCTCACCCGGTGCCCGACGCCGCCGGCCTGGCCGTGGCCGAGCGCGTGCTGGCATTGATCAGCAACCTCGGCGAAGACGACCGTGTGATCTTCCTGCTTTCCGGCGGCGGCTCTGCCTTGCTGGCCCTGCCCGCCGAAGGCATCACCCTGGCCGACAAACAAACCATCAACAAGGCCCTGCTCAAGTCCGGCGCGACCATTGGCGAGATGAACTGCGTGCGCAAGCACCTCTCGGCGATCAAGGGCGGTCGGTTGGCCAAGGCCGTGTGGCCGGCGACGGTGTACACCTACGCCATCTCCGATGTGCCGGGCGACCAGGCCACGGTAATTGCCTCCGGCCCGACCGTCGGCGACCCGAGCACCTCGCAACAAGCCCTGGCGATCCTCAAGCGTTACGGGATCGACGCCCCAGCGTCCGTGCGCAGTTGGCTGCAAAACCCGGCCTCCGAAACCGTCAAGCCCGGCGACCCGATCCTCGCCCGCAGCCACTTCCAATTGATCGCCCGCCCCCAGCAATCCCTGGAAGCCGTGGCCGTGAAAGTACGCCAGGCCGGCTTCAGCCCGCTGATCCTCGGCGACCTGGAAGGCGAAGCGCGGGACGTGGCCAAAGTGCACGCGGGCATTGCCCGCCAGATCGTGCAGCACGGCCAGCCGTTGGCGGCGCCCTGCGTGATCCTGTCCGGCGGTGAAACCACCGTCACCGTGCGCGGCAATGGCCGTGGCGGGCGTAACGCGGAATTCCTGCTGAGCCTGACCGACAGCCTCAAGGGCCTGCCCGGCGTGTATGCCCTGGCGGGCGACACCGACGGCATCGACGGCTCGGAAGACAACGCCGGCGCAATCATGACGCCGTGCAGTTACCGCCGCGCCGAAGCCCTGGGCCTGAGTGCCAGTGATGAATTGGATAACAACAACGGCTACGGCTATTTCGCGGCGCTCGACGACTTGATCGTCACCGAGCCGACGCGCACCAACGTCAACGACTTCCGCGCCATTCTGATTCTTGAGACTGCCAAACATGACGCCTGACAAAAAAGTCAAAATCCTCGCCACCCTGGGCCCGGCCACCGACGGGATCGATGACATCCGTGAGTTGGTGGAGGCCGGGGTGAATATCTTCCGCCTCAACTTCAGCCACGGTGAGCACGCCGATCACGCCCAGCGCTACCAATGGATTCGCCAGGTGGAGCGCCAGCTCAACTACCCGTTGGGCATCCTGATGGACCTGCAAGGGCCGAAGCTGCGGGTCGGGCGGTTTGCCGAGGGCAAGGTGCAACTGGTGCGCGGCCAGGCACTGCGCCTGGACTTGGACGAGACTCCGGGCGACCAACGCCGGGTCAACCTGCCCCACCCGGAAATCATCGCAGCCCTGGAACCGGGCATGGACCTGCTGCTGGATGACGGCAAGCTGCGCCTGCGGGTGATCACCAAGCATGCCGATGCCATCGACACCACCGTGCTCAATGGCGGTGAGTTGTCCGATCGCAAAGGTGTGAACGTGCCCCAAGCGTTGCTGGAGCTGAGCCCACTGACCGCCAAGGACCGGCGTGACCTGAGCTTCGGCCTGGAACTGGGCGTGGACTGGGTGGCGCTGTCGTTCGTGCAACGCCCGGAAGATATCCGCGAAGCCCGTGAGCTGATCGGCGACAAGGCCTTTCTGATGGCCAAGATCGAGAAGCCCTCCGCCGTGCAGCGGCTGCGCGAAATCGCCGAGCTGAGCGACGCCATCATGGTGGCCCGGGGCGACCTGGGTGTGGAAGTGCCCGCCGAAAGCGTGCCGCAGATCCAGAAGGACATCATCAGCACCTGCCGCCAACTGGGTAAACCGGTGGTGGTGGCCACGCAGATGCTTGAATCCATGCGCTTCTCACCGGCACCGACCCGTGCCGAAGTCACCGACGTGGCCAACGCCGTGGCCGAAGGCGCGGATGCGGTGATGCTGTCAGCCGAAACTGCATCGGGCGAGTACCCGCTGGAAGCCGTGCAGATGATGAGCAAGATCATCCGCCAAGTGGAAAACGGCCCGGATTACCAGGCGCAGTTGGACGTCAGCCGGCCCAAAGCCGATGCCACCGTGTCGGACGCCATCAGCTGCGCGATCCGTCGTATCAGCAGCATCCTGCCGGTGGCGGTGCTGGTGAACTACAGCGAATCCGGCAGCTCCAGCCTGCGTGCGGCGCGGGAACGGCCAGTGGCGCCGATCCTCAACCTCACGCCGAACCTGTCCACGGCGCGACGGCTGAGCGTGGCGTGGGGCGTGCACTCGGTGGTCAACGATCGGCTGCGCCAGGTGGATGAGGTGTGTTCTACGGCGCTGGAGATTGCCCAGGCTCAGGGCATGGCGCAGCGTGGGGATACCTTGGTGATAACGGCGGGGGTGCCGTTTGGGCAGCCGGGGTCGACCAACTCGCTGCGTATCGAGATGTTGATTTAGCGCTTATGAAGGCCCCATCGGGGGCAAGCCCCCTCCCACATTGGACTGCATTCACACCTGTCGCTATGTGAACCCAATAAAGTGTGGGAGGGGGCTTGCCCCCGATGGGGACAACCCGGTCTCACTGAATAACCACCATGCACAACCAGACCTGCCCCGACTGGGCCGAAGCCCTGCTCAACGGCTTCAGCCAGATCTTCCTCCAACGCCAACCGCTGTGCGGCCTGCTGTGCCTGCTGGCCATCCTGATCGGCGCTCCGGCCTTGCTCGGCGGTGCGCTGCTGGGTGGCGTAGCCGGTTTGCTCACGGCCCAGCGCCGGGGTTATCCCAAGGCTGAACGCCAAGCCGGTTTGTATAGCTATAACGGCGTATTGCTGGGCCTGTTGATCAGCCAGCATTTCGCCTGGTCGGCCCTGTTGCCGCCGCTGATCCTGGCGTGTGGCGGCTTGAGTGCGATCCTCACGCGGCAATGGCTCAAGCGCGCGACGCAACCGGATGACTTGCCCGCCTACACCGCGCCGTTTGTGCTTCTGGGTTGGATGCTGCTGGGCACTGCGGCGCCAAATACTTTCGCCCTGGGCGAGCCCGATGCGCTGGCATTCCTCAGCGCCCCCTTCACTGGCCTGGCGCAAATCATGCTGCTGGACCAGCCCCTGGCCGGCGTGCTGATTGCCCTTGGCCTGTGGCTGGCCAACCGCCGCGCAGCCCTCTGGGCCTTGATCGGCGCCAGCGCCGGCGTGCTGATCGGCGTGCTGCTGGATGACAGCACCGGCGCCCTCCTCGGCCTGCACAGCTACAACCCAGCCCTCGCGGCCCTGGCCCTGAGCCCATTGCATCGCCAACCCTGGCTGCCGCTGCTCGGCATCCTACTGGCCAGCCTGCTCACGCCGGGCTTTGCCGCCCTGCACCTGCCCGCGCTCACTGCGCCGTTTATCCTCGCCTGCTGGCTGGTGCGCGCCGGTTGCCGCAGGCTTCAGAAACCGCGCATGGACAGCCCCTTCGAATCCCCCTAGGCTTGCTCGATCTTCGATTCGGGCGGGATTTATGGACAGCAACAACGACTGGCGCCAGCGGCTCTACGTCATGATTTTCCAGAGTGACACCCTGGCCGGGCGGCGCTTTGACGGCATCCTGCTACTGATCATCCTCGCCAGCCTGGTGATCGTGATGCTCGACAGCATCGACCAGGTACACCAGAACTACGCCGATATGCTGGCGTATATCGAGTGGGGCTTCACCGTCATCTTCCTGATCGAGTACGGCTTGCGCCTGTATTGCTCGCCCAAGCCCTTGCGCTATGCCTTCAGCTTTTACGGGCTGGTGGATCTGCTCGCCATTGTGCCCGGCATCCTGGCGCTGTATTACAGCGACGCGCAGTACCTGCTGATCATCCGCATCATCCGCATGTTGCGGATCTTCCGCGTGCTCAAGCTCAGTCCGTACCTCAAGCAGGCCAACTACCTGATGGCGGCGCTGCGCGGCAGCAAGCAGAAGATCGTGGTGTTCCTGGTGAGCGTGTGCACGCTGGTGACGGTGTTCGGCACCTTGATGTACGTGATCGAAGGCCCGGAACACGGGTTTACCAGCATTCCCAAGGGCATCTATTGGGCCATCGTGACGCTGACCACCGTGGGCTTTGGCGACATCGTGCCAAAGACGCCACTGGGCCAGGTGATTTCGTCACTGGTGATGATCACCGGTTACTCGATCATCGCCGTCCCCACCGGGATTTTCACCGCCGAGCTGGCCAGTGCCATGCGCGGTGAACAGCTGCAAACCGACTGCCCGGTGTGCAAGAAAAACAGCCACGAGCCCAACGCCGCGTTCTGTTCGCGTTGCGGCAGTAATCTTTTCAAGAAAGTGGAATAAGCAAAGTTCTTTTTAATCTTTAAGCGACTATGGCGCCCCGGCTATAGTCGCTGGCAAATGGCCTTACCCCTTCTTTCGAACAACAAGGAATGAGCAGTGAAAAAACTCGTTAGCGCCTCTCTCCTGGCCGCCGGCCTTGCCCTGGCGGGCGCCGTGCATGCCGCACCGGTCACACTGCTCAACGTCTCCTACGACGTCATGCGCGATTTCTACAAGGACTACAACGCCGCCTTCCAGAAACATTGGGACGCCGAGCACCCGAACGACAAATTGACCCTGCAAATGTCCTTCGGCGGTTCCAGCAAACAAGCCCGCTCGGTGATCGACGGCCTGCCGGCTGACGTGATCACCATGAACATGGCCACCGACATTAATGCCCTCGCCGACAACGGCAAACTGGTGCCGGACAACTGGGTCACGCGCTTGCCGAACAACAGCGCGCCGTTCACTTCCGCCACCGTGTTCATCGTGCGCAAAGGCAACCCCAAGGCCCTCAAGGATTGGCCGGATCTGCTCAAGGACGGCGTGCAAGTGATCGTGCCCAACCCGAAGACCTCGGGTAATGGCCGCTACACCTACCTGTCGGCCTGGGGTTATGTGCTCAAGAACGGCGGCGATGAAGAGAAAGCCAAGACCTTCGTCGGCAAGCTATTCAAGCAAGCGCCAGTGCTCGATACCGGTGGCCGCGCCGCCACCACCACGTTCATGACCAACCAGATTGGCGACGTGCTGGTGACCTTCGAGAACGAAGCTGAAATGATCGCCCGTGAATTTGGCCGTGATCAGTTCGAAGTCATCTACCCAAGCGTCTCCGCCGAAGCCGAGCCGCCAGTGTCGGTGGTTGACAAAGTGGTCGACAAGAAAGGCACCCGCGTGGCCGCCGAAGACTACTTGAAGTACCTGTGGTCACCTGAAGGCCAGGAAATTGCTGCCAACAACTACCTGCGCCCACGTGATCCGAAAGTGCTGGCCAAGTACACCGACCGCTTCCCGAAAGTCGACTTCCTGTCGGTGGAGAAGACCTTTGGTGACTGGCGCACGGTGCAGAAGACTCACTTCAATGATGGTGGGGTTTTTGACCAGATCTACTCCGGTCAGTAACTGAACAATGTGGGAGGGTCGGTACGACGATTCGACTTGCCCCCTCCCACATTTGTTTCTAGATGTATCATCAGCCAGCATAAGTGATATCACCCCAAGCGCCCTACCCGCGCTGACGCCTTGCCTTTACTCTCGCTCGCCATCTTCCTTCGCTTTTATGAGACAACCATGAATGCCACCCCCCACGCTGCAAGCACCATGACCCGCGGGATGGTGATGCTGTTTGCGTTCTGCTGTGGCGCCATCGTCGCCAACATTTACTACGCACAACCGATCATCGAACTGATCGCCCCGGACATCGGCCTTACGCCAGCCATGGCCAGCCTGATCGTGTCGCTGACGCAGATCGGTTATGCCTTGGGGCTGTTCTTCCTGGTGCCGTTGGGCGACCTGCTGGAAAACCGCAAGCTGATGATCCTCACCACCGTAGTGGCCATCGCCAGCCTGCTGGGCGCAGCGTTCACCGAACAGCCGAACCTGTTCCTGCTGGTGTCGCTGCTGATCGGTTTCAGTTCGGTGTCGGTGCAGATCCTGATCCCGCTGGCCGCGCACCTGGCGCCCGCTGAGTCCCGTGGCCGCGTGGTCGGCAGCATCATGGGCGGTTTGCTGCTGGGTATCCTGCTGGCACGGCCGGTGTCCAGCGTCGTGGCGGACCACTTCGGCTGGCGTGCGATGTTCATGGCCGCGGCGGGGTTGATGGCGTTTATCAGCGTGGTGTTGATGCTCACGATCCCCAAGCGCCAACCCGATCACAGCGCCAGTTACGGCCAATTGCTGGGCTCGCTGGGCACTTTGTTGCGGCGCCAGCCGGTGCTGCGCCAACGCGCGTTTTATCAAGGCTGCATGTTCGCCGCCTTCAGTCTGTTCTGGACCGCCGTGCCCCTGGAACTCGCACGTAATCATGGCCTGAGCCAGAGCGAAATCGCCCTGTTCGCCCTGGTCGGCGCACTGGGCGCCGTCGCCGCGCCCATCGCCGGGCGCCTGGCGGATGCCGGTCACACTCACCGCGCTTCGTTGCTGGCGATGCTGCTCGCGGTGTTGAGCTTCCTGCCTGCGTTTGTGCATCCGCTGTACAGCGTGATCGGCCTGGCGGTAACCGGTGTGGTCCTGGACTTCTGCGTACAGATGAACATGGTCCTCGGCCAACGCGCCGTCTACGCCCTCGACGCCCATAGCCGCAGCCGTTTGAACGCGCTGTATATGACCAGCATCTTCATCGGCGGCGCTTTCGGCTCGGCGATTGCCAGCAGCGTCTATGAGCACGGCGGTTGGCTGGGGGTGATACTGGTGGGGAGTGCATTCCCGCTGGTGGCGTTATTGCGTTTCGTCAGTGCCTCGCGCCAGACGTCGGTGGCCACCGCCTGAGGGGACGGCACACCGGGCGCCGATCAAGAACGCACTAGTTTTTCCAACGCGGCATCCGCCAGAAATGACGAGCGACTTTTGACTTTGTGCTCCCGCACGTAACGGTCGATGCGTTGAATGACATAACCGGGCAAGGTCACATTGACCTTCTCGGTCTTGCCCAGGTAGGGCGAGATGTCCAACTCCAGCATCCCCCAGCCCATCCCCGCGTAGTCCTCATGGGCGTGATGGGTCGCGACTGACGTTGGCATCGGAATCGTCGCACCCTGCGCGGCGATCTCCTGCAGCAGGATGTGCGCCACTTCCACGGCAGCGTTGTAAGCCTCTTCAAAACTGTCCCCGGCGGTGACAGCGCCTGGAATATCGGGGATCTGAATACCGGTGGCGGTAAAGTCATCGCCCCATTCGATACAGATTGGGTATTGCATGAATGCTCTCCTTAAAACTGAAACAACCCGGCGCGTTTTCTGATAAAAGCAACCCTAGAGTTATATTCACTCAAGCACAGAATGCGTCAGCCCGACTGACGGGTGTTTTACCGAATGTTGAGCGAGTGCCAGTAACCGAATGAGCCGGCGCTGGAACAGCATCAGGCGCAGACCGACTGCCCAAGGTCCAGGCAGCACAGCAAGCGGTCGACGGTATGCTCCAGGGGGCCGGAGTTATCCAGCACGAATAACCCCGAACTATTGCCGGCGATCAGCGCTTGGGTAAACCGCGCATTGCGCGCCAGGCGTTCCTCGATATCCGCCAGGGATTCACGGCCCCGCGCGATCAAGCGCTGGCGCAGCTCGGCTTGATCCACGGTCAACAGCAGCACCAGCAACTGCGGATAACGTGCGCGAGCCTGCGCCAAGTGCGCACGCGAGCCGTTGACCAGCACGTCCTCTCCCGACGCGAGCCAGGCGTCGATATCCTTGGGAATGCCGTAGGACAACCCATTGGCGTGCCAACTGAGGGCAAACGCGCCTTCGGCGTCCAGCGCGGCAAACTGCTCCGGGCTCACGCCCTGAGCCGCTTCGCCCACCGCTTCGGCCGAACGGGTGATGACCCTTCGCACAATGCGGCAGCCACGCTCGGTCAGGCGCGCACGGGCGGCATCCAGCAGGCTGTCTTTGCCTGAGCCCGATGGTCCGATGAGATAGATCAACCTGCCCGCCATCAAAACACCTTCTTTGCCTGTTGCCAGATTTGTTGCACTACCGGCTAGGCCGGATGGTAGCCACTGGAAAGTATATCCACTAATCCTTCCCATCAACGTGCCGCTTTCACCGGCTGCAAAGGTGAGAAACCGGACTTGGCCTACAGCAGCCGCAATGGCAGGTACTCATACTGCCGGCCGAGCGGCACGCAGCGGGGCTGCCCCGCCGGGTTTCCATCCCCCGGACGCCCCGTCTGCGTGCAGCTCGCCCTCTTGTATATCCGTAAAGCTCCCGCGTCACGGGCACAGTGTTCGCCCTTAGCATCAGGGCAAGCACCACTTCCACATTTGTTCGGTTGTGTTTGGAATAACGGATTTCAATTCAAAAAAAGGCGACCCCCACAGACTGTGTGAAAACCTAGCAATCTGCCGGCCGGTTAAACAAAATGCCCGTATCGCAAGATACGGGCATTTTGCTTATGCGCTATATCCAAGGTGATGGGCGCCCATCAGTTGATGGCATTGATGAGCTGAAAGGCCCTTTTTTCGTGCCGCCTGTTAGAAAAACCAATGCCCCGACAAGTCGGGGCATTGGTTTTTGACCTTGGCAGGCTGTGTTTTCACACAGTCTGCAACGCCTCCGGTATTCCTTTGAGGCCATCCGTGACGGCGATCAGAACATCTTCAACGCCACGAGTCTTGAGGTCGTTGAACACCTTCATCCACGCTCGACCAGGCGTGGGCGCGCGGCGTCCAGCAGGCTGTCCTTGCCCGAACCCGATGGCCCGATGAGATAGATCAACCTGCCCGCCATTCAAAACACCCTCTTCGCTTGTCTTCAGACCTGTAACGGCGCCTCGGTGTCAGTTGCCCACGCGTCGAGCGTCGTAGACGCTGGAAAGTATTTCCAGCCAACAGCCCCTTGCAGGCCGGCGCCGGCCACGTTACCCGAGTGTGACCCACCGCGCACCACGCGCGGCACCTGCACCCAGGCTTTCCGGGCTTGTTCGAGTAAATATGTGAATTTGTAACAACGATACAACATGAAACAAATGCTCGATGGTCGCCCCTTCTCACAATCTATAAAAAGCTCAGCACGTTCCTACATGGGAATGTTTTTCATCCTACAGCTGACAGTTTAAACAAGGATCTAGAACATGGAGTTCGACGTAATTGTAGTAGGCGCAGGCGCCATTGGCGGTTCTATCGCGTATGAACTGAGTGCACGGGGCTTGAAGGTTTGCCGGGTCGGTGAGACCGCCCGCACCAACGCTGCATCCAAGGCAGCCGGTGCCATGAATGGCTGTTTTGGCGAAGTCACCAGCGGCCTGTTGGCCAGCGAGCATGGCCGCCTCAAACTCAATATGGATCGTCAGGCACAAGACCTCTGGCCCGCCTGGGCCGAACGCCTGGCCGCCGACTCCGGCATCAGCACCCCGCTGTTCAGTGCCAGCGGCACTCATGTGTTGCTCAACAGTGCCGGCATGGACGAAGTCGATACGGTCAACTACGAAGCCATCGAGCACACACTGCAAGCCTATGGGGAACAGTACGAAACCATTGATCCAAGAGCCATGGAATGGCTGGCACCGGATCATCTGGTACGTCCGCTGCGCGGGCTGTTTATCCCCAATGAACACGCCGTTGATTCGCACTTGCTACTGGAAAAGCTCGACGCCGCGCTGCTCGCCAACCATGGCACCTTGATCAATGAGAACGCCCGCCGGGTGATCGCCGAAGGCGCAATCGCCACAGGGGTGGAGCTGCAAAGCGGTGAGGTGCTGTGGGGGAAAAAGGTGGTAGTGGCTGCCGGTGTTCAGTCTCTGGACCTGCTCAGCGAGTTCGACACGCTCGTCAACAAAATCCCACCGTTGTTCAGCGGATATGGCGTGTCCATTCTGGTCAAGCTGCCTGAGGGCATGGCGTTACCCCAATCGGTGATCCGCACCCCCAATCGCGCGTTTGCCTGTGGCCTGCATTGCGTGCCACGTGGTGACGGCGTGCTGTATCTGGGCGCGACCAATATCCTGTCCGAGCGCCCCAAGCACCGTGCGCTGATTTCGGATGTACAGTTTTTGCTCGATTGCGCCGTCGACCAATTGAACCTTGACCTGCACAGTGCCGAAATTATTTCGATCCAAGTGGGCAACCGTCCCATTCCAGCCGACGGCTTCCCTCTGATCGGCGAATGCGGCATGCAAGGGCTGTGGCTGGCAACCGGGACATACCGTGATGGCCTGCACCAATCGCCGCTGCTGGCAGCCTACATCGCCGACTGTTTGACCGGCGTCAAGAGCACCGGCCTGGACTTGAGCACCTTCAATCCTGTGCGCGCCCCACTGACCGGGCTTGCTCGCGAGCTGACGGTTGGCGAAACCGTCAAGCAGATGTTTGCCACCGGTTATGAATATCGCTGGGACGTAAAACCTTACTGGCTGCCCATTCTCGATAAAGGACTGTCGAGCAATTACCAGCAACTGATCGATGAACTGCACCCCTCGTTCACTCCCCCTCCGGAGCTGGTCGCATTCTCCTACCTCTATGAGTCCATGCGCGTGAAGCTGGCGCAGTACTACAAGGAGTGGTCATGAGTCTGGGCAAACAGGAGCAGGAGGCGATCGCCCTGGCCCGCGTGCAGCTGGAAGCGGCCGGCGTGTGGGACCCGGACAATGACCTGGATAGCCTGGTCGATCGCTTTATCGTGCGTGCCGACAAACAGCGCGCACTGGATGAGTTCAGGCTGGCGGTCAGCGAGCGCTGCAATCGGATTCCGTTGGGGCATATTGTCGGCACGGTCGCGTTCGACGACCTGCCCCTGGTTGTGGGCAGCGGCGTATTTATCCCGCGCCCGCACAGCACGGTGATTCATAAGTGGCTGGACGATGCCCGACTGGCGACGGGAACCTGCGTGCTGGACCTTTGCGCCGGCAGCGGCGCCATTGGCCTGGCCATCGCCCGGCGCCGGCCAGACCTGCGGGTGACCTGCGTGGAGTTTGAAGACGTGGCTGTCCACTACCTCAAACGCAATATCGCCCGGTTGGCCACCCACGACGTGCATGTCAACGCGATGCAGGCGGATATCCGTGAAACCCCTGCATTCGCTGGCTTCAAGCACCAGGTCGGGCTGATTGTCGCCAACCCGCCGTACGTTCCTAGGCAAACGCAGTTACAGCCCGAATGGGGCAGCCATCATCCCTCGGCGGCCGTCTATTCAGGTGCCGATGGCCTGGACCTGACACGGCACATCATCGCCCTGGCGACCACTTTGCTGACACCTGAGGGATGGCTGGTGATCGAACACGGCGAGGATCAAGCATTCGCCGTTCGTGAATTGTTCCAACAGCACCACTTGCTTGACGTCAGCACTGTGATTGACCGTGAGTCATCAGACACCACAGGCACGTCCGTCATGACCGTGGGCCGCTTATCGAACGCTGTTCAAGCATAGGAGTTTTTGAGCCATGGATGCACACACCAAACCAGACTGGATGACCATTCGCCGTGACAACACCACCAGCGCCCTGGAGAGCGCCTATGCGGAGGGCCTCACGGGCCTCACCGTCGCGAGCCGTGAAGGCAAGCGTATCACCCTGGCGCAGGGCGGCACGTTCACCGAGTTCGTTTCCTGTTCTTATCTGGGCCTGGAAACCCATCCTGCACTGATCGACGCGGCGCACCAGGCACTGGGCACCTTTGGCCTGCACCTGTCCTCGTCACGCAGTGCCATGCGCCCGGTCTATTTGCCAGAACTGGAGTCGCTGCTCAGCCGCGTCTATAAAGGCTGCGGTGTCAGCGTGTTCACCTCCACCAGCAGCGTGCACCTTGGCGTACTGCCACTGTTGGGCAGCAATTCGCTCAAGGGCTATCCGATCAAAAAGCGCGCCCACTGGTTGATCGATAAAACCGCTCACGCCTCGATGCAGGTGCTGCGCGGCATTCTGCAGCAGTTTGGTGAAGTGTCCCGTGTCGAGGCCACCGATCCGGAGTCGATGCGCGTGGCCTTGAAACACTGCGCTGATCGCCAGGAAACGCCGATTCTGTTGATCGACGGTATCGGCTCGATGAGCGGCCTGGTGCCCATCGCGCACCTCGCGCGCCAACTGGCGGACGCCGCAGGCTACCTGTATGTGGATGATGCCCACGGCATCTCGATCGCAGGGCGTCATGGTGCTGGCTACGCCCTGGCGGCGGTAGATAACCAGTTGCCGCACAACATGATCCTGGCCGGTTCTTTGTCCAAGGCCTTTGGCGGAGCGGGCGGGTTTGTGGTGGTGAGTGACCCGCGGGACATCCCGTCGATACACACACTGGCCAACCCCCTGGTGTTCGGTCACTCGATCATGGTGCCAATGCTGGCCGCCAACGTGGCGGCCGCGAAGATTCACCTGAGCGACGAGATAGACAGCCTGCAAGACCGCCTGTGGAGCAACGTGCGCCTGTTTGATTCGCTGACCCACAATCGCCTGCTCAACGCCGGGGTTCAATCCCCGGTCAGAGGCGCATTCTTCGAAACCGAAGAAGACGGCCTGCAAGCCTGCCGGATCCTGCGCGACCACGGCATCCTCATGTTCCCGGTGTTCTACCCGATCATCGCCAAGGGAAAAGCCATGCTGCGCTTCGCCTTTTCGGCCAGCCACGGCGATCACGATATCCGGCAACTGGCCCAAGCCTTGAACGAGCTCACCCGTGCAGGCTTATGGAACGCCACTGCGCTACCCGAGGCCACCGCCTGACCCTTCACACACCCGCACTACGTCGTACACATCAAAGGAATGAATATGACACGGCACCAGCAAATTTCACCTGCAACTCCGTCCACCATCCTGCAACCCATGCGGGATCAGTTGGACCGGATCAACACCCACTTGGTCGACCTGCTTGGCGAACGCATGAGCGTGTGCATGGAGATCGCCGAACTCAAGGCGGCCCATGACATCCCCATGATGCAGCCCAAACGTATCGTTCAAGTGATGGATCAGCTCGCAAGCCACGCCTCGAAAGTCGGCTTGAGGCCCGATTACGTTCAGTCGGTGTTCAAGCTGATCATTGAGGAAACCTGCAACCAGGAAGAGCGGTTGATTCAGCAGCGCCTGGGCCAGGGGCAGCGCTCATGAAAATATTGCTGATTGATAATTTTGACTCCTTCACTCAGAACATCGCCCAATACCTGTACGAGGTCACAGGTGTGTGCGTCGATATCGTCACCAACAGCGTGGCGTACGAACACCTGCACATTGAACAATACGATGCCGTAGTGCTTTCACCGGGCCCTGGGCACCCGGGCGAGTACCTGGATTTTGGCGTGTGCGGGCAGGTTATCCTGCGCTCCCCGGTACCCTTGCTCGGCATTTGCCTGGGGCACCAGGGTATCGCCCAATTCCTTGGCGGAACCGTCGGCCACGCGCCCAACCCGGTGCACGGTTACCGCAGTAAAATCCAGCACGCCGGCAGTGGTTTGTTCCGCGACCTGCCAGAGCAGTTTGAAGTGGTGCGCTACCACTCCCTGATGTGTACCCATCTGCCTGAGGAGCTGCGCTGCACGGCGTGGACGGAGGAAGGTGTGGTGATGGCGATCGAGCACCAAAGCCGTCCGATCTGGGGCGTCCAGTTCCATCCTGAGTCCATCGACTCGGAGTATGGGCATGCGCTGCTCAGTAACTTCATCCGCATGGCACTTGAGCACAATGGGCGCCAGCGCGTGCCGACGCGACAGAGCCCGGCCAGTGCTCAATCGGCCAAGGAGCACTACGTCGCGGTAGGCGGTTTGCTCAACCTGCAATTGGCCTATCGAGTCCATTCGGCTGCGTGCGATCCATTGGCGCTGTTCACCACGCTTTATGCCAATGATCAGCATGCTTTCTGGCTCGACAGCGAAAAATCCGAACGGCCCAACGCGCGCTATTCAATCATGGGCAGCGGCCAGGCCCAGGGAGCTATTCGTCTAACCTATGACGTCAACAGCGAAACCCTCACACTCGAAGGCCCCAAAGGCAGCAGGCGTGTGGCGGGTGATTTCTTCACCCTGCTCGGCCAGCTCATCGAATCGGTCAACGTGGCAGTCCCGCAATACCTTCCGTTTGAATTCAAGGGTGGTTTTGTCGGGTACCTGGGGTATGAACTCAAGGCCCTGACCGGCGGGAACAAGGTCTATCGCTCCGGGCAACCGGATGCCGGCTTTATGTTGGCGCCGCATTTCTTCGTCTTCGACCACCATGACCAAAAGGTCTACGAGTGCCTGTTAAGCGCGACGGGCCATCCCCCGCAGTGGCCGACGTTGCTGACCTCAATGCCCCCACCTCAGAGCGCCACGAACACACGGCGTTTTGTCCCCGGTGCAGTGAATGAACTTGAGCTGTCACTCGAAGACAGCCCCGACAGTTACATCCGTAAGGTCAAGCGGTCGCTGCAATACATCACCGATGGTGAATCCTATGAAATATGCCTGACCAACCGCGCGCGGATGAGCTACGACGGCGCGCCCCTCGCAGCCTATCGGAGAATGCGCGAAGCAAGCCCAGTACCTTATGGGGCCTATCTTTGCTTCGACAGCTTCAGCGTGCTGAGCGCATCACCCGAGACCTTTTTGAGAATCGATGAAGGCGGCCTGATCGAATCCCGCCCCATCAAGGGCACCCGTGCACGCAGCAAAGACCCTGAGCAAGATCAGCGCCTGCGAGATGACTTGCACGCCTCGACCAAAGATCGCGCCGAGAACCTGATGATTGTCGATCTGGTACGCCATGATCTGAACCGCGTATGCCGTTCAGGGAGTGTGCATGTGCCGAATATTTTCGCCGTGGAGAGTTTTTCCTCGGTACACCAGCTCGTCTCTACGGTACGTGGACATCTACGCAGCGACATCTCGTCAATGGAGGCCATCAGAGCGTGCTTTCCGGGAGGCTCAATGACCGGTGCGCCGAAAAAGCGCACGATGGAAATCATCGATGGGCTGGAGACCTGTGCACGGGGTGTTTATTCCGGAGCGCTGGGCTGGATCTCCTTCAATGGCAGTGCGGAACTGAGCATCGTCATCCGCACAGCGGTATTGCATAAACAACAGGCTGAGTTCGGCATTGGTGGCGCCATCGTCGCCCACTCCGACCCGAAAGAAGAACTTGAAGAGACGCTGGTCAAGGCCAGCGTGCCGTATTACAGCTTTTGCGCAGGGAGCGACACATGAATACCCAAGCAGTAGTCGTATTAGGAGGCGCTGGCCTCATCGGCTCACTGATCAGCCGTATTCTCAAGCAATACGGATACATCGTGCGCGTCGTGGATCGCCGTCCGCCGGATTCCGACTGTGAGTTTCACGAAATGGACGTGACTCAACCGTTCAATCATTCAGGGGCTGTTTTTCGCGACGCCATCGCCGTGGTGTTCGCTCTGCCTGAAAGCGTCGCGGTCAGCGCGATTGCCTGGGTGACCCGGTGCTTGCCTTCAGACGCGGTAATGATCCCCACCTGCTCGGTGCAGGGCCCCTTTTTCAAAGCACTGAAAGCAGCGGCGCCGCAGCAAAGGTTTGTGGGCGTCAACCCCATGTTTTCGCCCAAGTTGTCCGTCCAGGGGCGCACGGTGGCGGTCTGCGTGGAAGACGTGCAAACCCCGCAATCCTTCATCGAACGGCATTTGATGGAGGCCGGGATGAAGGTCCGTCGAATGACGCCCGCCGCGCATGATGAGCTGATGGCCCTGTGTCAGGCCTTGCCCCATGCAGCCATTCTCGGATTCGGCATGGCCCTGGCCCAATCTTCGGTCGACCTGGACATCGTGGCAGAGGTCATGCCGCCGCCCATGCGTACCATGATGGCGCTGCTGTCGCGCATCCTGGTCAACCCGCCCGAGGTGTATTGGGACATACAACTGGAAAACGACCAGGCGACCGCTCAGCGTGAAGCGCTGGTGCAGGGCCTGGAGCGCCTGCAGGAAAACATCGTGGAGCAGGACTATGAGCGCTTCAGAAGCGATTTACAGAGTGTTTCAAAGGTCTTGGGCAAACGCTTGAATGCAGGCGCCGTGGACTGCCAGCATCTGTTTTCATTGCTGAACTGAACGATGACCTCGCCAGGGAATGGCGAGGTGTTTTTTCACAACTCGCCACTTTTCCAAGAAGGAGCCGGTGATGTCTTTAGCGGCTGAGGAAGTAACACAACAACCACGCTCACGCCGGTGGTTGGCGCTCGCGATATTGATGCTGCCAGTCTTGCTGGTGACCGTGGATAACACCGTGCTGGGTTTTGCGCTGCCCAAAATCGCCGAGGCCCTGCACCCCAGTGCCAGCCAGCAATTGTGGATGATCGATGCCTACTCACTGGTGCTGGCAGGGTTGCTCATTTCCATGGGTAGCCTGGGTGATCGCAAAGGCCATCGCAAACTCCTGCTGATCGGCTCACTGGGCTTTACCCTGGTGTCGGTGATGACCGCTTATTCCAGCACCGCCACGCAGCTGGTCGCGGGACGGGCGTGCATGGGGATCTTCGGGGCAATGTTGATGCCGTCAACGTTGGCGTTGATTCGCTCAGTGTTCGACGACCGGGAAGAGCGTCGCCTGGCCGTGGCGATCTGGGCAACCACCTTGACCGTCGGTTCTGCGCTTGGGCCATTGGTCGGCGGCATACTGCTGGAGTTCTTCAACTGGGGGTCGATTTTTCTCCTGGCCGTGCCGGTGCTGGTGCCTCTGTTGATCCTCGGCCCCTGGCTGCTGCCTGAGTCCGAGCCGGACGCCTCGGGGCCGATGGACGTCATCAGCATTGTGCTCTCGATGGTCGCCCTCAGTGCCCTGGTGTACAGCATCAAGCATGTCGCCAGCGAAGGACCGGATGCCTGGGCACTGGCGACACTGGCCGTCGCAACCGTGAGCGGCTGGCAATTCGTACGCCGTCAGTTGCGCCTCCCTACCCCCTTGATGGACCTGAGCCTGTTTCGCAACAAGACGTTCAGCGGCTCGGTGACCATTAACCTGATGAGCCTGGCCTTCCTGATCGGTTTCGTGTTCTTTGCCACGCAATTGCTGCAAATCGTCCTGGGCATGTCGCCCTTGAACGCCAGCCTGGCGCTGATACCGGGCCAGCTCATGGCGATTGTGGTGGGGATCCTGATAGTCCCGGTCGCCCAGCGCGTATCGGTCAATGTCCTGATTCCCATCCTGCTGGCCTTCACTGCCGGCGCGTTCTTGCTGGTCGCCAGCCTCGGCAGCAGTTTGACGGTGATCGTGGTTGCGTTTGCCTTGTTGAACATTGGCGTGGGTGCCATCGCCACGGTTTCTAACGACGTGATCCTGTCGGCCGCACCGGCCAACAAGGCAGGAGCCGCGTCAGCCATCAGCGAGACGGCCTATGAAGTCGGGGTAGTACTCGGCACCACCGTGCTCGGTGGCCTGGTGACGGCGTACTACCGCGGCACGCTGCACCTACCGGACTTCTTGACCCCGGTGCAAATGCACCTGGCAAGCGAAACCTTGGCAGGCGCCCACGCAATTTCGACCAACCTGGCTCACGACCAGGCCAGTGAAGTCATGGGCAACGCTATACAGGCATTTGTCGCAGGGACTCAACTGATGGCCTGGGCCACCTTCAGCTTGGCGGTGCTGGCCATCGTCATCGCCCGGCGCACATTGAAGGCACAGGAGGCAGCGTCGGTGTGACGTGGGTGCGGGCGGGCGAACCAAGTGCAACTTGAATTCGGGGGTAACCCGGCAGGACGCCTGGTTAGATCCAACATCCCGATCGACTGTCAGGCCGCCTTCGCGAGCAAGCCCGCTCCCACAGTTGATAGCCGTTCAAATCGAACATAAAAAAGGCGACCCGAACACGGTCGCCTTTTGTCATTGCGCGTACTGCTTGCTCAACCCCGGCGGCACGCCTTGCACGTTGGTTTCTTCCCATGGCCCGTTGGGGCTGATGGAGCGGCTCCAGCCGTTGCTCCAGCGGTAGTAGGTGCGCTGGCGGTAGAAGGTGTCCGGCTGGTCATCGAGCACGTATACCTGCATCTTGCCGTCCCAGTGGCTGGCGGCGCCCGGTGGCGGGGCGAACGTCGGCGATTTGGTCGGCACAGGCTTCGGCGGCGGGGTAACCGGGCCGGAAGGCCTGGTGCTCGGCTGAGTCGAAGGGCCGGACGGCGGGATCGTCGGGCCGGTCGGGCCAGGAGGTGGCCGATGGACCGCACAGGCGCTCAGGCCCACTACCAGGCTGAGCAGGGTGATGCGTGCGAATGCGGTCGTCATGGGCGTTTCCTCAGGATTACTTGTCCGGACTGTCGATGGTCAGCTGTTGCAGTGCAGTAGTGCTGCTGGCCAGGGGTTGACTGCGGCCGATCCACTCGCCAGCGGTCGGAAGACCTGCCCGGGATATGCGCGCAACCAGTTGGACTTCGGCGAAGTTGGACAGTTTCAATTGCGGCATCATTGCGTCGGCGTCACCCAACTCGACGGTGACCGGCAGTTCGGCGACGGTAATGCGTTTGGCCGCCAACGGTGCCGGAGGGCCACTGACGGCGCGGGCGAAGATGAACACCGTGTCGTTCGGCAGCGCCTTGGCCTTCACATCGGCGGACACATCCACCCGCACCTTTATCACGGCTTTTTCGGCGACGGTGCCCCCGCTTTCCTTCAGGCTCTGCGCCGCCCGGTCGATGCCGCCTTGCAGCGCTGCACGGGAATTATCCTCCGGTGGCAGTTGGGCCAGCAGGCGTGTCCAGTAGTCGATGGCCTCTTGATAACGCTTGCCTTCAAACGCCGCGATACCCAACAGGCCGAGGCTGGTGACTTCCTTCGGATCCAGCTTCAGGGCTTCATCGGTCAACGCCTGAACCTTGGGCGACCACTGCTTATCGTCAGCGAAGTATTGCGCCTGGGCCCACTGGCCAAGCAGCTCCGGCTGGCGGCCAGCCAACGCCACGGCACGCTCGAAGACTCTGGCCGCATCGGCCGAACGATCCTGGGCCATATAGGCGCGGCCAAGGAAGTACAGGCCTTCGGCTGAATCCGGTTGGGCCACGGCCGCGCGCTCCAGGCGCTGGGTCATGTCTTCCATGGACACCGGCGGCTGGGAGAACTCGCGGGTCAGTTCGACTTTGTCGCTGGCGCCAAAGTGCAGGTACAGGCCCAAGCCAAGCACGGGCACGAGGACGGCGGCGAGCAACGGCAGCGGTTTGCCCAGACGCGACTCGCGGGGCTTTTCGACACCTTCGGTATCAGCCAGCAGTTCGCGGGCCGCTTCGGCGCGACCGGTGTCGAGTTGCGCGGCGTTGAGCACGCCTTCGTCCTGCTGCACTTGCAGCTCGGCGACACGCTCTTGGTACAGCGCCACGTTCAGCGCGGTGCGATCCTCTTCGCGCTGGGCACGACGGCCACGCAACACAGGGATCAACAGGAAACTCAGGGCAATCAGAAGCAGCAAGCCGGCTGCGAGCCAGAAATCAATCATCAGTCTTGGTGTCCAGCAATTGGTCGAGGCGTTTACGCTCTTCGGGGGACAGCGCGTCGGAACCATCGGTTGGCGCCGCGCGGCGACGGCGCACGATCACCGCCATAACCACCACGCCCGCCAACAACAACCCGGCGGGGCCGAACCAGAGCAGCGCGGTCTTGCCGGTGAGGGCCGGTTTGTAGCGCACGAAATCACCGTAGCGGTCGACCATGAAGTCGATGATCTGCTGGTTGTCCTTGCCCTCACCCAGCATGCGGAAGATCTCCTTGCGCAGGTCGGCGGCGATGGGCGCGTTGGAGTCGGCGATGTCCTGGTTCTGGCACTTGGGGCAGCGCAGTTCCTTGGTCAGTTCGCGAAAACGCTCGCGATCACCGTCCTTGGCAAACTCGTAGGTGTCGATGGCCGCGTGGGCCACACCGACCAAGCCCAGCGCCAGCACGGCAGCGGCTAACAGACGTTTCATGGTTTGGCCTCATCGACCAGCGCCTGGTACTTGGCGGCCAGTTGCTCACGCCACACGACTTCGTCGATCACGCCGACGTACTTGTCGCGGATCACGCCCTTGGCGTCGATAAAGAAGGTTTCCGGGGCGCCGTAGACGCCGAGGTTGAGGCCGAGATTGCCGTCTTCATCACGGATATCCAGCTGGTATGGGTTGTGGAACTCGGCCAGCCATTTCAAGGCTGCTGCGTTGTCGTCCTTGTAGTTGATGCCGTAGATCACCACACCCTTCTCGGCCAATTTGTTGAGCACCGGGTGTTCGACGCGGCAGGAGATACACCAGGTGCCCCACACGTTGACCAGCGCCGGTTTGCCCAGCAGGTCGGCACGGGTCAGCGTCTTGTCGCCTTGCACGTTCGACAGAGAGAACTCGGGGAACGGCTTGCCGATCATTGCCGAAGGCAGCTCGGCCGGGTCCAGGTACAGGCCGCGATACAGGAACACCGCCACCACCAGGAACAACGCCAGCGGCAACACCATCAACCAACGCTTCATACCGCCGCTCCTTGCAGACCGAGGGCTTCACGCACCCGGCTCTTGACCTTGACTCGATACCGCCGATCCAGCGCGGCCAGCAAACCACCAAAGCCGGTGAGCAAACCGCCAAACCAGATCCAGCGCACAAACGGCTTCACATGCACGCGCACGGCCCAGGCGCCGTCGCCCAGCGGTTCGCCCAACGCCACATAGAGGTCACGGGTGAAACCGGCGTCGATACCGGCTTCGGTCATCATCGAGCTCTGCACGGTGTAGAGGCGTTTTTCCGGGTGCAGCACGCTGATTTCCTTACCGTCGCGCACTACCCGCACAGTGCCTTTGTCGGACGTAAAATTCGGTCCTTCAAAGTGCTTGGCGCCCTCAAAGATAAACTGATAACCGCCCAGGTCCATGGACTCGCCCGGCGCCAGGCGCAGGTCGCGTTCGGCGCTGTTCTGGCTGGACAGCACCACGCCCAGCGCACACACGGCGATGCCAATGTGGGCGATCTGCATGCCCCAGTAGCTGCGGGTCAGCGTCGGCAGGCCTTTGATCAAGCCTTTGTGGCGGGTCTTGTCGAAGAGGTCGCGTACACCGGCCAGCAGCACCCAGGCGGCGAGCATAAAGGTGGCCAGTACCGCCCAGTTGAAGTCGCCATAGGCAATGCCGGCGATCACGGCCAGCGCGACGCTGCCCAGCAGTACCGGCATCAGCATGCCGGCCAGCCATTTCACCGGTGTGTCTTTCCAGCGCACCAGTACGCCGACCGCCATCACCACCATCAGCAACCCCATCAACGGGATAAACAGCGCGTTGAAATAGGGTGGGCCGACGGACAGCTTGGCGCCGCTCAGGGCATCCAGCACCAGCGGGTAAAGAGTGCCGAGCAGGATCATCGACGCAGCGACCACCAGCACCAGGTTGTTGCCCAGCAGCAGGGTTTCCCGCGACCACAGGTTGAAGCCAACGTGGCTCTTGACCACCGGCGCACGCAGGGCGAACAGGGTGAGTGAGCCGCCCACCACAAACAGCAGGAAGATCAGGATGAACACGCCGCGCTCCGGGTCGGACGCAAACGCATGCACCGAAGTCAGTACGCCCGAACGCACGAGGAACGTGCCGAGCAGGCTGAGGGAAAATGCGGCGATGGCCAGCAGCACCGTCCAGCTCTTGAACACGCCGCGCTTTTCAGTGACGGCCAGGGAGTGAATCAGCGCGGTGCCCACCAACCACGGCATGAACGAGGCGTTTTCCACCGGGTCCCAGAACCACCAGCCGCCCCAGCCGAGTTCGTAGTACGCCCACCAGGAGCCCAACGTAATGCCAATCCCCAGGAAGGCCCAGGCGACGATGGTCCACGGCCGCGACCAGCGCGCCCAGGCGGCATCCAGGCGCCCGCCCAACAAGGCGGCGATGGCGAAGGCGAAGGCCACGGAGAAACCGACGTAACCCATGTACAGCATCGGCGGGTGAACGATCAGGCCGATGTCCTGCAGCAAGGGGTTGAGGTCATGCCCATTCGACGGGATCTGCGGCAGGATGCGGCTGAACGGGTTGGAGGTCATGATCAGGAACAGCAGAAAACCAATACTGATCATGCCCATCACCGCCAGCACCCGCGCCAGCATCACTTGCGGCAGTTGGCGCGAGAACACCGACACGGCGAAGGTCCAGCCGCCGAGGATCAATGCCCACAGCAGCAACGAACCTTCGTGGGCGCCCCACACGGCGCTGAACTTGTAGTACCAAGGCAGCGCGGTGTTGGAGTTATTGGCGACGTAGGCGACGGAAAAATCGTCGGTCATAAACGCGTAGGTCAGGCAGCCAAACGCGAACAACAGGAAGGCGAACTGACCCCAGGCGGCCGGCTGCGCCAGGCTCATCCACAGACGGTCGCCGCGCCAGGCACCCAGCAAGGGCACCACGGCCTGGACCACGGCAAAGCACAGCGCGAGGATCATCGCCAACTGGCCCAACTCGGGAATAAACAGTGCGGACGTCATGGCTTAGCCCTCCTTGGCTGGGGCGGCGGGCGCGGTTTGGCCGCTGTCTTTCAAGGCTTTGGTGACCTCGGGCGGCATGTATTTTTCATCGTGCTTGGCCAGCACTTCGTCGGCCACCACCACGCCGTCGGCGTTGAGTTTGCCCAGGGCGACGATGCCCTGGCCTTCGCGGAACAGGTCCGGGAGGATGCCGCGGTAGGTGATGGTCACGGCCTTGTTGAAGTCGGTGACCACGAAGGTCACGTCGAGGGAATCGCCGGAGCGTTTCAGCGAGCCCTTCTCCACCATGCCGCCGGCGCGGATGCGCGTATCGACAGGCGCTTCGCCATTGGCGATCTGGGTCGGGGTGTAGAACAGGTTGATGTTCTGTTGCAGGGCGCTCAGGGCCAGGGCCACGGCAATGCCGACGCCGGCCAGGATGGCAAGGATGATCAACAGACGCTTTCT
The DNA here is from genome assembly GCF_002742485.1 of Pseudomonas sp. 2822-17. Classification (NCBI taxonomy): domain Bacteria; kingdom Pseudomonadati; phylum Pseudomonadota; class Gammaproteobacteria; order Pseudomonadales; family Pseudomonadaceae; genus Pseudomonas; species Pseudomonas sp. 2822-17. The sequence continues at coordinate 85,865 of NZ_LJRZ01000740.1, forward strand.
ACGCAGCGGATTCACTTTTCGGTCTCCCGGCGCAGACGACGCGCCTCTTGTTGCAGGTAACGCTTGCGGGCCAGGATCGGCGCGGCGACGTTGAGGGCCAGCACCGCCAGGCAAATGCCATAGGCCGTCCAGACATACAGGCCGTGGTGGCCCATGGCGAGAAAATCACTGAAAGAAGCAAAGCTCATCCACGCGCTCCCAGGCAGGTTTGCACTTCGGCCTTGACCCAACTGGCGCGGGCTTCACGCTTGAGCACTTCAAGGCGCATGCGCATCAGCAGCACGGCGCCGAAGAAGCAGTAGAACCCCAGCACCATCAACAGCAACGGCGCCCACATTTCCACGGGCATTGCCGGTTTTTCGGTGAGGGTGAAGGTGGCGCCCTGGTGCAGGGTGTTCCACCATTCCACCGAGTATTTGATGATCGGGATGTTGATCACACCGACAATCGCCAGTACCGCACAGGCCTTGGCGGCGCTGTCACGATTACTGATCGCGTTGCCCAGGGCAATCAGACCGAAGTACAGAAACAGCAGGATCAACATGGACGTTAGTCGCGCATCCCAGACCCACCATGATCCCCAGGTGGGTTTGCCCCAGATCGCGCCGGTGACCAGCGCCACGGCGGTCATCCACGCGCCGATGGGCGCAGCGCATTGCAGGGCCACGTCGGCCAGTTTCATCTTCCACACCAGGCCAACGATGCCGCACACCGCCAGCATCACGTAGCAGGACTGGGCCAGCATCGCGGCGGGCACGTGGATATAGATGATGCGAAAGCTGTTGCCTTGCTGGTAGTCCGGCGGCGCGAAAGCCAGGCCCCAGACCAGGCCGATGCCGATCAGCAACACGGCGAAGAGGCTCAACCACGGCAGCAGTTTGCCGCTGATGCCATAGAACCATTTGGGCGAGCCAAGCTTGTGAAACCAGGTCCAGTTCATTGCTGTTTCTCACGGTTGCTTCGCGTCATGGCGAGAAGCGTAGGGTCTTTACTGACTCAGCGTGTCACGCCGGGTCAGACCTCATTATTCACCGACGCTGATCTTCAGGCCGGCAGCTATGGCAAAGGGTGTCAGGGTTACCGCCAGGGCGGTCAGGCTACCAAGCCACAGGAGGTAACCGGTCGCCGGCATGCCCATGAGCGCGGCCTGCAAAGCGCCGCTGCCAAGGATCAGTACCGGGATGTACAACGGCAGAATCAACAGGGCCAATAACAGGCCACCGCGCTTCAAACCGACGGTCAACGCTGCGCCCACGGCCCCCAACAGGCTGAGCACTGGCGTGCCGAGTAACAAGGACAGAAGCAAAACCGGCAGGCATTCAACGGGCAAGCCCAGCATCATCGCCAACAGCGGCGAGAGCAAGACTAGCGCGAGGCCGGAAAAAGCCCAGTGTGCCAGCACCTTGGCCAGTACCAGAAGTGGCAAAGGGTGCGACGAAAGGACCCACTGTTCCAGGGAACCGTCTTCGAAATCACTGCGAAACAGCCCGTCCAGCGAGAGCAGAACCGATAAAAGCGCCGCCACCCACACCAGTCCCGGAGACAAGGTTTGCAACAGTTTAGTCTCGGGGCCGACCGCCAGCGGGAACAGCGCAATCACAATGGCAAAGAACACCAGCGGGTTGGCCAATTCAGCCGGGCGACGGCACAACAGCCGCGCTTCACGGGCGACCAGCAGGGCGAAGACACTCATGCCGACCACCGGCCCAGGTCGAGGTCGCGGTAACCGGCGGGCATGCGAGCCAGGGTGTGATGGGTGGTGAGCAACACGGTGCCGCCCTGCTCGCAGTGCCGCGCCAGGTGCTCCTCCAGTTGGGCGACACCTTGTTTATCCAGGGCAGTAAAGGGCTCGTCGAGAATCCACAACGGCGGGCCCGGCAGGTACAGGCGCGCCAGGGCCACGCGGCGCTGTTGGCCGGCGGACAGGGTATGGCAAGGAACGTCTTCAAAGCCCTTGAGACCGACAGCGGCCAGGGCCTGCCAGATGGCGTCACGGGGAGCAGGATGATGCAGGGCGCTGAGCCAACTGAGGTTTTCTTCGGCGGTGAGCACGTCCTTGATGCCGGCGGCGTGGCCGATCCAGATCAGGTTTCGCGCCAGTTCAGTGCGTTGTTCGCTGAGGGGTTTACCGTTGAGCCGCACTTCGCCCGCCGTCGGCTGCATCAGCCCGGCCAGCAGGCGCAGCAGACTGGTCTTGCCACTGCCGTTGGGGCCGCTGACCTGCACCATATCGCCACCCGCCACACGCAGGTCGAGGTGCTCGAACAGCAGGCGCAAGTCGCGTTCACAGGCAAGCGCTACGGCTTCAAGAAGAGGGCTGGTCAAGAGATCGCGGGCCTTTACGGTTCAAGTCGGCGGTGCAGCGGCCGTTAAAGAGAGATGCACAATAACGGCTTTGGCGACCGGTTTTAGAGAGCTGGATCAAATAGTTGTGAGGTTTTTAGCGCTCTCTTTGCAGACGGGCGGCATTATACATGTGATGCCCTACGCTAAAGAGGGCAATTTCCCCAGAGACGATGCGCACGATGACCGGCGAGATCAACCTTCCTACGCTCCCTCCCACCCCGACAGCCGGGCAAAGCCCCGCGCCTGCGACGGGTGAATTGCTGAAACTGCTGGAGCCGCAGATCGGGCTGATCGACCCGGGAAAAACCGCGAACGCCGAAGTCATCGCGCTCAAGCAAGGCGGTGAAGCCTTTCAGCTTCTGCTCAAGCTGACCCTTGAAGGCGGCCGCCAGACCCTGGTGCAAGCCAGCAGCGCCCAGCCGTTGCCATTGGGCAGCAATGTGGCGGTGAGCCAGACGCCGGCGGGCAACCTGACCTTGAGCCTGCAACAGGCCTTGAGTGCCAATGTGGCAGCCCTGACCCGCATCGACACTGATCAGATGCCCGTGGGCACGCTGTTGCAGGCCAAGGTGCTGACCACCCAGATGTTGCCCCAGGGCACCGCACAACCGGCGATCTACCGCTCGCTGGTGACGGTGCTCAACAACGCCCTGGCCGGTGCGACGCTGACGGTGGAAAGCCCTCAGCCCCTGCGCGTGGGCAGCTTGCTCAGCGCCGTGGTGCAGAACGCGCAGACCCTGAGCTTCGTACCGTTGAGCGGGCTCAAGGATCAATTGGCCGTCACTCAACAACTCTCGACCCAGCAAAGTCGGCAAGGCTCGCTGGATGCGGTGTTCACTGCACTGCAGAACCTGCCGCGCGGCGACAGCACCTCCGCCGACCTGCGCGCCGCCGCCGACCGCTTGCTCGCCGCCCTGCCGGACCTGGCCCAGGTAAGTAATCCCAAAGTGCTGGCCCAGGTGGTCCAGAACAGCGGCGCATTTCTTGAAGCCAAGCTGCTCGCCGGGCAAAACCCGCAAGTGCCGCCCCTGGATATGAAGGGCGCGCTGCTGCGCCTGGTCGCGGATCTGCTGCCTGCCCTGCCCACCAGCACCAACTTGAATGCGATCCTCGCCGCCAACACCCTGGCCCAGGTGATGCCGAATTTCGTGCGCAGCCCGCTGAATACGCTCGGCCAAGTCAGCGCGCGACAGGCACCGGTTGGCTTCCCACTGCCGGAGCGGCTGATGGCCAAACTGGAAGGCGAAGGCGACCTGGAGAACCTGCTGCGCCTGGCTGCCGGGGCCATCTCCCGCTTGCAGAGCCATCAGTTGTCGAGCCTGGAACAAACCGGCACCACCGCCGATGGCCGCCTGCAAACCACCTGGCAGTTGGAAATCCCCATGCGCAGCCTGCAAGACATCGTGCCCTTGCAGGTCAAGTTCCAGCGCGAGGAACCGGCGCAGGACAAGGACCAGCCCGAACGCAAGGACAGGAAAGACCCCAGGCAAATGCTCTGGCGCGTCGAGTTGGCGTTCGATATGGAGCCGCTGGGGCCATTGCAGGTCCAGGCGCAACTGACCCAGGGCAAACTGTCCAGCCAACTGTGGGCAACCCGCCCGTTCACCGCCAGCCTGATCGAAAGCCATTTGGGCAGCCTGCGCGAGCGGCTGGTGACCTCTGGCATCAACGTCGGCGACCTGGATTGCCACCTCGGCACGCCGCCACGCGGGCCGAAAACCGGACTGGAGCAACGCTGGGTGGATGAAACCGCATGAACAACGCAAACCCGCCACGCCAGGCGATTGCCCTTAAGTACGACGGCCAGCAGGCGCCCACGCTCACTGCCAAGGGCGACGATGCCCTGGCCGAAGCCATCCTGAAATTGGCGCGGGAAAATGAAGTGCCGATCTATGAAAACGCCGAGCTGGTGAAGCTGCTGGCACGCATGGAGCTGGGCGACAGCATTCCGGAAGAGCTGTACCGCACGATTGCCGAGATCATTGCGTTTGCCTGGACGCTGAAGGGCAAGTTCCCGGTGGGGTATGACCCGTACGCCGCGCCGGTAGAGCGCGACGTGACCGAACGCGGGGATGACTACTGAATCAGCCCGGCACCACACTGGCCAATACGCGGGCCGCTACCGAGGTGGTAACCGGCTTGCGCTGAGCGTGCTGTTTCAACGCCTGCTCGAACGTCTGCCCCTCATACCGCCGCAATGCCGCACCAAACGCACTCGCCTGCGCAGGCGGAAGTGGCGCGGTGAAGGCCTCGATGAACGGCGCGTCAATCACGGTGTTGCGAACACTCTCTACCTCTGCCTGTACGGAACGGCTATCCCGGGCAGTGACCTTATCGAACTGGGCTTGATCCTTGATCACAAAATCCTTGGCACCGGGTGCGCGTTGAGCAACGAGCACATTCTGCTGACCGTTCCAGGCCGACAGTGAATACTCCTTAAGCCTGTCCTGACTGTTCTTGACCGACTCGATACTCGGGCCACGATGCTCCAGACCGGCACTGAAAAACTGGCTCAGGACATTGAAGTCCATCACCGCCTCATCGGTGCCGCGCTTGAGAATCCGACAGCACAAGGTCGCGAGGTCCACCTGGATATCGTGGAAATGCAACTTGGGTTCCTGGCTCAAGCGTGCGATATCGGCGATTTTCTGGTTGAAATCGTTTGGCCACAGGTACAACGCATCCCGCGTCAGTGGCTGCCCCAGGCGCTTTTCCATGGGGCTCATGAACTGCTGAACCAACGCCGCGCCCTGGTCATGCACCTGCAACATGCTCGTGCCGGGCATACGGTTTTGGATCATGTTCTTGACAACATCGGTGTTGAGCGCGAACTGGCCGGTGAGAAAGGTGGTTTTACCCGCTGATGGCGCACCCCGAACTATCGAGACATCCTGCGACAAGGCCGGTGCCGGGTCTTGAAGAATGGACTGGAATTGCGTCAGGTATTTTTCTGCCACCTGTGTAGTCAGGTTCTTCAGAATGTTGGCATTGAGGCTGTCCACCTCGGGCAGCCAGACATTTTTCTTGCCCAGGGCCTGCGCCAGTGTCGGCAAGGTTTTGTCAGCCGCAGCCGGGTCGGCCCACCGCAGCCGCTCATTGTCCTGCAATCGTTGCAACTGCCCAGGATCACGCGTCAGCGCCTGCCAGGAGGTAATGCTCGGATCGGCGATCATGCAGGCAAGCCGCTCCCGATAAGTATTCTCGGAAAGCGGCGTGCCGATCAGTTGATTCAAAACCCCACGTGCAGTGCTTGAATTGATCGACGCTGCAGTGGGCAAGCCGGGTTCGGCGAGAGCGGGTGCCGCCACGCCAGGAGCGGAAGTAGCAGGTTGGATAGTCATCGTCAGGCCTCCAGTAACCAAGACTCAGAAAATTAACCTGCCCGTTCTGGATGGCTCATAGGACTTATCTTGACTGTGCCCCCGCCACCGGTGAATTGTGTGTCAGCCAAATACCTCACTCAACGGAATGAAGTTGACCCGATCGCCGATAGCCAGCGTCGTGCCTTCCAACACCTCCACAAACCCTTCTGCCCACGCCGCACTGCGCAGCACACCGGAGCTCTGGTTGCGGTAGATGATCGCTTTGCCTTGCTCGACGCGACCGCGCAGGTATTCGCGGCGGTTGCCTGGCTTGGGCCACTCGAACCCTACCGGCACTTCAAAGCGCAGCGGCTCGACGTCTTGCACCCCTTGGCGGCGCAGCAGATAAGGGCGTGCCAGCAGTGCGAACGTGACCAGCGTCGACGCCGGGTTGCCGGGCAGGCCGATCACCGGCACGCCACGGAAGTGGCCAAAGGTCAGCGGCTTGCCCGGTTTGATCGCGAGTTTCCACAACGCCAGCTCACCCTCTTCACGCAGGGCGATCCCAAGGAAGTCCGCCTCGCCCACCGACACACCGCCCGTGGACAGGATCAAGTCGACACGGCCCAAACCGCCCAGGCGCGCGCGGGTTTGCTCCAGGTCGTCAGGCAGGATGCCAGCGTCAATCACTTCGCACCCCATGCGCGTAAGCCATGAGCACAGCACGCGTCGGTTACTGTTGTAGATCTGCCCCGGCCCGAGCGGTAAGCCGGGTTCGATCAATTCATCGCCGGTCGACAACACCGCCACGCGCGGGCGACGTATCACCGCCAAGCGATCATGGCCGAGGGACGCCGCCAGTCCCAGTTCAATCGGGCCCAGACGCGTGCCGGCCGACAATACCAACTCGCCTACGCTAGTTTCCTGGCCCTGGGGACGGATGTTCTGGTCGAGGTGCAGGGGCTCGGTGAAGCTCACGCGCTCATCGGCGTGGACCACGGCGTTCTCCTGCATTTCCACGCAGTCTGCCCCTTCCGGTACCGGGGCGCCGGTGAAGATGCGGGCGCAGGTGCCGGCGGCCAGGGGTTGTGGCGCCTGGCCTGCAAAAATGCGTTGGCTGACCACCAGCGGTTCGCCGGTCCAATCCGCCAGGCGCACGGCATAACCGTCCATGGCACTGTTTGGCCAGGGCGGCAGGTCGAGGGTTGAGATCAAGTCTTGCGCCAGTACACGGCCGTCGCACTCCGCCAGCAGCAGGGCATCCTGCTCACGGATCGGCGCGGCGTCGGCCATGGCCAGCAGTTGGGCCAAAGCGTCCTCTACCGGCAGCAGCGCGCCGGTCTTGCCGGGCTTACCCACGGGATTCACAGGGTTCGGCCTGTTTCAGGTGCGGGACGAAGTTGCATGGGCGGTGACGGTTGTCCAGTTGCTCGGCGAGGATGCCGTCCCAGCCGGTACGCACCGCATTGGTAGAGCCCGGCAGGCAGCACACCAGGGTGCCATTGGCCAGACCGGCCAGGGCACGGGACTGCACAGTGGACGTGCCGATGTCGGCCACGGAAATCTGGCGGAACAGTTCGCCGAAACCGTCGACCTGCTTGTCCAGCAGGCAGCTCACCGCCTCGGGGGTGCTGTCACGGCCGGTGAAGCCGGTGCCGCCGGTGATCAGCACAACCTGCACCACGTCTTCGGCGATCCAGTGGGCGACCTGGGCGCGAATTTTGTAGAGGTCATCCTTGAGCAGCACGCGCTCGGCCAGGTTATGGCCGGCGGCTGTCAGTCGGTCAACGAAGACCTGGCCGGAGGTATCGGTTTCGAGGTTGCGGGTGTCGCTGACGGTCAATACAGCAATGTTCAGGGGTACGAAGGGCGCATCTGCCTTGGCTTTCATGGCACGGTCCGGTTGTCGAAGGAACAGCCCGGTGTTATATCACAGGCCCCTGTTTACCTGCCGTAGCGGAACCCCTATGTCGTTAGATTCTTCGCCCCTGCCCTGCTCGATTCTGCTGTTGTCAGGTGGACGCGGCCAGCGCATGGGCGGCCAGGACAAGGGCCTGCTGGCGTGGCGCGGCCAGCCCTTGATCGCCCATCTGCAAGGCCTGGTGCGGCCACTGACGGATGACCTGATCATCTCGTGCAACCGCAACCAGGACCGCTACGCGCCCTATGCCGATACGCTGGTGAGTGACGACAGCCCGGACTTCCCGGGCCCCCTCGCAGGTATCCGCGCCGGGCTCGCCGTAGCGCGCCATGAGCACCTGCTGATATTGCCGTGCGATGTGCCGAATATCGACACACGACTACTGGCCGACCTGCGCGAGACCGCGCGGCAAAACCCATTGGTGCCCGTGATGGTGCGTCACGGCGCATTCTGGGAACCCTTGATCTGCATCATCCCCACCCACCTCAAAACCGAGGTAGAACGGGCCTGGAACACGGGTGAGCGCAGCCCGCGCAAGATCTTCCTGCAGTTGGGCGGCGTGGGCCTGGCGTGCCCGGCAGATGACCCGCGCTTGGCAAACCTTAATACGCCCGAGCTGTTAAAGCCGAGCGCTGACGTGTCAGAATGAAATTTCGCACAAGGAACTTTGGCGACGTCTTACACGTCTCAAGGTCAGCAATCAAAAAGTATTCTCTCGGAGACAAACCCATGACTCAACGGACCATCGCCGCTCTCATGCTTGCACTGGGCCTCGCCACCCTCGCCGGTTGCGCTTCGCCAACAGTGATCACACTGAATGACGGTCGCGAAATCCAGGCCGTCGACACCCCGAAATACAACGAAGATTCGGGTTTCTACGAATTCGAACAACTTGACGGCAAGCGCACCCGCATCAATAAAGATCAGGTTCGCACCGTAAAAGACCTGTAAATCTTAGCGTTTGCCAACAAGGCCCGCCTCGCGCGGGCCTTGTCGTTTCTGGCGGTTACCAGTCGAGGGTGATCTGGCTGCGGAAACTGCGTTCTTCACCCGTAACCGGGTCGATGAACCGCACCCCTTGGGCGAGCAGTTTGAGGGGGTTGGCGTAGTCGTCTACCGCGTCCTTGATCACGTCGGGGTAGAACGGGTCGTTGCAAATACTCGCGCCGAGGGCGCTCATGTGCACACGCAACTGGTGCTTCTTGCCGGTCACCGGGAACAGGCCGTAGCGCCACAGATCGCCGTTTTTCTCGCGCACCTCCACCGCCGTTTCGGTGTTGGCGGTGCCAGGGCCTTCCTGCATGCGAAAGAACGGCTCGCCATCGACCAGTCGGCTTTTATGCACCCTGGGAAAGCTCAGGTCAGGCAACGCTGGTGCAATGGCTTCGTAGAACTTATCGATCTGGCGTGTGGGAAACAGCTGCTGATAGGCCGAGCGGCTGGCGGGGTTGGCCGAGAACAGTACCAGCCCCGCCGTGTGCCGGTCGATACGGTGCAAGGGCACCAGTGAGGGATTATCCAGGCAGCGAATCAGGCGGCGCAGCAGGGTTTGCTCGACGTACTCGCCGGCCGGGGTCACAGGCAGGAAGTGCGGTTTATCCGCCACCACCAGATGCTCGTCGGCATACAGGATGGTTTCCTGCGCCGGGATCACCTTTTCGTTCGGTACTTCACGGAAGTAGTAAATGCACAGACCTTCCTTGTAGGCCAGGTCCAGCTGGATGGGGCTGCCGTTGATATCCAACACCCGCCCACGGCCGATGCGGTCCAACCAGTGTTCACGGCTGATCGCCGGGAAGTGCCCGCACAGGCAATCGAGCACGGTCGCCCAAGGGCCAGGCGGCAGGTACAGGGTGCTGGCTTGATGTTGGGACGCGGAAAAACCGGAAGTGGACATGCCGATGCTCGAAGCCTTGAAAAAACCGGCGGGCATTATCCCGCATGAAGCGGGACTCAGCCTAGGGCGGATCTCAGGCTTTGGCCAATTGCGCCCGCAGGACAGGCGACGCACTGGCCGCGTCGGTGAACTCCTTCAGCCAGCGCAGCACATCCACCGCGTCCCAGCGGCCCGGATCGTACAAGGCGTAAAGCAGCCCCTGATAACCCACCACGTCCAGTTGCTTGTGGTAACCGGCGCGCTGGAACAACGCTTCGATCTCCGCGAAGCAGGTATTGAAATGCACTTTGTTAAAGGGCGTCTTGCCTTCCGTGACCAGGCCATCGAGGCGCAGCTCGTTCACCGCGTCGCGCACGACGTCGGCGGACATGCGATTGACGCTGCTTTTCAGTTGTTCAACATTCACCACGGGCGTTCCCTCTATTCAATCGCTGTACAAACATACAGTAACGTAATAATTGGAAACCCGCCATCGCAGAAGCGTCAGCGCAAGAAGGCGACAACCTGCTCAGTGTCGAAAGGCCAATCCAGTTCGGCACCGGTGTCCACCCGTCTGAGCACCGGAATCCGCAGGCCGTAGGCTTCGGTGAGGTCAGCGGGATCGGTGATATCCACCAGTTCCACCAGCAACCCGTGTTCGACGAGCGGCATGATTTCGGCTTCGGCAATCTCACAAAGATGGCAACCCAGGGTGCCGAACAGCTGGCATTCAGGAAGCATGACGAAAGGACCTGATCAGAAAACAGATCAACATTCTAGGCCTGCTCAGTACTGGTGGCGAGCCGATAAACCCTGATCCAGATCAGCATGGCCTATAACTGATTCAGCGATTCTCGCGGCTTTTTGCCCGCTCACCCTGCAACGGAGATGCTTGTGTTCGCCAACCTGCTGATCATTCTGGCCTCATCCCTGGTGGTGATTGCGCTGTTTCGCCGGCTGCAACTGCCGCCCGTGCTGGGCTACCTGTGCGTGGGCCTGGCGGTGGGGCCTACGGCGCTGGACTGGGTGAACGACAGCGAAGAGCTGCCCGACCTCGCCGAGCTTGGCGTGGTGTTCCTGCTGTTTTCCCTGGGCCTGGAGTTCTCCCTGACCAAGATGCTCGCCCTGCGCCGCGTGGTGTTTGGCCTGGGTAGTTTGCAGGTGCTGGGGTGCAGTGCGCTGTTGGGGGGCGTGTTGATGGGCTTTGGCGTGGCGCCCGGCATCGCCTTGCTGCTGGGGGCGGGGCTGGCGTTGTCCTCCACGGCGATCGTCAGTAAAGAGCTGGGCAGCCTTGGGGAAATCTTCAGCAGCCATGGGCAGAATGCGATTGGCGTACTGCTGTTCCAGGACGTGGTCGCCGTTTTGCTGCTGACCCTGGTGCCGGTGTTTGCCGGCAGCAGCGACCACGCCTGGTACTGGGCGCTGCCGCTGACCCTGGGCAAAACCGTGGTGCTGTTTGTTGGCCTGCTGCTGGCCAGTCGCTGGTTGTTGCCGCGCCTGTTCCGTGAGGTCGCCGCGTCCCATTCGGCAGAACTGTTTGTGCTGCTGGCGCTGGTGATCGTGTTGCTGACCGCCTGGCTCACCCACTTGCTTGGCCTGTCCCCGGCCCTCGGTGCGTTCCTGGCCGGTATGCTGCTGGGAGAGAGCCATTACCGTCACCAGATCGAAGCGGATATCCGCCCGTTTCGCGACATCCTGCTGGGGCTGTTTTTCGTCAGCATCGGCATGTTGATTGACCTGCAGTTGTTCATCAGCCACAGCCTGCTGATCCTTGGCCTGACGCTTACACTGATGCTGGTTAAAGGTTGCGTGGTGGCGGTGCTGGTCAAGCTGCGCGGCAGCGACAGCGAAACAGCCTGGCGCAGCGGCCTGGCCCTCGCCCAAGGCGGTGAGTTCTGTTTTGCACTGATGGCGCAAATGCAGCAAAGCCGGCTGATCCCGGATCAATTCAATGGCCTGCTGCTCGCCGCCACGTTTTGCTCAATGCTGCTGACGCCACTGCTGTTGCGTGCCGCACCGGCAATTGCCCTGCGCCTGCACCGCAAGCCCAACCAGCAAGTGCAACTGGAAGAAATCACCGCGCTCAATGCCGAGCTGCGCGACCACGCGGTGATCTGTGGCTACGGCCGCGTCGGGCAGTCCATCGGGCGTTTTCTGCGCCACGAACAACAAACGTTTATCGCCCTGGATGACGACCCGGAACGGGTACAGGAAACCGCCACCGAAGACAGCAGCGTGCATTACGGCGACTGCCGTCGCGGCGCCTTGCTCAGTGCAGTGGGGCTGGAGCGCGCGCGGTTGGTGGTGATTGCCGTGGACAACAGCGATGTCGCCCTGGTGGTACTGAAGGAGGCACGTCGCATCAACCCCGATGTGCCGATCCTGGTGCGTACCCGCGATGACAGCCAGTGGGCCGAGTTGAAAGCTGCGGGCGCCAGCGAAGTGGTGCCCGAGCTATTGGAGTCGAGCCTGATGCTTGCCTCCCACGCCTTGATCCTGCTGGGCCTGCCGGACCAACAGGTGCAGGCGCGGGTCGATGAAGTGCGGCATAACCGCTATCGACTGCTCCACGGCTTTTACACGCCGCCGAACAGCGACGACGCGCCGATCAATCCTGACTGACCGCGCCGATCTTGTGGATCGACAGATCCGCGCCGTAGTACTCCTGCTCCTGGCTCAGGCGCAGGCCGCCGACGCGCTTGATCCCGCCGTACACCAACAGGCCTCCGCCAAATGCAACCGCCACGCCGAGGCCGGTGCCGATCAACTGGCTGATCAGGCTCACGCCGCCCAGGCCGCCCAACGCCGTCTGGCCAAAGATGCCGCAGGCAATCCCGCCCCACACACCGCACAGGCCATGCAGCGGCCACACACCCAGCACGTCGTCAATCTTCCAGCGATCCTGGGCGGCGATGAAGCACCACACAAACAGCCCACCGGCGACTACCCCAGTGACCAGCGCGCCCACCGGGTGCATCAAGTCGGACCCGGCGCAGATCGCCACCAGCCCGGCGAGCGGGCCGTTATGCAGGAAGCCTGGGTCGTTACGACCGATCACCAACGCAGCCACTGTGCCACCGACCATCGCCATCAACGAGTTGACCGCCACCAGGCCGCTGACGCCGTTGAGGGTTTGCGCGCTCATCACGTTAAAGCCGAACCAGCCGACGATGAGAATCCACGACCCGAGCGCCAGGAACGGAATGCTCGACGGTGCAAATGCAACCAGGCGCCCTTCCCTGTAGCGCCCGTTACGCGGGCCGAGCAGCAATACCGCCGCCAACGCCAGCCAGCCGCCCATGGCGTGTACCACCACGGAGCCGGCAAAGTCATGGAAGCTGGCACCAAAGGTCGCAAGCAACCAGGCTTGCAGGCCGAAATTGCCGTTCCAGACCATGCCTTCGAAAAACGGGTAGATAAACGCCACGATCAATGCGGTGGCGCACAACTGCGGAGCGAACTTTGCACGCTCGGCAATGCCGCCGGAGATAATCGCCGGGATTGCCGCCGCAAATGTCAGCAGGAAGAAGAACTTCACCAGGCCATAACCGTGGTCGGCGCTGATCACCGCCGCCGGTTGCATGAAGCTCACGCCGTAGGAGATCCAATAGCCTATAAAGAAATAGACCAGGGTGGAGATGGCGAAGTCGCTGAGGATCTTCGACAGTGCATTGACCTGGTTTTTCTGGCGTACCGTGCCGACTTCCAGGAAAGCGAAGCCGGCGTGCATGGCCAGCACCATGACCGCGCCGATCAGGATAAACAGGGTGTTTGAGCTGTGGACCAGGGTGTCCACCGCACTTTGCAAATTTTCCATGGAGGTTGGCAGGCCTGCATTAAAGGCAAAAAGCACCAAAGCGGTTCAGGCCACGATTGCGCGCACTAAATTGGCACCGCCGGCTCCACCCCTCTTGAGAGGGCGTGAACCGCTTTAGCGCAGCGTTCAACACAACAGGCCGTTGCCGACAGGGTTTTTCCGCGAGTTTCAGTTATTTAGGGTAAGGTTTTTGATGGCTTGAGGCCTTACCGCCCAGATTCAGCGCAGGCACTCGTGCATGCGCACCATGGCAAAGCAAAAGCTGTACCACACAATTGCACTGAACCTTCACCGATGCGGGTGACTCGAAACCACACGTACCGATCAGCCAATCACGGAGATAACCATGGCCAGAAAAACAGCACAGACAGCCCAGGAAATACTGATGGCGGATTTTCAAACCCTGGTCAGTGACACCGAAAAACTGCTGGATGACACGGCGATCCTGGCCGGCGACCAGGCCGACGAGCTGCGCAGCAAGATTCATGAAAGCCTGCTCAAGGCCCGCGAAACCCTGCAACTGACCGAAGATTCCTTGCGCGAGCGCGGTCAGGCGGCGGTTACTGCTACGGAAGATTACGTACAAGCCAACCCTTGGCAGTCGGTGGGTATCGCGGCCGGCGTGGGCTTTTTGATCGGCCTGCTAGCTACAAGGCGCTAATCATGTCTATCGGCGAAAGCGGCTCGGCTACGGGCGCAAGTTCTACCTCACGACGCCTGGGCGCGGCCGTTCTAGGCTTGCTGCACAGCCACGTCGAACTGTTCGGCATCGAATTGCAGGAGCAGAAAGCACGCACCGTCAGCCTGCTGCTGTTTGCCGGTCTGGCCTTGGTGTTTGCCCTGTTATTGCTGGTGGGGTTGTCGACACTGGTGATGATCCTCGTCTGGGACACCGGCTACCGTCTGACCGGCATCATCTGCCTCTGCGTGTTCTACAGCCTGGCCGCCGCGTTCTGCGGGGTGCGCTTGAAAGCTGCGGTGTTCGATGAATCCACGCCCTTCCACGCCACGCTTGAAGAGCTGGCCAATGATCGGGAGCGCCTGCTGCCATGAGCCTGACTGAGATCCCGCACAACACTTCCCGTCGGGAAATGCGCAAGGCACTGATCCGCCTGCGCATGGAAATGCACCGCCAGGAAATCCGTCACGAGTCCCAACAATTGATGGCACCGCTGCACAAAGTGCGCGACATGCGCCACAACTGGCAGGACAGCCTGGGTATCAAGCACGCGCCGCTGTGGGGCGTGGCGGCGGTGACGCTGATGGGTTTCTTTACCGGCAAGGGGGCCAAGGGCGGCAGTATCAGCAGCATCACCCGACTGGTGCGGCTGGGCGCCGGTTTGATCCCTCTGATCAAATTGGCGATGGCGGGGACTTCACGCAAAGGATAAGCCCTGCTGGCTGCATTCTTGCAAACAGAATCGGCCCGGCCTTCGTCATTGAAGGCCGGGCCTCTTTTTTCGCTATCTCCCATAAGGAGGCCCTGTGATTGACGGGCAACCGCTCGCCTGCTTCCAGCCGTTTATCGACACTGCCACCGGACGCATTGCCGGCGTAGAGGCACTGGGACGCCTGCGCCAGGCCGACGGCAGCTTGCAGTCCGTGGGCCCGTTGTTCGCCGACCCGCGCACGCCAGGCACGACCTTGCGCCGCCTCGACCGGCAGCTGCGCGACAATGCCTTGAGCCGCCTGCATGAAGCGCCCCAAGACTGGTTTCTGAGCCTCAACATCTCGCCGCGCTGGATCAACCGATTGCGTCCGGGCCAGGCCCTGCCGAGTCTGAAACAAATCCACGCCCATGGGGTTGACCCGCAGCGCATCGTGTTCGAGATCACTGAACTGGGCGGTGATATCCAGCGCCTGGCCGATGTGGTCGCGCGATATCGCCAGGCCGGTGCGCGCATCGCGATTGATGACTTCGGCGCGGGCTACTCCCAGCTAGACCGGGTACTGGCGTTGCAGCCGGATATCCTCAAGCTGGACATGCGCCTGTTCCAGGAAGCCGCCAAGGGCGGGCCGAGCAGTGATGTGGTGCGGGCACTGGCTCAGATGGCGGAAAAAACCGGCTGCTGGATCATTGCCGAAGGCGTGGAAACCGAGGCACAACTGAGCTTTGCCCTGGAATGCGGCTCGCGCTATGTACAAGGCTATCTGTTTGCCCAGGCACAGTTGGACTGGTTTGCCGCCGACGCTTTCGTACCGCGCTTTGCCCAACTGCGCACGACATACGTCCAGCAGAAACTGGCGGAGCGTGGGCGCATCATGCACCTGCGCCAGCAATTGACCGAGTTGATGAAAATCCTGCAAAGCTGGGCCCTGGGCCAGGCGCCGCTTGACCAGTTGCCGCAATTGCCGGATTTCCCCTGGCTGCTGCGTTTTTATCAGTGCGACCGGCATGGCACGCAGCTCACGCCCAACCTGGAATGGCGCCATGACGCCTGGCAAGCCGACAACCGTTACCTGGGCCACAACTGGTCGTGGCGCCCGTATTTCTACCACCTGCTGGCCGAAGGGTGGGACGAGCGGCGCCTGACGTTGTCCTCGACTTATCGCGACGCCACCACCAACCAGTATTGCCTCACCGCCGGACAATTCTTCGATAACGGTCAGCGCTTGCTGTTAATCGATATCGACGCGGCCGGGTTGTAGATTTTCGCTTGCCCCGCCAGGGCGGAACCGGGAAGCTGGGCGGGTCATTCACCGCACGGAGAGTACCCGCCTTGGATTGGCCTACCCTGCTTACCCGCGAACGGCTTGGAAAGCCCCTGCACAGCCCGGAAGAACTCGGCCGCAGCCCCTTTCACAAAGACCATGACCGCATTATTTTCTCCGGCGCGTTTCGCCGCCTGGGCCGCAAGACCCAAGTGCACCCGGTGTCCAGCAACGATCATATCCACACCCGCCTGACCCACTCCCTGGAAGTCAGTTGCGTGGGCCGCTCCCTCGGCATGCGCGTCGGCGAAACCCTGCGCAGCGCCCTGCCCGACTGGTGCGACCCGAGTGATCTGGGCATGGTGGTGCAATCGGCCTGTCTGGCCCACGACATCGGCAATCCGCCATTCGGGCATTCTGGGGAAGACGCTATCCGCCACTGGTTCCAACAGGCAGCCGGGCGCGGCTGGCTGGATGACATGAGCAGCGCCGAGCGCAATGACTTCCTCAATTTCGAAGGCAATGCCCAAGGTTTCCGGGTACTGACCCAGCTTGAATACCACCAGTTCGACGGCGGTACGCGGCTGACGTATGCCACCCTGGGCACTTACCTGAAATACCCCTGGACCGCTCGCCACGCCGACGCTCTGGGCTACAAGAAACACAAGTTCGGTTGCTACCAGAGCGAGCTGCCGATTCTCGAACAGATCGCCCACAAGCTCGGCCTGCCACAACTCGAAGAACAACGCTGGGCCCGTCACCCACTGGTCTATCTGATGGAAGCCGCGGATGACATCTGCTACGCCCTGATCGACCTGGAAGACGGCCTGGAAATGGATCTGCTGGAATACGCCGAAGTCGAGTCGCTGCTGCTTGATCTGGTGGGCGACGACCTGCCGCAGACCTATCGGCAACTCGGCCCCCAGGACTCGCGCCGACGCAAGCTGGCGATCCTGCGCGGCAAGGCCATCGAGCATTTGACCAACGCGGCGGCCAGAGCCTTCGTCGAACAGCAGGATGCGTTGCTGGCCGGCACCCTGCCCGGCGATCTGGTGGAGCACATGCACGGCCCGGCCAAACGCTGCGTGCTGGATGCCAAAGACATGGCGCGCAAGAAGATCTTCCAGGACAAACGCAAGACTTTGCATGAAATTGGCGCCTACACCACGCTGGAAATACTGCTGAACGCCTTTTGTGGCGCGGCATTGGAGCAGCATGGCGGGCGTACGCCGTCCTTCAAGAACCGGCGCATTCTCGATCTGCTGGGCAACAATGCGCCGAATCCTGCTTGGCCACTGCACGCCTCGTTCCTGCGCATGATCGACTTTATCGCCGGCATGACCGACAGCTATGCCACTGAGATGGCGCGGGAAATGACCGGGCGTTCAAGCCCTCAGTAACGTCATGCATCAAGTTGCCTGTTCCCTGAAGAGAATCGCCCTACGACGGGAACAGAGCGGCCTGATCGAATTCGCACAAACACCCGAGGAATAATCGCGCACGCTCCGGGCGAATCTGGCGAACCGTTCTTGCGTGCCTCCCATCGACGCTTGACTCACCGTGTGCCTTCTATGCCCAAGTACCCCCTTCGGATCCTGTTGGTAGAGGATCACCCCTTTCAATTGCTCGCCACCCAATGCCTGCTCAAAAGCTTCGGCTTTGAGCATCTGACCCCGGCGGAAAACGCCGAACAGGCGATTCGCTTCATGACGCAGGCCGAGGCGCCCTTCGACATTATCCTGTGCGATCAGTGCCTGCCCGATCTGCCTGGGCTTGAACTGATTGAAATCGCCAGCCGCCGTGGCTTTATAAAGGCCGCCATCCTGCTCAGCGGGCTGCCCGTGACAGAACTTTCAACGCTGCAGGCCCTGGCGCTCAAACGGGGCCTGCCGTTGCTCGGCTACTTGCCGAAGCCATTAAACAAAGATGAACTTGCAGGTTTGACCCTGCCATTACTCACACTATAAATGTAGGACTTAAAACATATAAACCCGTCGAAAACTGCACGCATAACGTCCGCAAAATCCCTGGCACCACGATTCAGTTCACGCCCCTGCGAAATATAGGCTTTTCGCCCTACAACGCCTTATCAGCCGGTAGGCCTTTACCTTTTTTGATGTAGGAATTTTCCTGTTTTATACCTACTCCCCTTCAAGTTCATGCTCCTGCCTTAGCTTCTGAGCTAATGTGCCCGCTTTATTTGCACACGCATGGAATACGATCATGAACACAGTTTTTATTATTGATGACCACCCGGTTATAAGGCTCGCCATACGAATGTTGTTGGAACATGAAGAGAATTTCAAAGTCGTCGGCGAAACGGATAACGGGTGCGACGCCATCCAAATGGTCCGCGAATGCATGCCGGACCTGATCATCCTCGACATCAGCATTCCGAAACTCGATGGACTGGAAGTGCTGTGCCGGTTCAACGCCATGAACACCTCGATGAAAACCCTGGTGCTGACGGCTCAATCGCCCACCCTGTTTGCCACACGCTGCATGCGTTCAGGTGCCGATGGCTATGTGTGCAAGGAAGGCGACCTGAGTGAACTGATGAGTGCCATCCGTGCCGTCTTGTCAGGTTACAACTACTTCCCCAGCCAGGCCTTGAACACCAATGACGAAAGCGGCAAGGAGCTTGAACTGTTCAAGGCCGTTAACGATCGCGAGTTAATGGTATTGCAACTTTTCGCACAAGGTCGCACCAACAAGGAAATCGCCAAAGGCATGTTTCTGAGCAACAAAACAGTAAGCACCTACAAAAAGAGGTTAATGCAAAAACTTCAAGCCAAGTCTTTGGTAGAACTTATCGAGATGGCAAAACGAAACGCGCTAGTGTGAGAAAGCGGATGCCCAGCCGTATAAAGGACTATTTGATTATATTGAGTGCCGGTTTGTGCTTCAGCACTGCCGTGCCTGCAACCCCTCCAGCGAGCCCGGAACATTTCGACCTATTGAGTCGCGCAAACTCCATGCAACTGGAAACCCACCTGAACAAGGCCCAGCGCCAATGGCTCCAAAACAAACGGGAATTGGTGCTGGGAACGGCATACCCGGACTATCCGCCGTTTGACCTGACCTCCAGCGGGCACGACTACGAGGGACTCACCGCGGACTACGCCGGCCTCCTGGCCACGGCATTGGCCTTACCGATAAAGGTATTGCGCTACCCCTCCCGAGAAGCCGCCATTCGGGCCCTTGAAGCTGGGGATATCGATTTACTGGGCTCCTCCAACAGTTTTGAAGCAGCAAACCCCAACCTGACCCTGTCTGAGCCCTATGCCGCAGACCGGCCGGTGCTGGTGACCCGCGAAGGCGAGACCCGCAGCCTGAGCGACGGACTGGCCGGGATGCGTCTGGCACTGGTCTACCACTACCTGCCGCTGGGCGAGGTGGAGAAGCTGTACCCCAAGGCGATCATCCGCGCCTACCCCTCTTATCAGAACGCGTTGAATGCGGTGGCTTTCGACCAGGCTGACGTTTTTCTCGGCGATACCATCTCCACGCACTACATGATCAACAAGGGCTACCTGAAAAACATCCGCATGGCGAACTTCGGCAAACATGAAGCCTATGGATTCAGCTTTGCGATGCCCCAGGAGCAGCAAACCCTGTTGAGCATCGTCGACGCAGCACTGAGGGCCGTGCCTACCACCGAAAGGGAAGCGATCGCCAAGCGCTGGAGTGCCGGCAGCGACATCCTGTTGACCGACCAGAAGCTGCAACTGACGCAGCGCGAGGAACGCTGGCTCAAAGACAATCCGGTGGTCAAGGTGATCGTGAACCCCACCTTTGCGCCGCTGACGTTCTTCGATGCCGATGGCAATTTCCACGGCGTCACCGCCGACCTGCTGGAACTGATTCGCCTGCGCACCGGGCTGCGCTTCGAGATCCAGCGCGGGCGGGATGTGAACGCGATGATCGAAGACGTCGAGACAGGCAAAGCGGACATCATCGGGGCGATCATCCCGAGCGTCGAACGCGAGGCTCAAATCAACTTCAGCCGCCCTTACCTGGAAAACTCCTACGTAATGCTGACGCGCAAGGACGGCCAGGCACCCACAGGTCTGGAGGAAATGGAGGGCAAACGCCTGGCAATCACTCAGGGCAGCCCGCTGAAAAAATTCCTGCGCGAGCAGTTCCCAAAGATTCAACTGGTAGAAGCCGGTGACACCTTCAAGTCAGCCGAGATGCTCGTACAAGGCCATGTGGAGGGCGCAGTGAATACTCTGGTGGTCGCCAATTACTTTCTGACCTCGCAGATGTTCCAGGACAAGGTTCAAATCAGCTTCAGCATTGGCACCATGCCCGCCACCTTTGGATTGGCGACGTCACGCAGCGCCACGGAACTCAGCTCGATCCTCGACAA
The DNA here is from genome assembly GCF_002742485.1 of Pseudomonas sp. 2822-17. Lineage (NCBI taxonomy): Bacteria > Pseudomonadati > Pseudomonadota > Gammaproteobacteria > Pseudomonadales > Pseudomonadaceae > Pseudomonas > Pseudomonas sp. 2822-17. The sequence continues at coordinate 106,151 of NZ_LJRZ01000740.1, forward strand.
AGCCCTGCTCAGCATCGCCCCGGATGAGCTGGGGGTGATCAACAGTCGTTGGCGCGGCTATACCGCCGCCTCAGACAGTTACTGGCGTGACTATCACCAACTCATTGCACGCATCATCATCGGCACCGGGTTGCTGCTGCTGATTTCCCTGAGCTGGAACGCTTACATGCGCCGCCAGATCAGTCACCGGAAAATGGCCGAGCGCGCCCTCAATGATCAGTTCGAGTTCATGCGCGCACTGGTCAATGAAACCCCGCACCCGATCTATGTACGTGATAGCAGGGGGCTGCTGCAGACCTGCAATGACAGCTACCTGCAGGTGTTCGACGTCAAGCGCGAAGACGTGATAGGCAAAAGTGCGGTCCAGATCAGCACAGCCCTTGCAACGGAAGCGGCGCAATACCATGCCGACTATCAACGCGTGGTGGCCGAAGGCAAACCGATGATCCTGGACCGTCCCCTGCATATTCGCGGAAAAAAACTCACGATCTACCACTGGATCCTGCCGTACCGTGACTCGGTCGGTGAAGTTCAGGGCATCATCGGTGGCTGGATAGACATCAGTGAGCGACGCCAGCTGTTCGACGAACTTCGTACCGCCAAGGAACGAGCCGACGAAGCCAACCGGGCCAAGAGCACGTTCCTCGCGACCATGAGCCATGAAATCCGCACACCGATGAACGCGGTGATCGGCATGCTGGAACTGACCCTCAAGCGGGCGGACCAGGGCCACCTTGATCGCCCGGCCATCGAAGTGGCCTATAACTCAGCCAAGGATCTGCTGGAACTGATCGGCGACATCCTGGACATTGCGCGTATTGAATCCGGGCGTCTGAGCCTGGCACCGGAGCGCGTCAACCTGCGGGAAGTGATCGAGTCGGTGGTGCGTGTCTTCGACGGCCTGGCGCGTCAAAAGAGCCTCAGCCTGATGCTGGAGTTCACGCCAGACCTTGAAGACACTGAAGTCTTGATCGACCCACTGCGCTTCAAGCAGGTGCTGTCGAACCTGGTCAGCAATGCCATCAAGTTCACCGAGCGTGGCCAGGTAAAAATCAAGGTACAAGTCTTACCCACTGAGCTGGCGCAACAGGTCGAGATGAAACTGGTGGTGGAAGACACCGGCATCGGTATCAGCCGGGACGACCAGAAACGCCTGTTCGAACCCTTTGCCCAGGCCGACAATTCCGGGCAACTGGCCAGGAGCGGCGCAGGCCTGGGGCTGGTGATCTGTCGCAGCCTGTGCGCCATGATGGGCGGGCAACTGAGCCTGAGCAGCGTGCCCATGGTGGGTACCCAAGTGCATGTGAGCCTGAGGATGACGCGCCTGCAACCGGTGACGACGGCGGACGAACTCAAATCCGAGGCGCCTGCAAGCGCGACCGTGCTCAATGTGCTGGTGGTGGACGACCACCCGGCGAACCGTTTGCTGATGTGTCAGCAACTCGGTTTCCTGGGCCACCAGTTCACTGCCGCCCAGAACGGGGCCACCGGTTTCCAGGCGTGGCGCCAGGAGCACTTCGATCTGGTGATCGCCGATTGCAACATGCCCATCATGAACGGCTACGAGTTGAGTCGCTCAATCCGCGAATATGAACAACGCGAACACCTGAAGCCCTGCGTCGTGCTGGGCTTCACTGCCAATGCACAGCCCGAGGAGAAGCATCGCTGCGCAGAAGCAGGCATGAACGACTGCCTGTTCAAACCCATTAGCCTCACGGCGCTGGAACGGCAACTGGCAAAGATCAGTCCGCAACCCACCCACATGATCCTGGACCTCGGCAATTTCGAGAACCTTACCGGTGGCGACCCGCACATGAGCCGTCGCTTGCTGGAAGAGCTACTGAAAAGCAGCCGTCAGGATCGCCAAGAGTTGGTCGCACTGATGGCTGCGCAGGCCCCGGCCCAGAACATCATCGAACAGGCTCACAAGATCAAGGGCGCTGCCCGCATCGTTCAAGCCAGTACGCTGGCCTCGCACTGCGAAGCCCTTGAACAGACCTGTGCCCACGGCGATGAACGACACCTGATCAATGCGGGTGTGAAATCCCTGGAAAAGCTGATGCTGGAGATGGAGAGGATGCTGCAGGTGCAGCTTGACGGGATGGAGGGTCAATAAGGGGGCGTGCTACGCCCCCCTGCTTGATCAGCAGTCGGTCAAGCGCAGGAAGATCGCCGCCAGATGTTCGATTCCCGCCTGGTCCTGAGGGGTAAAGCGGGCCAGCAAGGGGCTATCGAGGTCGAGGACGCCAATCAACTTGCCGTCCTTGACCAGTGGCACCACCAGTTCGCTGTTGGACGCGCTGTCACAAGCGATATGCCCGGGGAACGCGTGCACATCTTCCACCCGTTGGGTTTGCCGCGAGGCCGCAGCGGCACCGCAGACCCCTCGGCCAAACGGAATACGCACACACGCGATCTGCCCCTGGAATGGGCCGAGTACCAGCTCTTCATTGCGGTTAAGGTAAAAGCCGGCCCAGTTCAGGTGATCCAACTGGCTAAATAGAAAAGCGGAAAACTGCGCGCTGTTGGCAATGAAATCGCGTTCATCCGCCAGCAGCGACTCCAACTGGGCACACAGCAGGGCATAGCCACCGAGACCGGTGCCGGCTTGTTGTAAATCGATCATGGTTGACGCTCCAATAATTTGAGGCCCACCCAATAACGGGCGAATTGATACGCGCAACGGCCGTTGCGGTTGCCGCGCCCGGTCGCCCAGCGCACGGCCAGAATGTCGAGGGCTTCATCGCGCTGCCACTGCAAACCCGCCTTGTTCGCCAGCTCACCGATCCAGTGCTCGACCACATCCAGAAAATGCTCCTGGGTGAACGGGTAAAACGACAGCCACAAGCCAAAACGGTCGGACAGGGCAATCTTGTCTTCCACCGCCTCACTGGGGTGCAGTTCGCCATCCACGCGCTTCCAGTTGTCGTTGTCGCTCTGGTTTTCCGGCACCAAGTGACGGCGGTTGGACGTGGCATACAGCAGCACGTTTTCAGGCGCCTGTTCCAGGGAGCCATCCAGTACGCTCTTGAGTACCCGGTAGTCGCCCTCGCCGGCCTCGAACGACAGGTCGTCACAAAACAGGATGAAACGCTGCGGCAGCTTGAGCAGTTGCTCAACCACACGGGGCAAGTCGGCCAGGTGGTCACGCTCGATTTCGATCAGGCGCAAACCGGCCTCGGCATGCTGGGCGAGCAACGCGCGCACCATGGACGATTTACCGGTACCGCGCGAACCCCACAGCAACGCATGGTTGGCGGGCAGCCCATCCAGAAACTGCTGAGTGTTGCGCGCCAGTGTTTCACGTTGCTTGTCCACGCCAATCAGGTCGGACAGGCGCATGTCCAGGCTTACATCCAGGGGCAACAGGAAACCACTGCGGCCTTCACGCTGCCAACGGGCGGCCAGGCAATGGTTCCAGTCGATGGCTTGGCGTGGCGCGGGCAACAAGGGTTCCAGACGAGCGAGCACTGCATCGGCCCGCTCCAGAAAGGCATTCAATCGAGAGTCCACGATTATTCCTCTGGCAAGTTCTTGTAAAAGATGGCGTATTGGCAACCCTGCGACAGACCGCTTGGGGCTGCGTAAAAAACGATTTATGCCGGGCAAGCCTGAGCCTGTGGATGTTCAGCTATGCTTGCCGGGCGAAGGGAAACGTGAAGTGGTTCAACACTCGATGGATATCAAATTCGCCCACCGCTTGTCTTTTAAACAAGCCAGATTGACTGTGCTGGTCGGTTTCGTCTTGGGAACCTTGCTCAGCCTGATCCAAATCGGCATTGATTATGCCAGTGAAGACGCATCCATCAACCGTGAAATACGCTCGCTGATCGAAATCAGCCATAACCCGGCGTCACGTATTGCCTACAACATCGATGCGGAACTGGCCCAGGAGCTGACCCGCGGCCTGTTGCACTCCCCAGCCATCATTCGCGCGCAGTTGATCGACAACAACGGCGTGGTACTCGCCGATGTCGACCGGCCACGCAAGGAAAGCACTTACCGGCCTATCAGTGACTTCATGTTTGGCGCCAACCGCCAGTTCGAAGATCAACTGTTCCTGAGCCACATGCCCAACGAGTCACTGGGCGTACTACGTCTGGATGTCGACACCTACGCTTTTGGCAGCCGGTTCCTACGCCGCGCCGAGATCACCCTGCTCAACGGATTTGCCCGCAGCCTGCTGCTGACCGGGATTCTGCTGGGCCTGTTCTATGTGATGCTGACTCAACCGCTGGTGCGCATTATCCGTGAACTGAGCACCCGCAAGCAGGCCCGCCTGGATTGCCCGCCGGGGCATGAGCACGATGAAATCGGCGTGTTGGTGAATGTCGCCAACCAGCAATTCGAAAACATGGAAACCGAAATCCAGCAACGCCGTCACGCCGAAGACCGATTGACGGAATACCTGGGGCAACTGGAGGACATCGTCTCCGCTCGCACCCTCGAACTCAAGGCCAGCAACCAGCGCCTGACCCAGACCAACAATGAGCTCGAAGCGGCAAAGATGAATGCATTGGCCATGGCTCAGGCCCGGGCGGCTTTCCTCGCAAACATGAGCCACGAAATCCGCACCCCGCTCAACGGCCTGCTGGGCATGATCGCGCTGTCGCTGGACAGCCCGTTGAACGCCGAGCAACGCCAGCAACTGTCTATCGCCCATGACTCGGGCAAAGTGCTGGTGGAGTTGCTCAACGATATTCTCGACCTGTCCAAGTTTGATGCCGGGCAGTTGGAGCTGGAGCGCATCCCGTTCGACCTCGGCGCGCTGGTCGAAGACACCGCGAACCTGTTGTCACAGAACGCAGCGCCGAGCGTGGAACTGACGTGCCTGATCGACCCGCAGTTTCCGGCCCAGGTACTGGGCGACCCGACCCGTGTGCGGCAGATTGTCAGCAACTTACTGTCCAACGCCCTCAAGTTCACACGCTTCGGTCGCGTTGATGCGCGCCTGCACACCCACGACGGCGGCGTGCGTATTGAAGTCTGCGATACCGGCATCGGCATTGCGCAGGATGCCCAGGTGAAGATCTTCCAACCGTTCACCCAGGCCGGTGCCGGTATCACTCGCCAGTTTGGCGGGACGGGCCTGGGTCTGGCGCTGACCCACAACCTCTGTGAAGCCATGAAGGGACGGTTGAGTATCAGCTCGGAGGTGGGCTTTGGCAGCCAATTCTGCGCAGACCTGCCACTGCCCACCCATTTGCCCGCCGTGCAGCCGCCGCCGTTGAGCGGCCAGGTCATCGCCATCACCAGCGCTGGCGGCGGCCTGACGGAGTTGCTCACCACACTGCTGCCCAGTTGGGGGCTGACACCGCGTTGTTTCACCATGGATGACGATTTGAGCGGGCAAACGCCTGACCTGCTGATTACCGATTGCCCGGAATGCCTGTTCCGCATACGGCCGGGCATTACCGCACCCATTTTGCTGGTGACGGCCTATGGCAATTTCATGCCCAGCGAGGAAGTGGCAGCGCTGGTACCCCTGCACCAACAGGCGCGTCCTTTGAGCCGCACCGCGCTGTATCAGATCCTGCTGCGCAACATGCACAGAGGCACGCAGTTGATCCTTGATCCGATCCAGCTGGATGCCGCCCCCCTCGCGCATCGCGCGCGCATCCTGCTGGTGGAGGACAACCCGGTCAATCAACTGGTGGCCAAGGGCATGCTCAGCAAACTGGGCTGCGAGGTGATTGTGGCGCCCCATGGCGGCGAAGCGCTCAAACTCCTCGAAGAGCAACCCTTCGACCTGGTGCTGATGGACTGCAACATGCCGGTGATGGATGGCTATGAAGCCAGCCGACAGATTCGCCGCAGCGGGCGCTGGCCGGACCTGCCGATTGTCGCGTTGACCGCCAACGCGCTGTCCGAGGAGCGCGAGCGGTGCCGTGCGGCGGGCATGAATGACTACCTGGCCAAACCGTTCCGCCGCGAAGAACTCAATGCCCTGCTGGACCTGTGGGTGCCTCGGACGACAACGCTCTGATCTGCGCCAGCAACTGATCCAGACCGTCACGCAAGGCGTCAGCCTGGTTCAGGTCAACCCCACTGGCGCACAGCAGCCGGGTTTTCAGGGCGAGGGTCTGGTCACGCAGCTGTACGCCGCTGTCACTCAGGCTCAGGTGAACCTCCCGCTCATCCTGGGCACTGCGCCGGCGCCGCACCAGCGCAAGTTGCTCCAGACGCTTGAGCAAGGGCGTCAACGTACCCGAGTCGAGCATCAGGCGTTCGCCCAGGGCTTTGATTGTTGGTTGCGACGTTGGCGTGTCGTGCCACTCCCACAACACCAGCATCACCACATATTGCGGATAGGTCAGGCCCAATTGGTCGAGCATCGGCTTATAGGCGCGTGTAACAGCCCTGGAAGCAGCGTAGAGCTTGAAACACAGCTGGTTGTCCAGGGCCAGGGACACGGCGGGCGGCTGGATCATTTGAGCAGGGCTTCGATCTCTTGGGTCAGGTCCTGCGGCTTGGTGGTGGGGCCAAAGCGCTTGACCACCTGGCCGTCGCGACCGATGAGGAACTTGGTGAAGTTCCACTTGATGCCTTTGGAACCCAGCAGGCCCGGCGCCTGTTTTTTCAGTTGCACGAACAGTGGATGGGCATCGCTGCCATTCACGTCGATCTTCTTGAACAACGGGAAGCTGACACCGAAATTCAGCTCGCAGAATTCTGAGATCGCACCTTCGTCACCCGGCTCCTGCTTGCCGAACTGGTTGCAGGGAAAGCCCAGCACCACCAAGCCCTGATCCTTGTATTGCTGCCAAAGCTGTTCCAGCCCCTTGTACTGCGGGGTGAAACCGCACTTGCTGGCAGTGTTGACCACCAGCACGGCCTTGCCGGCGAAATCGGCCAAGGTCTTTTGCTCACCTTTGATGGTGGTGCAAGGGATGCTCAGCAGGTTGTCGCTCATGGCAGTGCCTCAAGAAAAAGGGGAGAAGAAGGAGAAAGATAGTAGGCGATTCAATTGTGTGCAATTGAATTGATCGAAATGATAGTGCCTTATGGGCACGGGATGAGGGAGCAGGCTCCCTCACCGCGAGGACTCAGCGCGGGACCAGGTCCAGGCACACCGAGTTGATGCAATAACGCAGACCGGTCGGCGGCGGACCATCCGGGAATACATGGCCCAGATGCGCATCACACTTGGCGCAGGTGACTTCGGTGCGGATCATGCCGTGGCTGACGTCACGGATCTCGATCATCGCGCTGTCGGCAATCGGCGCGTAAAAGCTCGGCCAGCCGCAGCCGGAATCAAATTTGGTGGCGGAGTCGAACAGCGGCGCATTGCAGCAGATGCAGTGGTACACGCCGTCGGTCTTGGTATCGTTGTACTTGCCGCTGAACGGGCGCTCGGTACCTTTGAGCCGGCACACGTTGTACTGCTCGGGATCGAGCATGGCTTTCCACTCGTCAACGGTTTTCTGCAACTTATCCATCGGTACACCTCGGCAACTGAAAAAGCCTGATCTGTGTCTTTTCCATGGATCAGGCGGCACGTATGATTGCGCCTCTTCAAAACGCCAGTCTGGCACCCGCGCTATCGGCATTCAAACGTATTTATGGGTGCGGGTCCCGCAGGTTTCACAGTACGGTAGTGTCCACACCGTCTGGATCGTTCATTTTCAGGATCACATCGCCATGCAGGTCAGCAAATCGAACAAGCTCGCCAACGTCTGCTATGACATTCGCGGCCCAGTGCTCAAGCACGCCAAGCGCCTGGAAGAGGAAGGCCATCGCATCCTCAAGCTGAACATTGGCAACCCGGCGCCCTTTGGTTTCGAAGCGCCGGACGAAATCCTCCAGGACGTGATCCGCAACCTGCCTACCGCACAGGGCTACAGCGACTCCAAGGGCCTGTTCAGCGCACGCAAGGCGGTGATGCAGTACTACCAGCAGAAGCAGGTTGAAGGTGTCGGCATCGAAGACATCTACCTGGGCAATGGCGTGTCCGAGCTGATCGTGATGTCCATGCAGGCGCTGCTGAACAACGGCGACGAAGTGCTGGTACCAGCACCGGACTATCCACTGTGGACCGCCGCCGTGACCCTGGCCGGCGGCCACCCGGTGCACTACCTGTGCGACGAGGGCGCCGATTGGTTCCCGGACCTGGCCGACATCAAGGCCAAGATCACCCCGAACACCAAGGCGCTGGTGATCATCAACCCGAACAACCCTACCGGCGCCGTTTACTCTAAAGAAGTGCTGCTGGGCATGCTCGAACTGGCCCGCCAGCACAACCTGGTGGTGTTCTCCGACGAGATCTACGACAAGATTCTCTACGACGATGCGGTCCATATCTGCACGGGCTCCCTGGCGCCGGACCTGCTGTGCCTGACCTTCAACGGCCTGTCCAAGTCCTACCGCGTGGCGGGCTTCCGCTCCGGCTGGATCGCCATCTCCGGTCCCAAGCACAACGCCCAGAGCTACATCGAAGGTATCGACATGCTGGCCAACATGCGCCTGTGTGCCAACGTGCCGAGCCAACACGCAATCCAGACCGCACTGGGCGGCTACCAGAGCATCAATGACCTGGTTCTGCCCCAAGGCCGCCTGCTGGAGCAGCGCAACCGCACGTGGGAACTGCTCAACGCGATCCCGGGCGTGAGCTGCGTGAAACCCATGGGTGCGTTGTACGCGTTCCCACGGATCGACCCGAAGGTGTGCCCGATCCTCAACGACGAGAAGTTCGTGCTCGACTTGCTGCTGTCGGAAAAACTGCTGGTGGTGCAGGGCACCGCGTTCAACTGGCCGTGGCCGGATCACTTCCGCGTGGTTACCTTACCGCGTGTGGATGACCTGGACATGGCGATTGGACGTATCGGCAATTTCCTCAAGTCCTATCGCCAGTAGGGGATATGGCGCTGTACGACCGACATTCGGTCGTACAGCGATTATCTGGCAACACTTCTCTGTCTTTACCCCTCCCCTCATACCGCCCGTGCCGCTCTATGGCCTCAAGCCCCCTATAATTGTTGGGCCACACGACCATGAACGGCTTGTAAGGGGTAGCATTCCCGGTCGGAAAATCCCTTCAAGACTCTACATTCGAGCTGTAGGACACAGTTTGAAATAGTCGCTCGGTTGAATCACCCCATGCCGCACCTTATATACCCCGCAGTAAGCGACATATTAAGCATGAGGAGAACTCTACAACCATGATGCGCATCCTGCTGTTCTTGGCCACCAACCTGGCGGTCGTGCTGATTGCCAGCATCACCCTGAGCCTTTTCGGCTTCAACGGGTTCATGGCGGCCAACGGGGTTGATCTGAACCTCAATCAGCTGCTGATTTTCTGTGCGGTCTTTGGTTTTGCCGGCTCGCTGTTCTCGCTGTTCATCTCCAAGTGGATGGCGAAGATGAGCACCAGCACCCAGGTCATCACCCAACCACGCACTCGCCATGAACAATGGCTGATGCAAACCGTGGAGCAGTTGTCCCAAGAGGCAGGTATCAAAATGCCCGAAGTCGGGATTTTCCCTGCTTATGAGGCCAACGCCTTTGCAACGGGCTGGAACAAGAACGACGCGCTCGTGGCCGTCAGCCAGGGCTTGCTCGAACGTTTCTCACCCGATGAAGTGAAGGCAGTACTCGCGCACGAGATTGGCCACGTTGCCAACGGCGACATGATCACCCTGGCACTGGTGCAAGGCGTGGTGAACACCTTCGTGATGTTCTTTGCGCGGATCATCGGCAATTTTGTCGACAAGGTGATCTTCAAGAACGAAGGCGGTCGCGGTATCGCCTACTTCGTGGCGACCATCTTCGCCGAAGTGGTACTGGGCTTCCTGGCCAGTGCGATCGTGATGTGGTTCTCGCGCAAACGCGAGTTCCGGGCAGACGAAGCCGGCGCACGCCTGGCGGGCACCAGCGCAATGATCAGTGCGCTGCAACGCCTGCGCTCCGAACAGGGCCTGCCGGTGCACATGCCTGACAGCCTGACCGCCTTCGGCATCAACGGCGGCATCAAGCAGGGCCTGGCGCGCATGTTCATGAGCCACCCACCGCTGGAAGAGCGTATTGACGCGCTACGTCGTCGGGGCTGATACCCGGTAATGCAAAAAAGGGGCGATCGGATCGCCCCTTTTTTTGTGGGCGCCCCTTTATACCCGCGCCATTTTGTAGACGCGCTCGTCCAAGCCCGTGACGCCGTCCTGCACGAACTTCCAGCTCTCACCAAGAATGTCTTGCTCCTCGATCACCTGCAGGCTCCAGTGCGCTTCCAGCAGCACCTTCACCTCGTCATCCGTCACGGCAAACGGCGGGCCGGCCTTTTGCGTCTGGTCGTAGTCGAGGGTGATGAGCAATCCTTGGCAGCCTGGGCGCAAGCGGCTGTTCAGATGCTCGGCGTACTGCGCGCGCATCAGCGGTGGCAAGGCGATCAGGGCGGCGCGGTCGTAGAGCGCAGTGCAATCAGCCAGCACCTCAGCGTCCAGGGCGAAGAAATCACCGCACCACACTTCGATCAAATCCGCCTGGTACACCTTGAACGCGCCGCGCCGAGTGGTTCGCGGCGTCAGGTTCTGCTCACTGAAGAAGGCTTCAACCGCTTGCTCCGACAGTTCAACGCCGAGCACGCGATAGCCGTGGCTGGCCAGCCACATCAAGTCCAGGCTTTTGCCACACAACGGCACCAGCACCTTGGCGCCCTCAGCCAACGCCAAAGAAGCCCAATGCCTTTGCAGGTAAGGGTTGACCTCGGGCAGATGGAAGCCGATCTGATTGCGCGCCCAGCGCTCCTGCCAAAACTTAGGTTCCATGAATCCCCCAGAAATCTCGATCAAAAGGCACTAAAACTTATATTAGATTTAGATCAATGATCTGATTGAAGATGGGCCCATGTTAACGCTCAGGACCCCACTTATGCTCCCTAGCCTGTTTATCTCACACGGTTCGCCCATGCTCGCCCTGCAACCTGGCGCCAGCGGCCCGGCGCTGCAACGCCTGGCGGCCGAGCTGCCCCGCCCGAAGGCAATCGTGGTGGTGTCGGCGCATTGGGAAAGCCAGGATTTGCTTGTCAGCGGCAGCGCCGCACCGGAAACCTGGCACGACTTCGGCGGCTTCCCCCGTGAACTGTTTGCCGTGCAATACCCGGCGCCGGGCAACCCGCAACTGGCTCGCGAGATTGTCCAACTGTTACATGCCGATGGCCTGAATGCGCGCATTGACGACCAGCGCCCTTTCGACCACGGCACTTGGGTGCCGCTGTCGCTGATGTACCCCGCCGCGGATATCCCGGTGGTGCAGGTGTCCCTGCCCAGCCACATGGGCCCTGCCCTGCAGACACAAGTCGGCCATGCCTTGGCCAGCTTGCGAGAGCAAGGTGTTCTGCTGATCGGTTCCGGCAGTATCACTCACAACCTGGGCGAACTGGACTGGCACGCCGGGCCTGAAAGCATCGAGCCTTGGGCGAGGGGTTTCCGCGACTGGGTCGTGGAGAAGCTTGTTGCCAACGACGAAGCCGCACTGCACGACTATCGCCGCCAAGCGCCCTACGCAGTTCGCAGCCATCCAAGCGATGAACACCTGTTGCCGCTCTACTTTGCGCGTGGTGCGGGCGGGGGTTTCAGCATCGCGCACCAAGGTTTCACCATGGGCGCGCTGGGCATGGACATTTACCGCTTCGGCTAACTCGTAATGGTTAAAACAGCGACGCAAAAAAAATCCCCGAACCAGTCGGGGATTTTTTATGTGCGATCAATCAGCCCAAGGGCGGATCAATCTTCGCGGTAGCGACGCAGCTTCAGCTGCTTACCGGCAACGCGAGTGTCTTTCAGTTTGGTCAGCAGCTTTTCCAGACCGTCTTCCGGCAGCTCCACCAGGGAGAAGCTGTCACGGACCTGGATGCGACCGATGGCTTCACGTGCCAGGCCACCCTCGTTGAGGATAGCGCCCAGCAGGTTCTTGGCAGCGATACCGTCACGCGCGCCCAGCGCGGTACGGCAACGAGCCCGACCTTCAGCCAATGGAACCGGAGCACGACGCTCACGATCACCACGGTCTGGACGGTCGCCAGTACGCTCTGGACGATCACCGCGTGGCGCGTTGTTCGGTACCAGTGGGCGTTCTTTCTCGATGGCTGCCAGGGTCAGGGCCTGACCGTTGGTTGCCTTGCGCAGCAGAGCTGCAGCCAGGGCACGTGGGGTGCAGCCGATATCGGCGGTCAGGCGGTCCAGCAGGTCGCCGTGGGTCGATTCAGCGTCAGCCACCAGTGGCGACAGGCTGTTGGTCAGTTTCTTGATGCGGGCATCGAGAACAGCCTGGGCATCCGGCAGGCGGACTTCGGCAACTTTCTGACCGGTTACACGCTCGATCACTTGCAGCATGCGGCGCTCACGTGGAGTCACCAGCAACAGTGCACGACCTTCGCGACCTGCACGGCCGGTACGGCCGATACGGTGAACGTAGGACTCTGGATCGTAAGGCATGTCAACGTTGAACACGTGGGTGATACGTGGAACGTCGAGACCACGAGCGGCTACGTCGGTCGCTACAACGATGTCCAGACGGCCATCCTTGAGGGAGTCGATCACGCGCTCGCGTTGGTTCTGGGCGATGTCACCGTTCAGCGCAGCGGCTTTGTAGCCTTTGGCTTCCAGGGCACTTGCCAGGTCCAGGGTCGCTTGCTTGGTGCGCACGAACATGATTAGGGCGTCGAAGTCTTCGACTTCCAGCAGGCTCAATACAGCCGAGGTCTTCTGGTCAGCGTGAACCAACAGGTGAGCCTGTTCGATCGCGGTAACGGTCTGAGTCTTGGTCTGGATCTTCACGTGTTGCGGATCGCGCAGGTGGCGTTCGGCAATGGCACGGATCGACTGTGGCAGAGTGGCCGAGAACAGTACGGTCTGACGGGTCGGTGGCAGCGCCTTGAAGATGACTTCCAGGTCATCCATGAAGCCCAGCTTCAACATTTCGTCAGCTTCGTCGAGAACCAGGTGGTTCACGGTCGACAGCACTTTTTCGTCGCGACGCAGGTGGTCGCACAGGCGGCCTGGGGTCGCCACAACAATCTGAGCGCCATTACGGATGGCTTTCAGTTGCGGGCCCATCGGCGCGCCGCCGTAAACGGCAACAACGGTAACGCCTGGCATTTGCTTGGCGTAGGTTTCAAAAGCGGTTGCTACTTGCAGCGCCAACTCACGGGTTGGCGCCAGGATCAGGGCTTGCGGCTCGCGCTTGGCAGGATCGATGCAGTGCAGGATAGGCAGGGCGAACGCGGCGGTTTTACCGGTACCGGTTTGCGCCTGGCCAATCATGTCCTGGCCGGCCATGATGATCGGGATCGATTGCTGCTGAATCGCCGAAGGTTCTTCGTAGCCGGTCGCAATGACGGCAGCAAGAATGTTCGGGTTAAGATTAAAAGCGGCGAAGCCGCCGGTTTCCTGGGTCATGGGTCTGCCTCTAAGTGCATCCGCAAAGACCCATGCTCCAAAGCTGCGCATGCCGTGTTGAGACTCAAGAGTCGCCCTGGCTGCTTTGTCGGCGGGGATTTGCGAAAACGAATGAATGAAAAAGATTCGTCAAGGGAGAGTCCGCTGTGCGGACGTGCAGCCGAAGCTGACTTCGGGGAATTGCGCTACCTAAACGCGGCCCGGTTAAAGGCCGGCGCGCACTATACCGGAAATACCTGAAAAAGGGAGCTTTTTTTATCGCAAAGCGCCGATAAACCGCGCTGCGTCACAGTCTTTGCAGATAAGCCGGCCAGGGTCTATTTTTCAAAGGCCCGGCCCTGTTGGTGATAACGCTTAAACGATTCACCCAATGTTCGAGACCTTTGGTCTGAAATCCTTCCCTGCGCCCGAGGGCACACCCGATGAATCAAGCCAGCAGCAGCCGCGTCAGCCGTGAACTCCAGGGCCATGTCCTGCTGTTGGGCCTGGACCGGGTGGCCAAGCGCAATGCCTTTGACCTGGATTTGCTCAATGAGCTGAGCCTGGCGTATGGCGAATTTGATCGAAACGACGCTGCGCGGGTCGCTGTCGTCTTTGCCCACGGCGACCACTTCACCGCCGGGCTGGACCTGGCCAATGTCAGCGCCGTGATGGCCGGCGGCTGGCAACCGCCGCTGGGGGGCTGCGATCCGTGGGGCGTGTTCGCGGGTCCGCGGGTAAGCAAACCGGTGATCGTCGCCGCCCAAGGCTACTGCCTGACCATCGGTATCGAATTGATGCTGGCGGCGGATATCAACCTCTGTGCGAGCAACACGCGCTTTGCGCAGATGGAAGTACAGCGTGGGATCTTTCCGTTTGGCGGTGCGACATTGCGCTTCCATCAGATCGCCGGCTGGGGCAACGCCATGCGCTGGCTGCTCACTGGCGATGAGTTCGACGCCCATGAAGCCCTGCGCCTGGGTCTGGTGCAGGAAGTGATGGCCAGCGAAGACTTGCTGCCCCGCGCCATTGAACTGGCCAACCGCATTGCGCGCCAGGCTCCGCTGGGCGTGCAGGCTACCTTGATGTCGGCGCGACTGGCGCGCATGGAGGGTGAGACCGTGGCCGCCGCTGCCTTGCCGCCGATGGTCGACAAGCTGTTTAACAGTGCAGATGCCAAGGAAGGTGTACGGGCGATGATCGAGAAGCGGCCGGGGGTATTCAAAGGCATTTGAGTGGGCAACTCCGGCGCCATCAGGGCAAGCCCCTCCCACAGGAGAATGCGGTCCAATGTGGGAGGGGGCTCGCCCCCGATGACGTCAGCACAGACAACTAAGTAGCCGGCCGAATCGCCTTGATCAACGGCTGTAACGAATACCCCAGACGCGGCGCCAACACTTCAGCCCGATTAGAAAGCGCAGCCAGATCCAGCACCTGATCCAACTCCGAAGGCACCAGCAAAATCACATTGCCCTCCTTCACCGGCAGCTCCCAGTAATGCCGGTGATACAGCCCACGCAACAACGCCGCGCCCAGTGGTTTACCGTCGTCAGTCGCCCACTGGTTGATCACCAGCCAACCACCGGGGTTGAGCTTTTTCTGGCAGTTTTCCAGGAAGGTCCAGGCCAGGTGCCCGACGCCCGGGCCGACATCGGTATAAAGGTCGACGAAAATCAGGTCGGCCAATTCGGCAGTCTCCAGCAATTCCAGGGCGTCGCCGATGCGGATGTACAGGCGCGGATCATCGTCCAACCCCAGGTACTCGATGGCCAGACGTGGCACGTCCGGGCGCAGCTCGATGGCTTCGACGTCTTCCAGGGGCAAGAACTTCAGACACGCCTGGGTCAAGGTGCCAGCGCCGAGACCGAGGAACAACGCGCTTTCCGGCTGTTCATGGCACAACGCGCCGATCAGCATCGCGCGGGTGTAGTCGTACTCCAGCCAGCTCGGATCGGCGGTGAACACGCAGCTCTGCTCGATGGCGTCGCCGAATTCGAGAAACCGGTAATCGGCCACTTCGAGCACACGGATCATGCCGAAGTCATCATGGACCTCGGCCAGCAGGCGCTCGACACGCTCCTCTGTCATCACTACTCCTAACGGGTTTGCTCTACGCCAAAGGCGCGATTGTCGGCCAACCGGCAGCAGCAGGTCACGCACTAATTGCTGATAACATTGGCGCCCGACCGTCAATCAGCCAATCGAGTTCATGATGAGCCAACCCTGGAGCCCCGACAGCTGGCGCGCCCTGCCGATCCAGCAACAACCCCAGTACCCGGACGCCGCACACCTGTTGCGGGTGGAGCAGAACCTGGCCAGCTACCCGCCGCTGGTGTTTGCCGGGGAAGCCCGTGAGTTGCGCCGCCAGTTTGCCGAAGTGACTCAGGGTCGCGCCTTCCTGTTGCAAGGCGGTGACTGCGCCGAAAGCTTCGTTGAGTTTTCTGCGGCGAAAATCCGCGACACCTTCAAGGTGTTGTTGCAGATGGCGATTGTGATGACCTTCGCCGCCGGCTGCCCGGTGGTAAAAGTCGGGCGCATGGCCGGCCAGTTCGCCAAGCCGCGCTCATCCAACGACGAGACCATCGACGGCATCACCCTGCCCGCCTACCGTGGCGATATCGTCAACGGCATCGGCTTTGACGAAAAAAGCCGCGTACCCGACCCGGACCGCCTGTTGCAGTCGTACCACCAGTCCACCGCCACCCTCAACCTGCTGCGCGCCTTCGCCCAGGGCGGTTTCGCCGACCTGCACCAGGTTCATCAGTGGAACCTGGACTTTATCGCCAACTCCGCGCTGGCCGAGAAGTACAGCCAACTGGCGGACCGCATCGACGAAACCCTGGCCTTCATGCGTGCCTGCGGCATGGACAGCTCGCCGCAACTGCGCGAAACCAGCTTCTTCACCGCCCACGAAGCGCTGCTGCTGAACTACGAACAAGCTTTCGTACGCCGTGACAGCCTGACCAACGACTACTACGACTGTTCGGCCCATATGCTGTGGATCGGCGCCCGCCCCCGCCAGTTGGATGGCGCCCACGTCGAGTTTCTGCGCGGCGTAAACAACCCGATCGGGGTCAAGGTCGGCCCGAGCATGAACCCCGACGACCTGATCCGCCTGATCGACATCCTCAACCCGGACAACGACCCAGGCCGCTTGAACCTGATCGCCCGCATGGGCGCAGGCAAGGTCGGCGACCACCTGCCCAACCTGATCCGCGCCGTACAGCGCGAGGGCAAGCAGGTGCTGTGGAGCTCAGACCCGATGCATGGCAACACCATCAAGGCCAGCAGCGGCTACAAGACCCGCGACTTTGCGCAGATCCTCGGCGAAGTGAAAGAATTCTTCCAGGTGCACCAGGCCGAGGGCAGCTACGCCGGCGGAATTCATATCGAGATGACCGGGCAGAACGTCACCGAGTGCATCGGCGGCGCGCGGCCGATTACCGAGGATGGCTTGTCGGACCGCTATCACACCCATTGCGACCCACGGATGAATGCCGATCAGTCGCTGGAGTTGGCGTTTCTGATTGCCGAGACCTTGAAACAGGTCAAGCGCTGAGATTTTGGCTGATAGGACTGAGGCCATCGGGGGCAAGCCCCCTCCCACATTTGGACCTGTGAACGCAGTCAAATTGTGGGAGGGGGCTTGCCCCCGATGGGGCCCTAGAGCCCAGCAAGCCGCAGCCGAGCGGCACTTGGCCGTTGGCAATTGATCTGCACCTGCTCAAGCCCCAACCATTGCGCCATTTGCCGCAGATGATGCGCCAGCGCCAGCATCCCCTCCTCATCCAGCCCAGGCTCTTCCTCGTGCACCGCATGCACCGCCAAGCGCCCATTGGCGCGTTCGGCCCGCAGGTCGACGCGGGCGGCGATCCGCTCGTTGTGCAAAAACGGCAGCACGTAATAGCCATACACCCGTTTGTCTTGCGGGGTGTAGATCTCCAGTCGGTAACGGAAATCGAACAGGCGCTCAGTGCGGGCGCGTTCCCAGATCAACGAGTCAAAGGGCGACAGCAAGGCGCTGGCCGGTACGTTGCGGGGCGTTTTTGGCTCCGGCAGACAATATGCCGACTGCTTCCAGCCCTGAACCCGGCAGGTCAGCAATTGGCCGTTCTCCACCAGCTCAGCCAAGCGAGCGCGACTGTCGGCAGGGTCGAGGCGAAAGTAATCACGCAAATCTTTTTCAGTGCTGACCCCCAGGGCGGTGGCACTGTGCAGCAACAACCCGCGCTGGGCCTCGGCTTCAGCCAACGGGGCTTGCTGGAGAATGTCGGCGGGCATGACGCGCTCGGGCAAGTCGTAAAGGCGCTCGAAACCGCGTCGACCGGCCACGGTGACCAGCCCGGCAGCAAACAACCATTCCAGCGCGTGCTTTTCATTACTCCAGTCCCACCAGGGGCCGGCGCGCTCCTCACGGGTGGACAGGCTGCCGGCGCCGAGTGCGCCCTGTTGTTCAACGGTCTTGAGCACACGCTGAATGATGGCCTGCTGCTCGCGTCCAAAACGCGCCATCTGCGCATAAATGCCCTGGCCCTGCTGCGCCCGCACCATGCGCCACCGCATCAATGGGTACAACGCCATGGGCAATAGCGAGGCTTCATGCCCCCAGTATTCGAACAGCGAACGCCGCCGGCCCTGGCTCCAGGCAGCCTCCTCAAGCAGTAAAGGGGAATAGTGACCCAGGCGGGAAAACAGCGGCAGGTAATGAGAACGCACCACGGCGTTGACCGAATCAATCTGCAACACGCCCAGGCGGTCGATCAATCGGTTGAGGTGCGCGGCCTTGATCTGCGCAGGCGGCTGGCGCCCGGAAAAACCCTGAGCCGCCAGCGCCATGCGTCGAGCTTGCTTGAGTGAAAAGGACAGGTCGGCGGGCATGGAAAACTCCTTGAGGGCTCGCGACCTACCCTACTGCATCCCGGGTCATTTTCGCAGCGGGTCTTCCCAGAAATGCCGATGGGTTTCCTGTTCCACATCGGCGCGGCTGAGGCCGATGTCCTTGAGCGCATCATCGCTCATGCTCGCCAGCATCTGGCGTTCGTAGCGCAATGCCTGCCAGCGGGCAATCCTTTGAAACAACCCGGCAAACGGATGCTTCGCCATCAACACGTAACCTTTCTGACCTTTCATCTTCTCGCCCTCCCTTGGGGATGACGCCAGTGTGTGCGGGGCACTATGATCAATCCAACGAATGTTTCTTATGCAATACATCTCGGAGATTGATCAATTGTCCGGCTACCCGAGCATCGACACTGAAGTGCTGCGCACCTTCGTTGCCATCGCTGACCAGGGCGGTTTTACCCGCGCTGGCGAGCTGGTCAACCGCACTCAATCGGCGGTAAGCATGCAGATGAAGCGTCTGGAAGAAGACGTGTTGCAGCGCAAGCTGTTCGAGCGCGATGGCCGGCAGGTGCGACTGACACCCGAGGGCCAGGTGCTGCTGGGTTATGCGCGGCGCATCCTGAAACTGCACAGCGAGGTGTTCAACACCCTGCGCGAGCCGCATATGGTGGGGCTGGTGCGGATCGGCACGCCGGACGACTACGTGATGCGCTTCCTGCCGGGGATCCTCAAGCAATTTTCCAAGGCGTACCCGCTGATCCAGATCGAGCTGCATTGCGAGTCGTCAACGGTGCTGATGCAGCGGCGGGACCTGGCGCTGACCGTGATCAGCCGCGAGCCCGGCAAAGAAATCGGCGAACTGTTGCGCACTGAGCGGATGGTCTGGGCAGCAGCGCCGTGCTTCTGCGTGGAGGAACACGACGCCGTGCCCCTGGCGGTTTCCGGCGACGACTGCCTGTATACGCAGTGGACCCGTGCCGCACTGGATGCCTGCGGCCGGGACTATCGCCTGGCGTACCACAGCACCAACGTCGCGGCGATCCAGGCGGTGGTGAGTGCCGGCCTCGCCGCGATGATCTGCATGGAAAGCCTGGTGACCGACGACTTGCGCATACTCGGCAGCGACGAGGGGTTCCCACCGCTGCCGTCGATGAATCTGCACTTGCTGCGCAACCCGCACATCACCTCGCCGATCACCGAATGCCTGGCCGAGTACATTCTGGAAGGCTTCAGAGTTTAAAGGTCAGCATCACCGCGCACACCACCAGGAAGCCGCAGAACAGGCCACGCAACAAACGCTCGGGCAAGGCATGGGCAACTTTCACGCCCCAACTGATACTGAGCAGGCCACCCACTGCCAGGGGTATGCCGATCATCCAATCCACTTCGTGGTGCCAGGCGTAGGTGACCAGGGTCACGCCGGTGCTGGGCAGGGCCAAGGCCAGGGACAAGCCTTGGGCGACCACTTGGGTAGTGCCGAACACACTGGTCAGCACCGGCGTGGCCACCACGGCCCCGCCTACACCAAACAAGCCGCCCATGGAGCCGGACGCGGCGCCCAGCACGCCCAGCCAGGGCCAGGAATAACGCATCTGCGCGGTCGGCGGTGCGTTGCGGGTGAACATGCGCAACAGGTTGTAGGCCGACAACGCCACCAGAAACGCAATGAAGCCAATCCGCATCGCCCCTGCATCCAGGCCCACTGCCCAGATCGAGCCCAACCAGGCAAAGCTGAAACCCGTGATGCCCAGCGGCAGCGCGTGACGCAGTTCAATCCGGTTGCGCTGGTGATAACGCCACAGGGCGAGCATCACGTTTGGCACCACCATCACCAGCGCGGTGCCTTGGGCGATCTGTTGATCCAGGCCAAACAATACGCCGAGCACCGGGATCGCAATCAGCCCGCCGCCGATGCCAAACAGCCCGCCCACTGTGCCCAAGGCCGCGCCCAATACGAGGTACATCGCTAAATCCCACACCGCTCATTACTCCATAATCCCAGGCCTCGCATGCTACGCAGTCGGCCCTGGCGCGGAAACGCACAGCAACGCACAATGGCTGTGCCAATCTCGCATAAGCATTCAGTCATGAACCCCAATACCCTTACCGACCAGTTGAGTCTGTTTCTCGATGTACTGGAAACCGGTAGCTTTTCCGCCGCCGCACGCCGTCATCCGTTGACGCCCTCCGCGGTAGCGCGGCGCATCGACAGCCTGGAAAGCTCCGTGGGCAGCCGCTTGTTCCAGCGCAGTACCCACGCGGTAGTGCCGACGCCGGCGGGCCTGGCGTTTGCAGAGCGGGCGCGGCGGATTGTCAGCGAGTTGCAACTGGCACGGGCTGAAGCGGTGTCTCTGAGCCATGCGCCGGAGGGCTTGATCCGCGTGGATGCGCCCGCGGCGTTTGGTCGACGGCACTTGGCGCCAGTCATCGCGGATTTCCTGAAGGTGTACCCCGGCCTGGATGTGCACCTGCATCTGATCGATAGTTTTGTGGATATGCAGGGCGCGCATCTTGGCAAGGTCGACCTGGTGCTGCGGGCCGGGCATATCGTCGATACCCGTCTGATCGCCACGCCCCTGGCCAGCATCGTGCGTATCGCCTGCGCCAGCCCGGCCTACCTCAAAAGCCGTGGCACGCCGGCCCATCCCCGGGAGTTGAGTGATCATGATGGCCTGGACTGGGATGGCCTGGCTCCGATGTTCGCGTGGCGCTTCGAACTGGACGGGCGCCGTGCGACCTATCGCCCACAGCGCATCCGCATGAGCGCCAACAACGCAGAAGCGCTGCTCTCAGGCGCCTTGGCCGGCTTGGGCATCGCCCATCTACCCACTTGGCTGGCCAGCGAATACCTGGTGCGTGGCGAATTGCTGCCGCTGTTTTGCGAAGATGGTCTGCCTAGCCCGGAAACTACCGGGATCTATGCGCTGCGCCTGGAACAACAGGCCAACGCACGCAGCCGCTTGCTGCTGGAATACCTCAAATCCCGTTTCAGCCCTGTTCCGCCATGGGATCTGGCGCTGCAGAGCGGCCTGGTCTGACCTTCTGGACAGAATTGTCTGGCGCATTAAAGATTTGCTCGCTAGATTCCAGCCCATACACGTATTTAAGGCACCGCCATGAGCAAAAACCCTGACCCGTGCGAACCACTGATGCTGAATAACCAGCTGTGTTTCGCGTTGCACTCCACTTCATTACTGATGACGAAGGTCTACAAGCCTCTGCTGCAAGCGCTCGGCCTGACGTACCCGCAGTACCTGGCCATGATGGTGCTGTGGGAAGAGGATGGTTTGACTGTCGGCGAAATCAGCAGCCGCCTGCTCACGGACCCTGGCTCCCTGACGCCACTGCTCAAACGCCTGGAAGCCGAAGGCCTGCTCAGCCGAACGCGCAGCCGCGAGGATGAACGCGTGGTGGTGGTGGAACTGACTACCGCCGGCCGTGCCTTGCAGGACAAGGCCATGGGTATTCCACAGTGCATCCTTGGGGCCAGCGGGTTGGAGTTGGAACAATTGCGCAAGCTGCAAGCGGATCTGATCGCATTGCGCAGCAACCTGCAAGGCGCCGTTTAATACACCCAATGAAAATGTGGGATGTGGCGCTTCACGAAAAATACTTTTAAATTTATCTTGCGCGCTAAACATTAGCGCTATACATTCGCCTCACCAACTACTTAGCGCGCAAACATTTATCGCTATACACCAGTGAGGACAACACCATGCAAACGCTCTATACCGCAGTAGCCACCGCCACCGGCGGCCGTGATGGTCGCGCTGTTTCCAGCGATAACATCCTCGACGTCAAGCTCTCCACGCCAAAAGAGCTGGGCGGCGCCGGAGGTCAAGCGACCAACCCGGAACAACTGTTCGCTGCCGGCTACTCGGCCTGCTTCATCGGCGCCCTGAAATTCGTCGCCAGCCAGACCCAACGCAAAATCCCGGCTGACGCCTCGATCACTGCCCACGTCGGCATCGGCCAGATCCCCGGCGGTTTCGGCCTGGACATCGACCTGCATATCAGCCTGCCTGGCCTGGCGCAGGATGACGCGCAAAGTCTGGTCGACGCAGCTCACCAGGTCTGCCCGTACTCCAACGCCACCCGTGGCAACGTCGATGTGCGCCTGCATGTAACCGTCTAACCCACGCTGCAACTCAAGGAGAAGAACATGAACACATTTGGTAAAGCGCTCACCGGCACCCTGCTCGCCTTGTCCATCAGCCACGCGTTCGCCGCCAATGGCGACGTTGAGCACAACACCCAGGCTTTCCTGGATGTATTGAACGCCGGCACCGGCAAGCCGATGGAACAATTGACGCCCAAGGAAGCGCGCGCGGTGCTGACCGGCGCCCAAGCCGGGGTGAAGCTGACGCTGCCCAAGGCTGATGTGAGCCAGAAGACCATCCAGGTCGATGGCAAGCCGCTGGACCTGACCATCGTGCGTCCGGCCGGGGTCAAAGGCACATTGCCAGTGTTCATGTTCTTCCACGGCGGCGGTTGGGTGCTGGGGGATTATCCGACCCACGAACGCCTGGTCCGTGATCTGGTCGTGGGTTCCGGGGCGGTGGCGGTGTTCGTCAACTACACGCCGTCACCCGAGGCACATTACCCAGTGGCGATCAACCAGGCGTACGGCGCAACGAAATGGGTGGCCGAACACGGTAAAGAGATCAATGTCGACGGCAAGCGCCTGGCGGTCGCGGGCAACAGCGTCGGCGGCAATATGGCGGCCGTGGTCAGCCTGATGGCCAAGGACAAGGGCACGCCGGCGATCAAATTCCAACTGCTGTTATGGCCGGTGACTGACGCCAATTTCGAGACCGCGTCCTACAACCAGTACGCCGAAGGGCACTTCCTCACCAAAAATATGATGAAGTGGTTCTGGGACAACTACACCACCGACGCCAACCAGCGAGCCGAGATCTATGCCTCGCCGCTGCGGGCCACCACGGACCAACTAAAGGGTTTGCCGCCCGCGCTGATTCAGACGGCCGGCGCCGATGTGCTGCGTGATGAAGGCGAAGCCTATGCCCGCAAACTGGATGCAGCCGGTGTGCCGGTGACCACCGTACGTTACAACGGCATGATTCACGACTACGGTTTGCTCAATGTAGTCAGCCAGGTGCCGGCGGTGCGTTCGGCCCTGCTGCAGGCATCGGATGAGTTGAAGCAACACTTGAAGTAAAAACAGCGCCCATAAAAAACCCGACTCATGGTCGGGTTTTTTATTTCGTACGGTAGGGCCAGAATTACTTCTTGGCGCGACCTTTGTACGAACCGCCTTCGCGGGTGTCGATCTCGATCAGGTCGTCGATTTCGATGAAGTCAGCTACCTGCAGCTCGGTACCGTTAGCCAGCTTGGCTGGCTTCATTACCTTGCCCGAAGTGTCGCCGCGAGCGGAACCTTCGGTGTAGGCAACTTTACGCACGATAGTGGTCGGCAGCTCTACGGAAACCAGGCGCTCTTCGAAGAAGATCGCTTCGCAGATGTCTTCCATGCCTTCTTCCACGAACGGCAGAACGGCTTCGATGTCTTCAGCGTTCAGCTCGTACATGGTGTAGTCGGTGGTGTCCATGAACGTGTAGGTGTCGCCGCTGATGAAGGACAGGGTCGCTTCTTTGCGGTCGAGGATTACGTCGTCCAGTTTGTCATCGGCGCTGTAGACGATCTCGGTCTTGTAACCGGTCAGCAGGTTCTTCAGCTTGGTCTTCATGATTGCGCTGTTACGACCAGACTTGGTGAACTCAGCTTTCTGAACCAGCCAAGGGTCGTTTTCGAGACGGATCACTGTACCGGGTTTCAGTTCTTTACCAGTTTTCATTGCATATATCCGAAATTTGGATGGGATTTACAAAAATCAAGGTGGCGTATCATATCCAACTTTCATAAAACTGTACCAGCGCCGTCGCAAGATCGGCCTGCAAGGCCTGCTCCAGACACCACGTTTCGGCGTTCTGGCTGACCTCTGGCCAGTGTTCCAGCAGCATTTTCCACGGCTGCGCCATGTCGCCCTCGGTGTTCCAGGCCTGCCAAAGCGCGACCAGTGCCGCCTTTACAGCGGGTGACAAGGCGGCGGTGTACAGCTCCAGGAAGGCATCGAGCTTGTCGAGGTGGATGTCCTCGTCCTGGCGATAGATGTGCCACAGCAGCGGGCGCCCGGCCCACTGGGCGCGCACGAACGAGTCTTCACCGCGCACGGCGTTGAAGTCGCAGCACCACAGCAGGTGGTCATATTGCTCCTGACGCACGAACGGCAGTATCTGCACGGTCAGTGCATCACGCTGATGAACCTCCCCGGCGGCGAGCTCTTCTACTCCAAGCCAGCGCTCTACATCACCGAGGATGCGCCCTTCCGGCACCAATAGATGAGTGGCACGCCCGTCCGTCGACAATACGTCCAGCCAACTGGCCAGCCCGGCATTTTCATACGCAAACAGTGAGAACAGACGCGCACCATCAGTTGGAAACACCCCCAGCGATTGCAGGAATTGTCGCTGCGCAGCGATATCCCGCTGAAAAGCCCTACGCTGTTCCAGCAACCCGGCCTCACGCAACAGACCGCCCGTACCGGGTCGGAAGCCGGGGAAAAAGAAATACTTTTGTACCCCCTTGAACTTCACCGACGGCAGGCGATGACAGCCCACTACCCAATCCTCGGCACTGAGATAATCCAGGTTCATCCACAACGGCGTGCGCTCACACTCGGCCATGGCTTCCATATAGTCAGGCGGTAACTGGCAAGCGAAAGCGGCTATCACCGCATCCGCGGCAGGGGTTGGTGACCAATCGGCTGGCCAGTGGCGCACATCGACGCCCTCTTGCCATTGTTGCTCGCGCTGCACATCCACCTCGGGGCACATGCGTTCGAAGGCCCGCAGGTCATCGACCCACAAACGCACCTCGCAGTCATGCTCCGCCACCAATTGCCGGGCCAGGCGCCATGTCACGCCAATGTCGCCGAAGTTATCGACAACGCTGCAAAAAATATCCCAGCGGGCTTTCATTCCGGGCTCCAACACTCAAAGGCTCGATTGTCCGCATAAATGCGCCGATGCAGAAGGCTTGATCGCGATTATTCTGCATGGAGGCTGTGCGACAATCGCCGCCATTATCCCCGTAGCAAGGAGTTCCACATGCCCTCTAGCGCGCCTTTGTCGCTGCTCAAGCTGTGCATCGCTATCGCCTTGGGCGTATGGCTGGGGTTTATCGCCATCGCGCTGACCACTTGGCTGGCCTCGCGCTACCTGTTTCCGCAAAGCCTCGCGCCGGTGGCCCAGGCGGTCCAGCAATTGGGTAAACCGGCCGTTGTCGCGCCGGAGCCGCCCAACCGCATGTTCGAGCAGTACCAACAAAACCTGCAAAAGCAGGAACAGCAACAAACCCTGGACCAGGCGCGTAGCAACGCCCGTAACCTGTCCAACCCCAAATGCCAGTTCTGGCTGCAACAAGACCAGAATGCGCCCAATGAAAAAAGCCGGGCCAATGTCCTGCAATTCTGCGAATGATCAAGCACAGCCATGAATAAGCACGCCGTCCTCCAGTTGATCCTGGAAAAGCTCACCGTCGACCTCGATATAGCCCAACGCGCCGCGCAGACTGCCTACGAAACCGCGACTCATGAAGAAAACATCGCGGAGAACAAGTACGACACCTTGGGGTTGGAAGCTTCTTATCTGGCGGCCGGGCAAGCCAAACGGGTCGAGGAAATCAAGCAGTCGCTGACGCTGTGCAAGAACCTGCCCGTGCGCGCCTACGATGATCAGCGAGGGATAGAAGTCGGTGCACTACTGGGTCTGGAGGACGAGAACGGTCGCCAGCAATGGCTGTTCCTGGCGCCTGATGCTGCGGGCTTGAAGGTGGATGTGGTCGGGCAACCGGTGACGGTCATCACACCGCGCTCGCCTCTGGGCAAAAGCCTGCTGGGCAAGTTCGAAGGGGATGAAGTGGAGATTCTGGTGGCAGGCGCTCGGCAACTCTTTACGGTTACCGAGGCCCGATAAGCCACTCAGTGAACAGGCAGTTCAACGCCGTCGAACAGCTCTTCCAGCTCCTGCTTGTTGTGGCACTGGATCGCCTTGGCCATGACTTCGCGGGTCAAGTGCGGCGCAAACTTCTCGATGAAGTCGCACATGAAGCCCCGCAGGAATGTGCCACGGCGGAAGCCGATCTTGGTCACACTGGATTCGAACAGCTCGCTGGCGTCGAGCACCACCAGGTCTTTGTCGAGGTTGGTGTCGACCGCCATCTTGGCGACGATACCCACGCCCAGGCCCAGGCGCACGTAGGTCTTGATCACGTCGGCGTCGGCGGCGGTGAACACGACTTTCGGCGTGAGGCCGCGATGACTGAAGGCTTCGTCCAGCTTGGAACGACCGGTGAAACCGAACACGTAGGTCACGATCGGGTATTCGGCCAGGGCTTCGAGGGTCAGCTTCGGCAACTTGGCCAATGGGTGACCCTGAGGCACCACCACGCAACGGTTCCAGCGGTAGCACGGCATCATCACCAAATCACCGAACAGCTCCAGGGCTTCAGTGGCGATGGCAAAATCGACGGTGCCGTCAGCGGCCATCTCGGCGATTTGCATCGGCGAACCCTGGTGCATGTGCAGGGCCACGTCCGGATATTGCTTGATGAAATCGCGAATCACCGGAGGCAATGCATACCGCGCCTGGGTGTGCGTGGTGGCGATCGACAGGGTGCCTTTCTTCTCGTTGGAGAACTCCTGGGCAATCTGCTTGATGCTTTCGACTTTACGCAGGATCTCGCCGGCGGTGGTGATGATGCGCTCACCGGCCGGGGTGACGCGGGTCAGGTGCTTGCCGCTGCGCGCGAACACTTCAACGCCCAGCTCGTCTTCGAGCAGGCGGATCTGCTTGCTGATACCGGGTTGCGAGGTGTACAGGCTTTGAGCGGTAGCGGAAACGTTGAGGTCGTGGTGCGCCACTTCCCAGATGTAGCGCAGTTGTTGAAGCTTCATATGTGTCCCTCAAAGCAGATAGACGCCACGGGTATCAGCGACGGTATATAACTATATTAAAGGTTAGACAGATAAATCTAGAACTTTTTATCGTTTCCTACCGATCACATGTCATCACTGCGGCGACGTTGTAACGACGGCACCAGGTAAACCGGTACGCTGGACAGTTGCAGTACCCGTGCCGCGGTACGCCCCAGCGGCGTGGTCGCACCCGTTGCGTGGCTGTGGCTGCCGACTATCAGCAGATCTACCGACAGTTTGCGCAGTTGGTCCAGAATCACCTCGCACGGATCTCCCTGGATCACGCGTACCGAACGGATCAACTTCAGGTCCTGCTCACCCTCCCCCAACTCCTCGCGGAAACTGTCGAGCACCCGCTGCTCGATAGTCGCCATCACCGTGTTCAGCCCCCGGCTCTGCCACTCGCTCAACGCGGCTTCATCAAGGTAGCTCTGCAACACCGATTCGGCGAACAGCCCGATCGGCTCGACCACGTGAATCACATACAGGTCAGCCTTGAACGTTCGCGCCAGCGCCAGCGCATGTTGCATCACATAGGGCGCGTAAAGACCGAGGTCCGTGGCGTACAGCATCGAACGAATCATAAAACCTCCTGGACTGCCAGGCTGGAGGAGATTGAATGAGCTTAGCAGCGCGCCTAACTCTCGGCCTGAATCCTCAATTCATTACTGATGCCATGGGGCACGTGCCCAGTGGCCACCACTTCCCTGGCTTTCTCGCAATGACCGGCCTGGTCATCGAAAAACACATCAGCGGCAAACGCCTCCAGAAACGCGGACTTCTCCAGGCCGCCAAGGAACAACGACTCGTCCAGGCGAATATCCCACTCACGCAACGTGCGAATCACCCGCTCGTGAGACGGCGCCGAACGGGCGGTGACCAATGCGGTGCGGATCGGGCAGGCCTCGTCAGGGAACTCTCGCTGCAATAAGTTCAGCGCCGCCAGGAACCCCTTGAACGGACCGCCAGGCAACGGCTGGCGTGCGGATTCGCGCTCACTGGCCTGGAACGCCGCCAACCCGTCGGCCTGGTACACGCGCTCCGACACATCGGAAAACAACACTGCGTCACCATCAAAGGCGATGTGCAGTTCCTCGCTGGAGGCACGGCGCGGCCCGCCCGACAGAATCGTCGCTGCTGCAAAGCCCGCATCAAGGGCACTGCGCACATCTTCAGCATGGGTCGAAAGAAACAGATGGCAACCAAATGCAGCCAAATAAGGATAAGGACTACGCCCTCCTACGAAAGCAGCGCGGGAAATATCCAGGCCGTAGTGCTGAATCGAGTTGAATACACGCAGGCCTGTGTCAGCACTGTTGCGCGATACCAGCACCACTTCGACCCGAGCGCGCCCTAGGCTGGCATTGAGGCTCAGCAGCTTCTTGACGAGTGGGAAGGCGTCGCCGGGTTCGAGGATTTCTTCCTCGTGTTCGATCTGGTATTTGCGATAGGCCTCTACTCCTTGGGCAAGATAGACCTTGTGGCTGTCGCCCAGGTCGAACAAGGCCCGCGACGAAATCGCCAACACCAGTTTGTCGCCCAATCCCTTCGCCATGCGTTTACCCCCGACTCAGCGGTTATGCCGATCAATAAAGCTCAAGGCCTGGTACAGCGCCTGCATTCGCGGCAACTCGCAGCCGGCGGCCTTGGCAGCGGCAAGAGGGCGGGCGTAGATCGCTGCCAGTTCCAGCGGACGTTTGTGCACGTGGTCGTGATACATGCTCGGCAGGTAGTCGTCCATGGATTCAGTCATGGTGAACATCTGCCCCGCGTAACTGGCGGGAATCTCATGGCCGCAGGCGTGCGCGCCCTGCACCACTTCGGCCATCAGCGCCTGGATCAGTTCGCGGCTGGATTCGTCCGCCATCAACGCTGTGGTGCCGCTGCCCAGCAAGACAGAGAGGCCGTTGAAGGGCACGTTCCACACCAGCTTGTGCCAGCGCGCCTGATGCA
This sequence comes from Pseudomonas sp. 2822-17, assembly GCF_002742485.1. Lineage (NCBI taxonomy): Bacteria > Pseudomonadati > Pseudomonadota > Gammaproteobacteria > Pseudomonadales > Pseudomonadaceae > Pseudomonas > Pseudomonas sp. 2822-17. The sequence continues at coordinate 135,312 of NZ_LJRZ01000740.1, forward strand.
CATTGGCCATGGCCTGGGATTCGATGCCGGCCTGGTGAAACAAGGCGGCACCGGCCTCGACGATGGTCTTTTGAAGGGGTTCGTCGTTGGCCGCCGAACCGCTGTGATAGCCCAGGTTGACGCGCCCCAGCGCCTGATGCTCGACAATACCGGGGCCCGAGCGGTGCACACCGATGTAGCACAGCCCACCCAGCAAATGCAGTGACGGCGGCAGGTGTTCGCGCAGGCTGTCCTCGACGTCCAGGCCGTTCTGCAGCAACACCACCTTGGCATCCGGCGCGGCGACCTGGGCGAGCGTCGGCGCAAGCTCCACGTTACCCGTGGACTTCGTGCCCACCAGCAGCCAGTCGCAGGGTGGCATATCGGCAGCGCTTGCATACGCCTGCACCGGTTGCAAGTGCAGTTGGCCATGCACGTGGCTGTTGACACGCAGGCCATGCTGGCTGACCACCGCGTACTCGCTGCGCAACAGGAAGTGCACATCGAATCCGGCACGCGCCAGCATCACACCATAGAAACCACCAATGGCGCCGGTGCCGATAATACCGATGCGTGGCGATTGAGCTGTCATGGCAAGTCCTCAGGAATACGGGTAAGCGCTTGTTTTACAGCGCTGGCAAGGTCAGAACGTGTAAGACGTGTCTGTAATTGCCCGAGGAACTGACCCTCGCACACCACGAACAACGCGGGCAAATGAAAGATCTGGTAGCGTTCGACCGCGCCGCCGTTATGCCCGGCATCTACCCAGCACACGCGGTCCACCGGCAGCTGCCAACCGGGCAACTGCTGGCGCGCCCAACGGCAACTGGAGCATCCTACGCTGGTGAACACCACGAGCGAAACTCCTGGCAATCCCAGCAATTGCTGGTCAATATCCAGGTCGGTCAATTCCAGTTCCTTCACTATACTGCTGCCACCGCCGTCTACAGGATGGTGCTCGGAGTCCGTGTACATGGGTCGTTTTTTACCTCACCCTGATGATGTCGCTGTCGAGTTAATCCAACGCCCCTCTCCCGCCATACCGCGCCAACGCCTGCTCACTCACGGCCTGGGTGGCATTGCCTGCAACTGGCCGCGCGCCTGGCGCCAGGGCACGGCGGTTGACTTGCGCATCCCTTCCCTGGGCGCCACCGCCCGATATCCAGGCTACATAGCATGGTGTCGCAAAGTGGAAAACGGCTACCGCGTGGGTATCTCATTTACCGATGAACATGCATTGTTTGGCGCACGCATGGGCGAGCAAGCATGCCGGATAGAGCGCTACTGCCGCCAGCACGAAGATGCCGAACCGACGCCCGAGCAGATCGAAGCCCTGGCCCGGGAGTGGGTGTCGCGCCATGCAGGCGAGTTCTCCCATGAGGCGTTTGTGCAGCCAGCACTGGATTAAAGCGGGCTTTGCCCATTGTCGCGGGCCCGTGTTACGCGCTAAGGTTCCTCCCCCCTGCATCCAAATCATGCTGTGCCCGCCGCACGGGGATGGCTGGCGGCCGGCACCCGTGACCCTGACGAGTAACACGATGGCTGATTTACCGATCAATGACCTAAACGTCGAATCCAACGAGACGCTGATCACGCCCGATCAGCTCAAGCGCGAAATCCCCCTGAGCGACGCTGCCCTGCAGACCGTCACCAAGGGCCGCGAAGTCATCCGTGAGATTCTCGACGGCACCGACCACCGCCTCTTTGTGGTGATTGGCCCATGCTCGATCCACGACCTCAAGGCCGCCCACGAATACGCTGAGCGCCTCAAAGTGCTGGCGGCAGAAGTGTCCGACACCTTGTACCTGGTCATGCGCGTCTATTTCGAGAAGCCGCGTACCACCGTCGGCTGGAAAGGCTTGATCAACGACCCGTACCTGGACGACTCGTTCAAGATCCAGGATGGCTTGCACATCGGTCGCCAGTTGCTGCTGGACCTGGCTGAAATGGGCCTGCCCACCGCTACCGAAGCACTGGACCCGATCTCCCCGCAGTACCTGCAGGACCTGATCAGTTGGTCGGCCATCGGCGCGCGTACCACCGAGTCCCAGACCCACCGCGAAATGGCGTCCGGCCTGTCCTCGGCCGTGGGCTTCAAGAACGGCACCGACGGAGGCCTGACCGTGGCGATCAACGCGCTGCAATCGGTCTCCAGCCCTCACCGGTTCCTGGGCATCAACCAGGAAGGCGGCGTTTCCATCGTGACCACCAAGGGCAATGCCTATGGTCACGTGGTGCTGCGCGGCGGCAACGGCAAGCCCAACTATGATTCGGTCAGCGTTGCGTTGTGCGAGCAAGCGCTGAACAAGGCCAAGATCAAGCCGAACATCATGGTCGATTGCAGCCACGCCAACTCCAACAAGGATCCGGCCCTGCAGCCGTTGGTGATGGAAAACGTTGCCAACCAGATCCTCGAAGGCAACCAGTCGATCATCGGCCTGATGGTCGAGAGCCATTTGAACTGGGGTTGCCAGGCCATTCCAAAAGACCTGGCCGACTTGCAGTACGGCGTGTCGATCACCGATGCCTGCATCGACTGGGCCGCCACCGAAAATACCCTGCGCAGCATGCACGCCAAGCTCAAGGACGTATTGCCAACACGCAAACGCACCTGAACCTCAATTGCGCACACAAAAACGCCGGGCTAAACCCGGCGTTTTTTATTGTCTGCTGATCGCTCAGAGCTTCGCGGCATGGCGCTGGTGGCGCTCCATGTAGCGTTCCACATAGGAGCAGGACGGGATCACCGTGTAGCCAGCGTCTTCGGCGAACTTCAGGGCCTCTTCGGTCAGCGCCGCCGCAATACCACGGCCCCGCAGTGCGTTGGGCACGAAGGTCCGATAGATATCCAGGGTCTGCTTACCGAGGTCCATATAGGTCAGATAGGCACGATGACCGTCCACATTGGTCTCGAACTGATGACCAGCCTGGTCATGGTGGATGGACAACGCCTCGCTCATCACTACTCCTCGCGGGTCTTGAATTCTGACCCCTACCTTACCGATGTTTTTCCGGCGAAGGAACATCTACGCCACCCCGTGCCGGTTTCGACAACGAGAAAACCTTGAGCGCTCACAACCAGCACGTAGGGAATAGTAGGCACCAATCCTGCAATTGCTCAAGGCGCACTCGTCATTCCCTGCCGCTGGTGGATATAGAAAGGGCCTCGACCAAACACTGGTCGAAAGCCTGAACATTGCCGGCAGTTGAACCTTGAGACGAACAGGCGCTCTTAAAGTCACCTCTACATGCGTAAAAGATACCCGGCCAAGCAACGCCAAACGCAACGTAAGTGTCGGCGCGGATATATAAATCCCCACCTGTTTGCAAAGCTTAACGCATGCAGGCCGGCCCTTTCAGCCTGGATCCAATCTTCACCCAAATGAAAAAATCTGGATGGTTTTTATACAAACCTCCAAAAGATTAGCCAAAATAGATTCGGCGCGAGAATTTTTTTTGCTTCTTGCGCTACGTCAGTTTACTTACTACAAGTAATGGGTAGTATGTACGCCGGCTATTTGCTCACTCTGAGAAAGTAGCCATTTAATAGAAAGTCCTTGAAGGGGAACACGATGAACAACGTTCTGAAATTCTCTGCTCTGGCTCTGGCCGCAGTTCTGGCTACCGGTTGCAGCAGCGTCTCCAAAGAAACCGAAGCTCGTCTGACTGCAACTGAAGACGCAGCAGCTCGCTCCCAGGCCCGTGCAGACGAAGCCTACCGTAAAGCTGATGAAGCTCTGGCTGCTGCTCAAAAAGCACAACAGACTGCTGACGAAGCTAACGAGCGCGCTCTGCGCATGCTTGAAAAAGCTAGCCGCAAGTAATAATCCCTCGGGGTTGTTATCAAGCCGATCCATTTATGGGTCGGCTTTTTTATTGCCTGAATGCGGGAAGGGGCTTGCTGCCGATGGCGGTGTCTCAGTAAACACATCCGTTACTGAACCACCACATCGGGAGCAAGCCCCCTCCCACACGTTTTACTGCTGAAGATCGATTGGCGCGCTGGAGGCCACAGGTGCGCCACCCGGCACACCGATCTCGGTCGGCAGGCCATCTTCCGCCGCGACCACGTCGCGTACCTGATCCCAGTTCACCCGCAACTGGTTGGCCAGGTCTTCACGCTTGAGCAAGGCGTTGATCACCGCCGTGTGTTTGTCGACCACCGATGGCGTTCCGTCATCGTTCAACGGTGTATGCGCTTCCAGATAAACCTTGCCGCCGCTGCTGCCGAACTTGTAGGCATCGTTGATGATGCGCACCGAAGTGCCCACCGGCACCATGCCAGCCATCTCCAGCACATTATTGTTGAACATGCGGAAGCAACCGTGACTGGTACGTGTGCCGATGCCGAACTTCATGTTTGAACCGTGGATCAGGTAACCCGGTGTGCCCAGGGTGAACTTGAACGGGCCCAACGGGTTATCCGGGCCGGCAGGCACCACGTTCGGCAATGGATCACCGTTGGCAGCGTGTTCGGCCTTGATCGAGGCCGGCGGCGTCCAGGTCGGGTTAGGCGTCTTGGCGATGATGCTGGTATGGGCAATCGGCGAGCCCCAGCCTTCACGGCCAATCCCCAACGGGAAGGTGTAGACCACGTTTTGGCCCTTGGGGAAATAGTAGAGCCGGTATTCCGCCAAGTTGATAACGATGCCCTCGCGAGGCCCCGGCGGCAGGATAAACCGTGTCGGCAGCACGATCTCGGTGCCCGCACCCGGCAACCAGGCATCGATACCCGGGTTGGCCGCGACCATTTCCGAATAGCCCAGGTCGTACGTGGTGCCCAGGTCGGCGAAAGTGTCTTCGTACTTGGCCTTGATTACCTGGACCTGACCGACGATATCTTCACCCGGTGGTGGCAAGGGCAGCTGCAAAGCGGATGCAGAGCCCGCCGCACAGAACGCAGCGAGAGACAGGCAGCAGGTGACGACGGAGAGGCGCGACAACATCCGGAAAATCCTTCGCAGAACGACGGGTAGGTAAAAATCGATTGTATACGTGATGTGAGCTTCTAGCTGCAAGCGTGTAGCGGCTCCTAGAGCTCGAAACGCAGCTCCGGCCAGATCGGCGGCGTGCCGCGCTTCTGGGACTCAAGAATGGCTCGGCACAAGGGGCACAGGCGCTGATCCTGGAAAATCGAGCGATCGACCAGCGACCAGCGAGGTTGCGCTGGCAGCAAGGTACCGCACAGCGTGCGATCGATGGAGCCGCCCAGTTCCAGCTGACGCGTCACCAGATGCACCCGCACTTCCTGGCAGGCGAACAGATCCAGCTGCTCGTCCGGCTCGATCAGTTGGTAGTTAAACAGGGACCAGGCAGGACGCGACATCGGGGGCTCCAGATCGGGGGGGCGCCACCTTAGCCGAAAGCCTGCCGGTAGAAAAGCGTCATAGCAGCGGTTTTAGCGTCGGCCAGACATTTTCCAGCAACTTGCCCTGGGCAGCGACCGCCGGGTGCAGCCCGTCCGCCTGCATCAACTCCGGATGGCCGCCGACGCCTTCAAGGAAAAACGGCACCAAAGGCACCTTTTTTTGCTCGGCGACATCGCCGAATACCTTCGCGAAGGCATCGACATAACGCTTCCCGTAGTTGGGCGGAATCTGCATGCCCAGCAACAGCACCTTGGCGCCGCTGTCCTGGGACTTCTGGATCATCGAAGCAAGATTTTGTTGCAATTGCGCAGGGGGCTGGCCACGAAGGCCGTCATTGCCACCCAATTCGATAACCACTACGTCAGGCTTATGCTCTGCAAGCGCCGCCGGCAGCCGCGCGAGGCCTCCAGCACTGGTATCGCCACTGATGGACGCGTTGACCACTTTATCGTCGAAACCTTCCTTCTTGAGCCGTTGCTCCAGCAAGGCAACCCACCCTTTGCGTGTATCCAGGCCGAAACCGGCACTGATACTATCGCCAACGATCAGGACTGTACCCGCCGCTGCGTTCTGGGCCATGCACATCAAGGCCAGGCCAGCACTCAAAAACCACATTCGCATCGGATTCTCCATGGGCGCAAGCATTCTCACCGCGCGGAACCTTAGCAAAGTGGTTCCCAGCGCGGAAGGTGAACTGACTATCCTGCACGAACTGAGCCTGGAACTGAACAAGGGCGATAGCCTCGCTATCGTCGGCAGTTCCGGCTCCGGCAAATCCACCCTCCTTGGCCTGCTGGCCGGCCTCGACCTGCCCAGCAGCGGCGAAGTCACCCTCGCCGGGCAAGCCCTCAGCACACTCGACGAAGACCAGCGTGCGCGTATCCGCGCCGAACATGTGGGCTTTGTATTCCAGTCTTTCCAACTGCTCGACAGCCTCAATGCGCTGGAGAACGTCATGCTGCCGTTGGAGCTGGATGGCCGCAAAGATGCCCGCGAGCGCGCCAAACACCTGCTGGAGCGCGTGGGCCTCGGCCAACGCCTGACCCACTCGCCGCGACAACTCTCCGGTGGTGAGCAGCAACGGGTAGCCATTGCCCGCGCCTTTGCCGCCGAACCGGACGTGCTGTTTGCCGACGAACCCACCGGCAACCTCGACAGCCACACCGGCGAGCGCATCAGCGACCTGCTGTTCGAACTCAATAAAGAGAGCGGCACGACCCTGGTGCTGGTCACTCACGACGAGCGCCTGGCCCACCGTTGCCGACGCCTGATCCGCCTTGAAGCCGGCCTGATGGTCGCGCCCCTGGAGCCTTGATGGCACGTTTGCCGCTGTTGCGCCTGTTCAGCCTGGCCATGCGCCAATTACTGCGCGATGCCCGCGCCGGCGAATTGCGCGTGTTGTTCTTCGCCCTGCTGGTGGCTGTGGCCGCCAGTACCGCTATCGGTTATTTCGGCGCCCGCCTCAACGGCGCCATGATGCTGCGTGCCACCGAGTTCCTTGGCGCCGACCTGGTGCTGGAAGGAAGCTCACCTGCCCGCACCGAGCAAATCCGCTCCGGGACCGAGCTGGGCCTGGATCACGCTCGCGTCGTGGAGTTCTCCAGTGTTATCGCCACCGATAACGGTATCCAGCTCTCCAGCATCAAGGCGGTCAACGAGCAATACCCGTTGCGAGGCGAACTGAAGAGCGCGGCCGTGCCCTTTGGCGATGAAACCCCAGGCGGCGGCCCCAAACCCGGTGAAGCCTGGGTCGAGGCGCGACTGCTGACGGCATTGGATCTCAAGGTCGGCGACAGCGTCGATGTCGGCATGAAAACCCTGCGCCTGGCCCGCGTGCTCACCTACGAACCGGATCGCGCCGGCAACTTCTACAGCCTCACGCCGAGGGTGATGATCAACCTGGCGGACCTGGATGCCACCGGCGTGGTCCAGCCCGGCAGCCGCGTCAGCTACCGTGAACTGTGGCGCGGGCCTCAGGGCAGCACAGCGCTGCAAACCTATCGTGACCTGCTCAAGCCGGGCCTGGCCGCCAACCAGCGCCTGCAGGACTCACGGGACGGGAACCAGCAGATTGGCGGCGCCCTGGGCAAGGCCGAGCGCTATCTGAACATGGCCAGCCTGGTCGCCGTGCTGCTGGCTGGCGTGGCCGTCGCCTTATCGGCCAACCGCTTTGCCACCCGACGCTTCGACGCCAGTGCACTGCTGCGTTGCCTGGGATTGTCACGACGCGAAGCCATGTTGCTGTTCAGCCTGCAACTGACGGTGCTGGGTTTGCTGGCGAGCCTGGCCGGCGCCCTGCTTGGCTGGCTGGCGCAGTTTGGCCTGTTCTATTTCCTGCACGACTTGCTGCCGGCAGATGTGCCCCCCGGCGGACTGCTGCCGGCCGTTGCCGGGATCGGCACCGGGCTGGTCGCGCTCGCGGGTTTTGCCCTACCACCGCTGGCCGCACTCGGGCGCGTACCGCCGCTGCGCGTATTGCGGCGCGACCTGCTGCCCATCCCGTCCAGCACCTGGATGGTCTATGGCGCTGCGCTGTTTGCCCTCGGCCTGATCATGTGGCGCCTGAGCCTGGACCTGGTGCTGACCTTCGCCCTGCTGGGCGGCGGCGTGGTGGCGGCGCTGGTCCTTGGCGGCTTGCTTCTGCTGCTGTTGCAAAGCCTGCGGCGTCTTCTGGCTCGTGCCTCCCTGCCCTGGAGATTGGGCCTGGGCCAACTGCTGCGCCACCCATTGGCAGCGGCCGGCCAGTCACTGGCGTTTGGCTTGATCCTATTGTCCATGGGCTTGATCGCCTTGCTGCGTGGCGAATTGCTCGATACCTGGCAAAACCAGTTGCCCAAGGATGCGCCCAACTATTTCGCGCTGAACATCCTGCCGGCCGACAAGGACGCCTTTGGCGCCCGCCTGCTGGAAGTGCAGGCCCAATCCGCGCCACTTTACCCTGTGGTACCGGGGCGGCTGATCAGTATCAACGGCGAGCCGGTGCAGGACATTGTCAGCAAGGACTCCAGCGGTGACCGCGCAGTACAACGCGACCTGAGCCTGACCTGGGCCGCCGACCTGCCGCCTGGCAATGCCCTGACCTCAGGTTCGTGGTGGTCACAACAACCGACTGATGAGATACCGGGTGTGTCGGTAGAGGCCAAGGTCGCAGAAAGCCTCAAGCTCAAGCTGGACGATCACCTGGTGTTCACCATCGCCGGTGAAAATCGTGAAGCGCGGGTCACCAGCCTGCGAACCATCAACTGGGATAACTTCCAGCCGAACTTCTTCATGATTTTCCAGCCGGGGACCTTGAAGGACCTGCCTGCCACCTACCTGACCAGCTTCTACCTCGCGCCAGGGCATGACCAACAGATCGTCGATCTGTCGCGAGCCTTTCCGGCGGTGACGATCCTGCAGGTCGAGGCTCTGCTGGAGCAGTTGCGCAGCATCCTCGCCCAAGTGACCCTCGCGGTGGAATACGTGCTGTTGTTTGTGCTGGCTGCGGGAATGGCCGTGTTGTTCTCGGGCCTACAGGCCACTTTGGACGAGCGCATCCGCCAAGGCGCACTGCTGCGGGCGTTGGGCGCTGAGCGCAAGTTGCTGGTCAAGGCGCGGCGTATCGAGTTTGGCTTACTAGGCGCCGTCAGTGGCTTGCTGGCAGCACTGGGCACCGAACTGGTGACGTGGGTGCTGTACCGTTATGCCTTCGACCTGGCCTGGCACCCGCACCCGTGGTTGTTGCTACTCCCGGTAATCGGCGCCGTACTGATCGGTGCCGCCGGTGTATTCGGCACACGCCGCGCGTTGAATGCCAGCCCGCTGACGGTATTGCGCGAAGGCTGAAACGCCGATGGCCCGCACTCTTTAACGAATGCGGGCCATCATTGCCTACTTCACATATTCAATTGCGGTGATCCACCAGCACACTTCACCACCTGGCGTCTGCACGATGGCCTCATCGTCGACTTCCTTGCGCAACAAGGCACGAGCCATCGGTGAGTCAATGGATATGTAATCCATCCGATCGTAAATCTCGTCATAGCCAACGATGCGAAAACGCTTGGTCTCGCCCTGCTCGTTTTCAATATCCACCCACGCGCCAAAAAAGACCTTCCCTTCCTGCTCGGGCATGTACTCCACCACGCGCATGTCTTCCAGGCGCTTGCGCAAGTAGCGCACACGTCGGTCGATTTCGCGCAGCAGCTTCTTGTTGTACTGGTAGTCGGCATTCTCGCTGCGATCCCCCAGAGAGGCGGCCCACGTCACCTTGCGCGTGGTATCCGGGCGCTTCTCGCGCCACAGATAATCCAGCTCTTTCTTCAGCGCTTCATGACCTTCTTTGGTAATCAGCTTGGTACTCAAACGCTTGCATCCCCAGGCAATGTCCACAGGTGCCGATAGACCAGGCAATCACACCCGGCTTCGGTTGGCTGGCACTGATAATAAATGAACCCGGGAAAGTAGCCAGGCCAGTCTAACCATCCATGGCCTGATCCAGTTCAAGCAGCATACCGCGCAAACTCTGGCGCAAGCCTGATACTTGCGAGGTCATCACCTTCAGGGCTTCGGTCCGCTGGCTGACAGCCAACGACTGGTCATGCAGTTGAGTGATGCGCTGTTCCAATTCCCGGCCCCTTTCATCCAGCTGACGTTGCTCTTGCTGCAATCGGGCCTGCCATTGATCAAGCGCCGTTTCCCGTTCGATGGCAGCAAGTTTTTGTTGGGTCAGTTCCTGAGCGACGCGAGCAAGGTTGGTCAGCGTACTGTCCACTTCGAACAAAGTACTCTGGGACAGTGGAGCCAGATGCTTCGGCTGCTCCGGGACGTCTGGCACATTCGGGACAACAGGCTCTGCCGGCACCATGGTCATGGGCATCTCGACGGGGGCCTGTCGCGGCTCTTCCACCGTAGGCTCATGAATCGGCAGCCGGGGAGGCTCAACCGGATTTACACCCCTGGTAGGCGCGCTCATTTTCGATGAGAAGCGAATGGAGGGCACGATTAATGAAGCGCTTTCGATTGCCGGCATCACCGGGGCAGACATACCCAGAGTAATGACTTTCATCACCAACGCCTTCTTGATGATCACCGAGTGATGTTCCTCGGGCCTGGCGGGTGGCAGCTTGCAGCCTTTCAAATCGACAAAATGGTAAGGCACCTGGGTTTCGGTAACAGCACCCGCCTTAGCCCCCGATGCCGCTGATATGAGAATCTGCTTGAACACATGCATTGCCACTTGCAGGTCTTCCTTGGATTCAACACCGCCCAAAAAATACCGATCAAGTTTTTTGCGCAAGGCCGCGATATACACCCTGGAACTCGCCGGTTCCACCTCTTCATCCAGGCTATAAACAAGGAAGTTGGAGGCAATCTGACCTACAGCAAACCCACAGAGCAATGCACCGTTGACCGGAGCATCCTGACCGTCGCGTTCAAGAACAAGGGTACGTAGAAGCATCATGGTAATCAGGCCTCATTACAAAATTCGGAAAGTCTCTATAACCTTCAGATAAACCCTCGACAATCAAAGGCTCAAAAAGCACGAAACAATTGTTCCAGCGATTTACTCGGCACGCACGTAGGACTTTCCTTATTAAGGCTGATCGACGTTCCCAAAAACAGCTATTACTCGTACCCTTTTTCAACCCCACTTATAAGTCGCATTAAAATAAATGATAGAAATAATCAACCTGACAAAACATTCAAACAAGAAAAAAATAATCAGCGATTTCTCATTTAGCGCAAACAAACAGGAATGCCTGGGACTGTTCGGGAAAGATCCTACAGTTAAAACCGCACTACTCGATTTAATTTCGGGTTCGAGCGCACCGTCCAGCGGACATATACTTATTCAAAACCTCAACACTAAAGCCCATCCACTTAAAACAAAAAAAATCATTGGTTACCAACGCCAGAGGTGCCTCAGTCATCCTACGATGTCGGTTAAAGAGTTCCTCGACTATATGGCCACCCTTCGCGGACTCCGTGGCAATGAAAAACGCGCACGGGTAGAACAAGTCGCTACACAACTGGAATTATTGCCAGTACTCAACGCCTCCCTTGATGTTCTTTCTACTGGATTAAAGCGCAAAGTCGCGATTGCCCAGGCCATCCTGCATGCACCGGCCTTGCTATTGCTGGATGAACCTACCGAGGGATTAACGCCTGACCAGAAACACAAACTCAGGGTGCTCATACAGTCATTGACGCAAGACATGACGGTGATCGTTGCGTCCCGCCATTGCGATGAATTGTCCGAGTTCTGTACGCGCGCGCTGGTTATCGCAGGCGATCGCTTGGTAACCGATACCCCCATGCCGGATTTACAAAGCGACTCCCGCCATTTCCAAGCCGTGACCCTGGCTTCAGACATGCCCTTGGACTTGCTCGCCCTCGCTGTGCTGCCTGGGGTCGCGGGCATCGAGGAGCATCGGCATGCCCCTGGCACGGTGACCGTCCTGGCCATGCCAGGACATACCATCTACCCGCACATCAACACGCTCATTGCCAATCGCCGCTGGAAAATCAACTCACTGAATCTAGAGCCTGGTCGCATAAGCGATGTGGTTCACCATCTGAGCCGAGAGGCCTCTCTTTGAAACTGCTGCCCGCCATTTTCAAGCGTCAGTTCGCTCACTACGCCAGCACACCCGGCACCTACGTGAGTGTCGCCATCTTTTCAGTAACGTCCGTGACATTGGGGTTGCACATGAGCCCGTGGCCGGCACAAGACAACAGCCACTTGCAGATTTTCTTCCAGTTACACCCCTGGCTCTATTTGTTATTGATCCCCCTACTGGCGGCGCAACTCTGGTCGGACGAGTCCAACTCAGGATTTCTCGACCTGATGAAAACATTGCCGATCACAACATTTGAATGGGTCGTCGGAAAGTTCCTGGCCGCCTGGGTCGTGGTAGGCATAGCCCTGATATTGACATTCCCCCTCGTCATCATTACCAACTACTTGGGCAAGGCAGACAACAGCGTTATTGCCTCACAATTTGTGTCGAGCTGGCTGTTGGCAGGGAGTTATTTATCGGTCGGTTGTTTCATGTTCACACTAGTACGTCAGCGCACCGCCCTGTTCATTCTGACAGTGGCTTTGCTACTCGTCGTCAGCGGCCTTTCTTATTTACTCGATGCACTTGAGCATCAGGCCCCGATCTGGGCGGTAGACAGCCTGGTCTCGCTCAACCCTTTTTCAAGGTACAGCGCGATCGACAATGGAAAACTCGCGCTTCGCGACACGCTTTACTTCGTTAGCACAATCCTGACCTTTCTAGCAGCGACAACAGTAACCCTCAACTACAAGCACAGCTGAGAAGGAAAGCCCTCCATGCGACCTACTCTGCGCACCGGCATGACTCTTATTGTCATTTTGTTATTATTTTTGGCGTTCAACTTAGTGTGGGTCGCAAAGCTTCCTGATATCCGCTGGGATTTATCACGAGAGAAGACCCACACTTTGTCTCATCAAGCCCAACAATTACTCGCATCATTGGAAAGTCCCCTGGACGTGTATTACTTCAATGCCCACAACGACCCGAAACGAAGCTACGCCTTGAAACGCTATGGCAAGCGCATCGAGGACGTATTGCTGGAGTACGAAAAAGCAGCGAAGGGCATGATCAACCTACACCTTATTGATCCCAAACCTTTTTCAGAAGATGCCTACAAAGCCAGGCTGTTCGGTCTCGACGACACTGCGGGCTTCCTGGGGCTGATCGGTACTCGCGCCGGGCACGGAGCGCAACGCATCGAATCGTTCAGCCTGGACCGGGAGCCATTGCTCGAATACGAAATCAGCCATCTGATCCATAAACTGCAACACCCAGAGCGAGCCGTCATAGGGCTGGTGCCGGGGTTGGAGATAGGGGCGTCAACTGGCCGGTTGCTGAAGGAACTGCAGCGACACTTCAACCTGGTCGATCTGGGCACAAGCGCCGAGCGCATACCGGAGCAGGTCAAAACGCTCATGGTCGTGCATCCACGGGCACTGCCTGAGCGGTCACTGTATGAGATTGAACAATTTGTATTGAAGGGCGGTAGATTAATGATGTTTATCGATCCCCTCAGCGAGCAACACTCGAACACGCGTGCGCCCCATAACCGGCTGACTGAGTTGCTTGCGGCTTGGGGTATACAGATGCAGGAGGACAAGTTTCTAGTCGACAACCGCTATGCCGCGTCAATCACATCAGCACCCGGTCAGCCAGCAACGCCGCACCCAGGCAGTTTGGATCTGCCTCCCCAGGCAATGAATGCACACGACATCAGCAGCCGCAAAGTGAACAACGTAGCGGTATCGAGTAGCGGCGCCCTCACGCGTCGCCAAAAAGCGCGCACCACCTTCACCCCTCTCCTGCAAAGCTCTGGCCAATCTGTGTTGGTGGAAACCAACCGATTTGCCTCTCCAAACGAGTTCGACTCAATGGCCGATGAGGCGTCCACTCAAGCGCAACGCCATGTGATTGCCGCTCGCATAGAGGGTCCGGCTTATTCCGTATTCCCAGACAGCCTCGAAGGGCAGCCAGCAGGTGTGCAAAAAGCGGCGCTCATCCATGTGGTAGTGGTTGCCGACACTGACTTGCTGACAGAGCAAGTCAACAGCACGGCACCCCACGGCAACACCCTGTTTGTGTTGAATACACTGGATAACTTGTCCGCAAGCGATGCGCTGCTCAATATCCGCCCACGTGCGGTGGCGAACAGGTCACCGAACATGCTCGAACGAATGCGTGACGACGCTGCACACACATACAGTGAGAAGGCGAGTGAGTTGGAGCGGCGCCTGCTACGTACTGAGCAGGAATGGAAAAGGCTGAGCCCAGAGCCCACCAACCTCAGTTCCCAGGCAGTAGACAGCACCGCCCAACTGCTTGCACTCAACAAAGAGCGCCTGCGCTTACCCATGGAATTGCATGCCTTGAAGGCCGAGGCATACGCACGCGTGCACTTCCTGGAGTTCGCTATGAAACTGGTGGTGACGTTGGCGGTGCCGCTGACGCTGTGCCTGATTGCCTGGGTGGTGTTTCTAGGTAACCGACGACGTCGCTTGCGAGCGGACGCCGTACGTCACTGAGGCTCTAACGCCTGGCAATCAGCCCCTGACGGGCAATGCGGGTCAACTCTCGGATGACCTCCTGCGCGTTGCTGGCGCTGGGCGCCTGAATAACCGCCAGGTCGAAGCTGTTATTTGCAAAGCGGGCCAGGGAATCGCCGTCTTCGACAAACTGGATCAGGAACGCCGAAGGCCGCCCGGTGCGACGTGGCCAGCCGTCCAGATAACGTAGCAACGTCGGTTGGTGCTTGCCGCCCAAGAGGATTTTTGGATTGCGTTGAGTGAGGTCCGCAGTGATCGGAGCCAGGCGTATCAGGGGGCGTAGTGCATTCATCGTGTCGTGTCTCTGCCTCAAAAGTCTGCGGGCAGGTGAGAGGCAACACCGAACCAGCGCTTTAGCGGTATTTCGAAGCTGTCTCCTCAGGGGAAAACAGGCTTCTGTCGGGCTGCATTGAGTCCCAGTGGCGCCCCGCAATTAGCTGTTTAAATCGGCGCATGGACAGCATCCTAGAGAAGCCGAAGGGCCGATGTCAAGAATCCCGAGCAATGAAAAGGCCCGCACATGGCGGGCCTCTTCGGGGTGCTGCAGAGCGGTCAGTTAGCGATGGCGCGGTCGGCAGACAGTTTGCCCGCACCTTCCAGCAGCACCGCCAGGGAACCGCCCAACAAGGCCAGTGCGAACTCATAACCGTTGTTGGCCATGAACAGGCCGTTGTGGATGTGTACCGAGAAGATCGCCACCAGCGACAGAATGGTCAGGCCCAATGCCGCCGGGCGCACCAGCAAACCGATGATCAGCGCCAGGCCGGCGAAGAACTCGGTTCCGCCCGACAGCAGCGCCATCAGGGTACCCGGTGCCAGGCCGATGCTTTCCATCCATTGCGCAGTGCCCGCCAAGCCATAGCCGCCAAACCAACCGAAGAGTTTTTGCGAACCGTGGGCGGCAAAGATGATGCCGACGACAATGCGCAGGACGGTCAGACCGTAGCCGGCACGGGTGGACAGCAGGCTTTTAATCATTGGGCTCATGGGGTAAATCCTTTTCGAAGTAGGTTGGGTTGGCCGCCACATTAATCAGTTTAAGCAATGATAAAAGCCGAAAAAATGCCTAATTAATATCGATAAAATAGATTATTTGCGTGAGACAATCTTCGCCGCTGCCGGCTCCAGGGACTCCCGCTCCCGATCAAACGCCAAGTAGTACTTGTTCACGCTATTAACATAGCTGACGCCGCCCATCCCTACCTGCTCCATGGCAATGCGCTCCACCTGGAAGAACCATTGGTTGGGATTCAGTCCCCGGCGCTTGGCCTCGGTGCGCATCCCTTGCACCCGCTCCGGCCCCATGTTGTAGGCCGCCAGTACAAAGGCCATGCGTTCGCGCTCGTTGAGCTTGGGGCTGGAAAAGAACTTGCGACGGATCAACGCCAGGTAACGCGCGCCTGCCTGTACATTACTGTCGAGATTTTCGATGTTGCTGACGCCCACCCGTTGCGCTGCGGAGGGTGTGATCTGCATCAGTCCGGTAGGGCCGCCGCTGTTGCGCGCCCCAGGGTCGAGGGCAGATTCCTTGAAGGCCAGTGCGGCCAGGTTCAGCCAGTCCATGCCCTGTTCACGGGCGTGTTTTTGCAGCACAGGGCGTAGTTTTTCCAGGCGCTGACGGTCTGCGCGGGCCAGCGGATTACGCACTTGGTAGAGGCGTCTATAGATACGCTGGAATGCCACGTCCTGATCTGATGGCGTGCGATAGGTCTTGAGAAATCGATCAATACTGGCCCGCAGCATCGAAGCATCCTGGCGCACAAACCAGTATTCATCGCCGGGCTCGCTGATGACGACTTGTTTGTCGAAGCGCAACTTGGGCAGGATCTTCGACCAGCGTTCGGCGATCGGTTTCTCGACGATAGTGAGATGAAAAATCCCCGCCTGGACCATTTCCAGTACGTCTTCCACCGCCAGGGTCGGGTCCACCCATTCCACCTTGACCGGTGGCTGCTTGTGCAGGGCCAGCTTCTGATTGACCTGGCTGATGGCGTCCGCCGCCGCACTGCCGGTGGTCAGGGCCAGGGTTCGCCCAGACAATTGCTCCAACTTGGTAAACCGTCGCTCCCCCTTAACACCCACCAGCCACAACGGAACATCGCTGGCAATCGGGTCACTGGTGCTGACTTTATGAGCCGCCTTCACATCCAGTAATTCGCCAGGCGCCACCAGATCGCCTTCGCCACGGGCCAGCGCGCCGAGCAACTGGTCCTTGGCCTTGGGGATAATCTTGAGGTTGATTTCCTGGCCATCCCGGGCGTGACCATTGAGGTATTGTTCAAAGGCGCGCAGGCGGTGGTATTCGACACCGATAGCCTGGCCCTGCACTTCGCCTGAGCTGTTGCGGCTCTGGTTGACCAATACCCGCAGGGTGCGGCTGGAACGAATCTGCGCCAGGTCACGAACCTTGCCGGGTTTGGTCACTTCCAGCGGCCCGTCCAGACGCGCAACCGCTGCCATGGGCAGCAGTAACGTCAGGCACAACATAAGCAACGCCGAGGGTCGGATCATCCGCTCTCCGGAAAGAATACTGGCCAACGCGCTCGCGAAAAACGACGCGGTGGGGGTCAGAAACAGAGCGCTTTATGCGCAGGCTTTGCGCGCAACGGTGGCACAGTGCAAGGCGTTCAGCCAACCACCATGTCACTTGCGACGTTCAAAGACAGCTATAACTCGTTGTAGTTCTTCGTTTTTCTTATAAATCTACAGCTCTGATATGCTTTCCGGCCGCAGGCGGAGATAGCACCATGCAACTCATTGATATCGGCGTCAACCTGACCAACTCCAGTTTCGACGGCAAGCACCAGGCCGTTCTCGACCGCGCCTACGCCGCCGGCGTGCAACAACTGGTACTCACCGGCACCAGCGTGGACGGCAGCGAACAGGCCCTGGAGCTGTGCGTCAAACTCGACGAAAGCGGCCAACGCCTGTTCAGTACCGCAGGTATCCACCCCCACTCCGCCAGCGACTGGAACGGCGATAGCGCCCAGCGTTTGCGCGGTTTGCTCGGTGAGTCCCGGGTACGTGCGGTGGGCGAATGCGGCCTGGATTTCAATCGGGATTTCTCACCGCGCCCACAACAGGAAAAAGTCCTGGAAGAACACTTGGCCCTGGCCGTCGAACTAAAGCTTCCGGTGTTTCTCCATGAGCGTGACGCCAACCAACGCCTGCTGGAGATTCTCAAGGACTACCGCGACCACCTGACCGCCGCCGTGGTGCATTGTTTTACCGGCGAACAGGCGGCGCTGTTCAGCTACCTCGACCTCGATTTGCACATTGGCATCACCGGCTGGATCTGCGACGAACGCCGTGGGACACACCTGCACCCGCTCGTCAGGGAAATTCCCCGAGGCCGTCTGATGCTGGAAAGCGATGCGCCTTACCTGCTGCCCCGCACCCTACGCCCCAAACCGAAAAATGGTCGTAACGAGCCGGCCTACCTGACAGAAGTCCTGCGCGAAGTTGCCCTGCACCGCAATGAAAGCGCGCAAGACCTGGCCGAACACAGCACTGCCTGTTCCCGCGCTTTTTTTGGGTTGCCGACCGTGGATTGATGCGGCGCATTGACCCACGTCAAAACCGGCTTTCTGAATAGCGGCACAATAATGGCACCTTGCCAATGCTGTTTCCGCTATCAGAGAAAACCTTCCATGGGTGCCTGGCTTAGCAATATCTCGCTGAAGTACAAATTCTGGGCCGTCAACGCGGTTGCCTTCATCACCACCCTCCTGCTGGTGCTGTACGCCGTGCAGCTCGAACAGCAGGCGCGCATCACCGCGTCCCAAGCGTCGGCGCAGGCCCAGGGGCGATTGCTGGGTGCCTGGCCAACCGATCAGCCACTGCCGAAGGACGCGCACTGGCTGACGTTTGCGCGAGGCCAAGTCCCACAGCTCGGCGATCTGGATCTGTCAGCCCTGAGCACCACCACCGGTTGGGTCGAACTCAATCACATGCCGCTGTTTGGCGAGAATCCATTGATGGGCGCCGAAGTCATCGCCCGCCCGGACGGGCAATATATTGGCGTGCTTGCCTATGCACCAAGCTTGAGCCAGGTGTTCGGCGAACGCTTCGCCAATTACGCCGTGGCGGTGGCAATCTTGATGCTCGCGATGCTGGGCGCTTCGCAGTTGCTGATCCGCTTCCTGCTCAGTCAGCTCAACACGCTCAAGGACGTCATGCTGCACGTGGAAAAAACCGGCGATCTATCGGCCCGCGTCCCCCTGGCCTGCAAAGATGAAGTCGGCCAGATGGCCAGCGCGTTCAATGCCATGCAGGCTGGCTACCAACGCGTGGTCAGCACCGTGGCGCGCACTGCCCGGCAACTCGACGAAGGCGCCGCGCGCCTGGCCAGCAGCATGAACGAGGTGCAGCACGGCATGCTCGGCCAGCAAAGCGAGACCGACCAGGCCGCCACCGCCATCAACGAGATGACCGCCACCGTCTATCACATCGCCCAACATGCCGGCGCCACCCGGGACTTATCCCAGACCGCCGACACCCTCGCCGGCAGCGGCCAGGAAGTAGTGACGCGGGTAAGACACTCGATTGCCGGGCTGTCCAGCGGTGTGCAACAAACCGCCGAAATGATCCAGAAGCTCGCCGAAGACAGCCAGAAAATCAACGGCGTGGTCAGCGTGATCCACAGCATCGCCGAACAGACCAACCTGCTCGCCCTCAACGCCGCCATCGAAGCCGCCCGGGCCGGAGAAATGGGCCGCGGCTTTGCCGTGGTCGCCGACGAAGTGCGCAACCTGGCCAAGCGTGTGCAAAGCTCCACCGACGAAATCACCCGCATGGTCTCAGCGCTACAAGCGGGCACCCGCGACGCGGTGGACTTTATGCAGGAAAGCTCGTTCAAGGCAGACGACTGCGTGCAACAAGCCCAGGAGGCCGGCGCGGCACTCGCCGAAATCACTGGTGCCGTGGCGCAAATGCGCGAGAGCAACACCCAGATTGCCGTCGCCGCCGAGCAACAAAGCCACGTGGCCGAAGAGATGAACCGCGCGGTGGTGAGCATTCGCGATGTGACCGAAAACACCGTACAGCAGACCGTGGATTCGGCCACGACCAGCAATGAGCTGGCGACGCTGGCCGGGGAGTTGAGCAAAGCGATTGGGCAACTGAAGCTGTAGGACTTCCCTACCTGTAATCCGACTCCTACGCTAGCCCCACCATTTACCCGAAATTTTGGCGAAACCTCCTAGCCATCCTGGCGAATAACGCCGACTTCTTTATCTGACGAACCTCTCCAAAGTCTCTCGCCTGATGATTCAGTGCGAGGGACCGCCGATGTACTTCTCAATGACCGCCCTGCCACATAGGGCTGCCTCTTGATTCCCGTCATCGCCAGCTTCGTCCTGGCCCCCATGGATCCCAAGGCGCCGGATAGTGAGCGCGTCTTCGGTGATTTTCGCGATTGCCTGAACACCTTTGATGCCTGGGCCGAAAGCTTCTGGAGCGGTTCGGCACTGGAGGTGGAACAGGTCTTCAAGGTGGGAGACGAGGTAGAGCTGGTCACGCCGGTTTCGTCCAAGACACCCAGTAAAACCGTCGCCATGTGCAGTGCCCAGGGCTCGCTGACCCTGGTGCATATGTTCGAAAGCACCCGCTTCGTGCCTATCGGCAATACGCCAGTGATGCTCCAAGCCATTGCGGCGGATGGCAGCCCGATGGGCGCGCCGCTGCATCGGACTATCGGCCCCAGCGGCATCCTCGAAATCACCGAGTGTGATCGCAATCAGCCGTACCAAATCACCTTCTACCCCACTGTTTCCCAAGATCACGTCAAGGCGCTGTATGCGTCTTATCAGTCCGTGATTGCGGGGCTAGAAGGTCGGCTGCGGGAAGAGTGGACGGCGACTTTCCAACCCCAATGGAAGGACTTTGCCAGCGCCAGCTCTTTGCAACGCAGCGCGATGCAGGGCGTGGCGTTTTCCACCGGGATGGCCAAGGCGCTCTACAACCTGTGGGACAACATTTCCCAGATGTACGACCTGCTGGCGGATCTCAAGGCCAACAGCCAGAAGTTGTTGGCGTACCTCTCTCAGGCTGAGCTTGATGAACTGCTGAAGCTGGGTAGCGACGCGATTGCCAAGGGTTTGTTGGTGCTTAGCGATGAGCCGCTGTTGTTCATTTATGTCTCGGCGATCGTCAGTTGGATACGCCTGCTGCCACCGCCGGAGATGTATGAATTACTGGGCGAGATCACCGGTGAAGTGCTGATCAACCTGCTGCTGATGTGGGCGACGGCCGGGACGGGTGTGACGCTACGCCTGGGTGCGCAGACGCTGAGCGCCATCAAATCCAAACGGGCGCGGGCGTTGTTGGAGTTGCTGGCCGATCACCTCGTGGGGCCGAAGTTGGACGCGCACTCGGAGGCGCTCAAGCCTTTGCTCTTGAGCAGCGCAGCGACGCCGATCAAGGCAGTGCCGGCTGCGCCGTTGAAGGCTGGGGAGAATCTGGTTTCGAACGCGGTGCCGGCGGTTCGTAACAAGACTCAGCGGACGCTGTTGGTTCGCCAGGAACATGTCGACGACGCGCCTGCCGTGGCGACGAATCCGAAGGGGGATGCTGCTGCGGCGTCGGATAAGACCGTCACCAATGGCTGTCCTGTATCGATGGTCACTGGGGAGGAATTGCTGACCCTCACTGATGGCACGTTGGTCGGAATTCTGCCGTTTGAGTGGACACGGTTGTATCGCACCAGTGCGGTGGACGTGGATCTCGGGCTGGGGTTTGGCTGGAGTCATTCGCTGGCGCATCGGCTTGTTGTGTCAGGCGATTCGGTGGTGTGGACGGATCATGAGAACCGCTCGACTGAGTTTCCACTGCCGACAGTTGCTCGACCTGCAATCACCAATAGCCTGGCCGAAGCTGCGATCTACTTGGGGGATTTTCCGGATGAGTTGGTGCTGGCGCAGGCGTCGCGGTTTTATCACTTTCGCGATGGGGTGCTGGTCTCGATCAGTGATGCGTATGACAACCGGCTGCGGATTTCCCGGGACTATTTAGGGCGCATTGAGCGGCTGGATAACGGTGCCGGTTGTGCGCTGTTTTTACGCTATGAGTCGGGCCGCATTGTGGCGGTGGACTACCAGGTTCAGCGGGCCAAGGGACATGAGCC
>NZ_LJRZ01000741.1:0-250 GCF_002742485.1 Pseudomonas sp. 2822-17
TATCCAAGGGGTGTAGCACAAGGAATAAATTGACCTTGTTTTTGGTTAATTTCCTTTTCGAAAGACTTCCGATTAAATGTTCCCCCCATCCAGCATGTACCAATTTCCAACTCCGTTAAATATAAGACTTCTTTATGAAATACAAAACCGAACTCCACAAGAGAATATTTATTATTTTCCGTACCTCCAACCAAATTCGCCCTTGGAATTTTTATAAATCCATAGGTTCCTAATTTGATCCCCTTATCTG
>NZ_LJRZ01000742.1:0-271 GCF_002742485.1 Pseudomonas sp. 2822-17
ATCCAAGAGTTAAATGGACGATATATTACTGCGGAAGATGTTGGGACAACAGTGGACGACATGGACCTAGTTTATCAAGAAACAGAATACGTGACTGGTATATCTCCAGCATTCGGTTCTTCAGGAAATCCATCTCCTGTTACTGCATATGGGGTCTATGTAGGAATGAAAGCAGCTGCAATGGAAGCCTTCGGTACAGATTCCCTTGAAGGAAAGAGAGTTGCAGTGCAAGGGGTAGGAAATGTTGCTTATACATTATGTCGCCACCTAC
>NZ_LJRZ01000743.1:0-271 GCF_002742485.1 Pseudomonas sp. 2822-17
CAATTACACCGCACACGTGACACATACCTAAAGTCTGATATGCTAAGGATTCCTTTCACAAGACAAGTTGTAATATTTAGAATATAATTAAAATAAAAGTCTGAGAGGTGTTCATATGAATTTACTTAAAGGTATGGAACGCTTTATGATCGACTTAAAAGAATGCAAACAACCGAGTACATTTAAAAGGTATAGTTATGATTTAAAGCAGTTCCATCGCTGGTTAACTAACGAAAGGAATTCTTCCACTTCTGATTTCCCCACCTTAGAA
>NZ_LJRZ01000057.1:0-55148 GCF_002742485.1 Pseudomonas sp. 2822-17
GCCCACCACCCCGCGAACCGCCACCGCCTTATAGCGATCCACGGCCTGCATAAACCGGGTCAGAATCTTCAGCAGAGCCTCAACAAAACCCAGCGCCGCCTTCAGCATCTGCGCGCCGTACTTGACCAGCCGGACACTCAAATACGCCACACCCGCTGCGGGCAGGGCGATGGTCAGCACTGCGCCAATCACCAGGTCAATCAACAACGCCACTACAAAACCTGCGCCCACCTGTGCGATCTGGCCGGGCGGTAAGGCGTCCAGCCACAGCATCGCCGTGCGCACCAACAGAAACAGTGCCGCTTCGTCACTGGCGAGCAACATCGCCTGTTCCATGACCTTGGGCGCATCGGTAGCGATTTGCGCCAATTTGGCGGCTTCTGCTCCCAGCTGTTCAGCATATTTCAGCGGGTCTTCAAGGATCGCCTGAACCAGCTTGATGCTGCCCCACACGTCCATGATTGCGGCCCAACTGCCCGCCAACAGGCCATTGCCAATCGCACTGGCGGTGGACACCTCCCAATGGGGTTTAAAACCGGTCCATTGCGACCTAAGCCACTGCTCAAGGTCCGCCGTCAGCCCTGCGTAGGAGGCAAACAGCGCCTCCACCTGCTGTTCCGAAACACCGCCCTGCACCCGCACCTGATAGCGTCCACCGGCAGTGCAGTAGTGGGAACCTCTGCCGTGCTCATCAAGCATGACTACCGTGGAACTACCGTCATCCAGCCCAACCACCTCGACCGGGATGCCACCGATCGGCACGTCATACGCCGACTCGAACTTGCTCTCGATCTTCAGCTCGCCGCCCAACTGGCAGATGGCAACGCTGCCCATGAAATCCGGGTCGGCCATGCTCGCTGTGGCGTGCGAATCACCCATCCGCACCACCCGATCCATCCCCAGCAACGACGGCATATCCGCCGCATGGCTCACTGAGTCCAGCGCCCGCGAATACCAGGCCCCCATCTGCTGGCGATACACCGCCAGGCTCTGATGAAAGCCATCCAGCTCATGTTCGATAGAGGCAATGTGGGCAGCGTGGGTCATCCGTGACGTCTCGGCAGAGGGCAAGGCGTCGGAGTCTGCTGCAGGAAAAAGCGGCGGGATGAACGGTTTGGAAAATCAGAATGGGCTGACAAATGCTGGAGAAAAACCGCGTAAACCCACCTCAAAGGGCTACACAAAAAAGCGAGCCGACTGATTGCAGCAAGGCCTGGATAAACCACCTCAAATAAAAACTGCTCTCATCCTTGCCCGATTTGCGGACATGGCCGTCATGGTTAATAGAACCTCCATGACCCAGGATTTCCCATGTCGCGCCTCGCTCGTCCCTTGCATCCACTGGCCCTGTCAGCGGCGGTGGCTTTTGCCGCCGTGCCGTTGCTGAATGTCCAATCCGCCTATGCCCAAGCAAGCAGCAGCGCCGTGCGCAGCTTCCAGATCCGGGCCGGTGACTTGAGCCAGGCCCTCAATAGCCTGGCCGAGCAGGCGGGGTTGGTGCTGGCGTTTGATGCAAGCTTGACCCGAGGCAAGGTCAGCAATGGCTTGAGCGGGCAATACGACACCGATGTGGCACTGAGCCAGCTGCTGGTCGGCAGCGGCTTGCAAGCCCTGAAGATTTCCGCCGACCGTTACCGCTTGGAAGCCATCCCGGATAACGGCGGCGCCATGGAGTTGCAGGCCACCACGATCAGCGGCGCCTACCAGGCCGAAAGTCCCACCGGGCCGGTGTCCGGTTATGTGGCCACGCGCAGCATGTCCGGGACCAAGACCGACACCGCGCTGATCGAAACGCCGCAGTCGATCTCCATCGTCACCAAGGACCAGATGCGTGCGCAGAACGCCGAGAGCCTTAACCAGATCCTGCGCTACAGCGCCGCCGTGGTCCCGGAAACCCGTGGCGCTACCGCCTCGCGTCTGGACCAGCTGACCATCCGCGGCTTCGCGCCGGCCACTTATCTTGATGGCCTGCGCATGCCGTCGAGCCGTGACGCCTTGCCGCAAAAAGACGCCTTCGACCTGGAGCGCGTCGAAGTGCTGCGCGGCCCGGCGTCGGTGCTGTACGGCCAGGGCACGCCGAGCGGGGTGATCAACATGGTCACCAAGCGCCCGCTGGACACGCCGTTTCATGAAGTGGGCGTGGAATACGGCACCTTCAACAAGAAGCGCACCACCTTCGATTTGAGCGGGCCGATTGACGATCAGGGCGTGTATTCCTACCGCGTCGCCGGACTGTTCGACGACGCCGACGGCCAGGTCGAACACACCGAGACCCGTCGCCAGTCGCTGTCCAGCGCGTTCACCTGGCGCCCGGACGACGCCACGTCGCTGACCCTGCTTGGGCATTTCCAGAAGGACCCTAAAGGCGCGTCCTACGGCTCGGTGCCGGCCTGGGGCTCGGTGTTGCACAGCCCGACCGGGCGCAGCATCGATGTGGATTTGTATGATGGGGAAAAGAGTTTCGAGGAGAGCGACCGCGAGTACTATTCCATCGGCTACGCCTTCGAACATCACTTCGATGATGTGTGGACCGTGCGCCAGAACGCGCGTTACCTGCGCAGCGAAGGCCAGTACCGCAGCCTCTACAGCAACTACCTGATGACGGATTACCGGACCATCCGCCGTTCGACCATCGCCACCGATGTGGACATGGATGCGTATACCCTCGACAACCAGGTACAAGCCAGATTCGACACCGGCCCGTTGCAGCACACCTTGCTGATGGGGCTCGACTATCAGAACACCAGCACCGATACCCTGTCCGGTTCAGGCATCTACACTGCCGGGCCGACCCTGGATATTTTCAACCCGGTCTACGGCGCCGCCGTTGCGGTACCGGCGTACACCACCGACGGCACGTCGCGCAGCGAACAGACCGGCGTCTACCTGCAAGAACAGATGAAGTGGGACAAGTGGGTGTTGCTGCTGGGCGGTCGCTATGACTGGGCCAGCACTGACAGCACCACGAAGACCCTGCGCACGGCGACCAAGAGCCAGTCCTCGCTGGACAGCAAAGCCTTCACCGGGCGCGTCGGTCTGGTTTATCTGTTCGATAATGGCCTGGCGCCGTATGCCAGTTACTCGGAGTCTTTCAACCCCCAATCAGGCACTGGGTATGGTGGCTCGGTGTTCAAGCCGACCGAAGGCAAGCAGTATGAAATCGGCATCAAGTACCAGCCGCCGGGCAGCAATAGCTTTATCACCGCGGCAATCTTTGACCTGCGCCAGAGCAACGTCCTGACAACCGATCCGGACCCTACGCACCTGTGCGGCACCGGACGCTGCCAGAGCCAGGATGGCGAAGTGCAATCCCGTGGGTTTGAACTGGAAGGCAAGGCCAGCCTCAATGACAACCTGGACATCACTGCGGCCTACGCGTACCTGGACAATCGCATCAGCAAGTCCAACAACACCGTGCGTTATGCGCCCATCAGCGACATCGGCGTAGGCCCGGCGATCAATGCCGAGGGCACCACCACCTACGCGGTTCCGCGCCACACGGCCTCGGCGTGGGCGGATTACACCTTCCATGACGGCAACCTCAAGGGGTTTGGGGCAGGGGCGGGGGCGCGTTATGTCGGTTCCTCGTGGGGCGATACGGCTAACACTCTGAAAGTACCGGGCTACACCTTGTTCGATGCGGCGGTGCACTACGACATCAAGAACATCGTCAACCTCAAGGACAACCTGCGCCTGGCGCTGAACGCCACTAACCTGGCGAATAAAGAGTATGTCGCGTCGTGCTATTCGTACTCGTGGTGCTGGTATGGCTCGCAGCGTACGGTGCAGGCGAGTGCGACTTATCAGTGGTAAACGCCTGAACTTCCTGGGTGAGGGGCTTAATTGTGGCCATAAAGTTTTGTCGATAAGGCAATTTAATGGCCCCTTTGTAACAAAATCCTCGCCAGAATCGCTTTTATTTTCAGGCGGTTAGGTGGGGATGCAAATGCGCAATGTTGGAATCATGCTGATCGCCTGCTCCCTGGCCGGCGGCGCGGCTGCCGTGCAGGCTCGGGAACTGCGCGAGGGTGACAAGTACATGTGCAGTTGGGGCGCCGGCACCGCCGCCAGGGCCCAGGAACTCAAGCTGTCAGGGGTATCGCTGTACGCTGCGCGGCAGAAGATCCAGACGATCAAGTTCAACAAGTCGTGGATGCGCATGATGGCCATGGGCATCACCGAGCAGACCTACGACAGCCGTTCACGCCTCAAGCCCGAGGCGATCCGCCAAAGCTTCTATCAGGACTGTGTTCGCTACAAAGTCGCACGCAAGTGATCATCGCGACAGCGGCGAGCCGGCATCTTCCTGAAAGAACAACTTGGCCGTTTCAATAAACCGTCGATTGGCCTGGGACAGGTACTCACTGGCGCGCCAGCACAGGTTGAAGTGCATGAACTGGGCGGGCTCGAAAGACACGCCGGCGATTGCCGGTTCTTGCTCCTGGACCGAGCGCAGCAGGGTGGAGACGCCCATTCCGCTGCGGGTAGCGGCAATCACCAGCGGCACGAAGTTACTCTCCAGGGCGATATTGAAACGCACGCGGGCATTGCTGCAAAAGGTGTCCAGCAGGTGGCGTTGCAGGAAGGTGTTGTCGAACACCAGCATTGCTTCGTCCTGCAACTGGGGCGCCGAAATCGACGCCGCTCGCGCCAGCCGGTGCTGCTCAGCCATGCACAACACCATTTCATCGCTGCCAAGCAACACCGACTCCCAGCCCGGATCGACGCGCCGCGACTCCAGCAGCGCGACATCAATGTCCCGTGTGGCCAGGCGCTCGCTGATGTCATCGGCGCTGCCTTCCACGACATGCATCGCGATGCCGGGGTAGCGGGCACGGAACTGCATCAGCAACTCGGGAATATGGCGGATGCCATACATGGGCGGCACGCCGACGCGGATCTCGCCGCTGTGCAATTGGGTCAAGTCTTGCAGTTCGCGCCGCGCGCCTTGCAACCCCTGCAGGCAGGCTTCAGCACGCGCCAGAAACAACTGGCCTTCTGCCGTGACACTGATCTGTCGCGTGGCCCGGTTGAACAGGGCCACCCCCAACTCATCCTCCAGCCGACCCACCGCCATGCTCAACGCCGGTTGCGCCACATGCAGGGCCTGAGCAGCTTTGGTGAAGCTGCCTTGACGGGCGATTTCGACGCAATATTCCAAGGCTTTCAAGTTCATACAAGCTCGCATAACAAAGAGTGATGAGTTGCTTAACAAATGGATATTTTCTGTGATGAGGTCGAGTCTATAACCTGTCGGCACTCTTCTCCATGCCGGATTTATCATGTTCCTCACTCTTCGCCCGTATTGGCTTATCACCCTGATCATTGGCGCCTTGGGCGCCAGCCTCGCCAGTTGGGCGGGATGGCCGTTGCCATGGGTCATTGGCTCGCTGCTTGCGGTGCTGATAACCCGTTGCACCGGCGGCCCAGCCCCTGAAATCCCCCACGGCCGCCAAGCCGGGCAATTGATCGTGGCGGTCGCCATCGGTTGCCATTTCACCTTGCCGGTGATGCAGCAAGTGGCGGCCCATCTTGGATTGATCGTCACGGCGGTGTTGCTGACCCTGGTGTTGGCACTGTGTTCGGTGTTGATCCTTAATCGCTGGGGTGTGCCGTTCGGCACGGCGTTCTTCGCACTGATGCCGGCCAATTCCAGCGAGATGGTCCACTTGGGCCGTCAACGCCAGGCGGACACCGGTTTTATCGCGGCTGCCCACAGTGTCCGCTTGTTGCTGATCCTGCTGGCCGTGCCCGCTATTGCGACCTTTGGCCTATCGCCTGGGGTTGCACAGGCCCCTTTGCCGGTGATTTGGCCCTGGCTGGTTTTCATCCTGGCCATGGGCTGGTTGGCGGCGCTGGGTTTCAAACACTGCAACGTGCCTAACCCGTGGACATTCGGGCCGTTCGTGATCTGTGCGGTGGGGGTGGGCTGCAATAACTTGTCGATGAGCATGCCGGGATGGCTGAGCGGCGCGGGCCAGCTATTGATTGGCTGCGCTCTGGGCGCTGCGTTTGACAGAGGTTTTTTCCGTCGTGCGCCGGGCTTTCTACTGAAGGTAGTGGTGTTGATGGCAGGTTCGGTGATTGCCACCGGGTTGGCCGCTTGGGGGCTGGGGACGTGGCTGGGCCTGTCGTGGCTGTCGCTGGCCCTGGGCATGATGCCGGGCAGCGCCCCGGAAATGAGCCTGACTGCCGAGGCGCTGGGGCTGGCGGTCACGTTGGTGACGGCGATGCAAGTGATCCGCATGCTATTGATCCAGGCCGCGTGCCTGCCGTTGTATCGTCTATTGAACCAAGTGCCTGATGAACGAACTTCAAAGCGTGCAGCGTTATGGTAGTCAATAACCCCTTTTTATAAGTGGAAATATACCCGATAGTTGCACCAAAAAGTGGCACTGGAATTTCTCACCACCTTAAAAAACATGTGGTTATTGAAGGACTTACGCAACTTTTAATCCGACGAATGGATTGAAATAGTCTTGTTACACGTTTTTACAGTCGTTACTATAGCCGGGCGTTCACCTCCCACGGTTTATGCATTTTTAAATCCCAAGTTTCCATCAGCTACTTGGGATTTTTTTTGCCTGGAATTTGACCGCCAGCGTCAAACTTCACCCTCTGCAAACTCCGCGCGCATCCGTCCATTGCGTTTGGCTTGATAAAGCAATTTGTCGACATCCTCGACAAAACCCAGCATCGGGCTGTCGGGTGTGACGATACGTGTACCGACGCCCAGGCTCAGGGTCAGCAGGTTCGACACTGCCGAAAAGCCATGCTCGATCTGCTGCTGGCAGATCAGGTGCAGGCAACGCCGCGCCACCTGTTTGGCTGATGCCGCGTCGGTCTCCGGTAGCAGCCATACAAACTCTTCACCGCCTATACGCGCAATGAAATCCCTGGGTCGATTGGCCGCCTGGGACAGCGTGCGTGCGACCTGACGCAGGCATTCATCACCCTTGATATGGCCGTAGTGATCGTTGTACTGCTTGAAGAAATCGATATCCAGGATGAGCAACGATAGTGGCAACTGGCTGCGCAGGGCGCTGGCCCATTCGCGCTCAAGCACGGTGTCGAACATGCGCCGGTTGGCGATGCCGGTGAGACCGTCCTGATAGGAATATTCCTCAAGTTGTTTTTGCAGGCGTATCAAGTGCTCTTCGGTTTTCTTGCGTTCGCTGATATCGAACATAAAGCCGATCAGGGCTTCGACCTCGCCATCCTTGCGCACCACGTGCACCACATCACGAATCCACACATAGTCGCCGTTGACCGTGAGCGCTCGGTAATCCGCCTCGTGGTCCACGCCGGCGCGGGACTGCGACACACAGAAATTCACCACGTATTCCCGGTCATCCGGGTGCATGCGCTCGACCCAGTCGTCCACGCTGACCCAGCTTTGCGGGGTCCAGCCCAGCAATGTCTCGATCTGCGGGCCGATATAGCTGAAGGTCATGGTCTGCCAGTCGATGCGCCAGGGGATGGCTTTGGTCGACTCCAGCAGCGTTCGGTACACGTCACTGTCGGGCTGGCTCGGGGGATCGATGCTCATGGGCGTGCTCGGGGATGGTGGCGAATAGCCAAGAGCCTCTTTTGATTGACACCTTGAGTCAAGCGTAAGCCGGGGCAGCAGACGAGAGGTCGTGACAGGCGCTTTTTGGCGCCAAGATGTCGGCCAGCCACTGGGGGTTACAGGCGACGCAGAAAGGATTTGACGATGTGTCTGGTGGCATCGGTGGTGTCCAACTGGTCCAGTGCGCCATAGGCGTACCACTGGCAATCGGCGATCTCGTTGCACGGCCGCGCCTGCGCAATATTCACCACTGACGCTTCGAACACGTGATGCAGCGTGTCGCGGGCCTTCAGTTCCTGCAGGTACAGCAGGCCATCCACGTTCAACCCGGTTTCTTCTTCCAACTCGCGTTCGGCGGCGCCCACCGGGCGTTCGTCACGCTCGACCTTGCCGCCGGGCAAGGCCCATTTTGATCTGGCCTTGCGCACGAAGAGGATATGCCCGTCGTGTTCGCAAATGACCGTTGCCCTGATTTTCATCGTCTGTGCCCCCGCCCCGGGATGATTGTCATAAAAGTGTAATGCAATTGTCATGCTAACTGTTTATGGCGTGTCGGCGCAGCTATGTGGATACTGCCCGACTGAACAAAACGCACGAGGGAAAGAGATGAGCACCGTACGTTGGGGCATGATCGGTTGTGGCAGTGTCACTGAATTGAAGAGTGGACCCGCTTTCTACAAAGCGCCAGGTTCGGCCCTGGTGGCCGTGATGGGGCGCCGCGAAGCCGCCGTGCGCGATTATGCGACACGCCATGGGATTGCCCGGTTTTATACCGACGCCCAGGCGCTGATCAACGACCCCGAAGTGGACGCGGTGTACATCGCCACTCCGCCCGACAGCCACCTCGAATACAGCCTGATGGTGGCTGCGGCCGGCAAGCACTGT
Organism: Pseudomonas sp. 2822-17; assembly: GCF_002742485.1. NCBI lineage: Bacteria > Pseudomonadati > Pseudomonadota > Gammaproteobacteria > Pseudomonadales > Pseudomonadaceae > Pseudomonas > Pseudomonas sp. 2822-17. The sequence continues at coordinate 8,456 of NZ_LJRZ01000057.1, forward strand.
TGCGTCGAAAAACCTATGGCACTGAATGCCGAGCAAAGTGCGTTGATGCAACGCACCTTCGAGCGCGCCGGGCTGCATCTGTTTGTCTCCTACTACCGCCGTTCGCTGCCGCGCTTTGTGCAAGTACGCGACTGGTTGCGCGACGGTCGCATCGGCGAACTGCGCCAGCTCACCTGGACCCTGTGCAAACCTCCTGCTGCCGAGGACGCCAGCGCCGCCAATTGGCGTACCGACCCGCTGGTCGCTGGTGGCGGTTACTTTGCCGACCTGGCCAGCCATGGGTTTGACCTGTTCCAGTACCTGGCCGGCGATATCGTCGAGGTGTCGGGCTTTAGCGCACGTCAGGCCGGGCGCTATGTGGCCGAGGACGCGGTTACCGCCTGCTGGACCTTCAGCTCGGGCGCATTGGGCATGGGGTGCTGGAACTTTGTTGCCGACCGCCGGGAAGACAAAGTCGAGCTGATCGGCAGCAGGGGCCGCATCACGTTTGCGGTCTTCGAAGACCAACCGCTGCATCTCGAAGGTGAGATCAACCAAGTGCTGGACGTGCCGTGCCACACGCATATCCAGTGGCACCACGTGTTGGCCATGAACGCGCATATACGTGATGAAGCCGAGCATCCGTCGCTGGCCATCGAGGCGTTGAAGACCGACCGGATCCTGGACAAGGTGCTACAACGTAACCCCCATCATCCCGGCTAGGCGCGATATACCTGCTTTTTCAAGGAAATAGACGGATGAAATACTGGATAACGTTGTGCCTCGTGTTCGCTACAGGTGCTATGGCGGCCCCACGGAGTCAGGGGACGCCTGGAGAGTTTGATTTTTATGTGTTGTCGCTGTCATGGTCGCCGACGTTTTGCCTGACGCACCCGGACAATGAGCAGTGTTCGGGCAAAGGCTACGGATTTGTGCTGCACGGCCTGTGGCCGCAATACGCCAAGGGCGGGTGGCCGGCGTCCTGTAACCCGCAGTCGTCCTTGTCCCGCGAAGAGCTGGACAAGGGCGCCGCACTGTTCCCCACCCGTTCGCTGCTCAAGCACGAGTGGGCCAAGCACGGCACTTGCAGCGGGCTTGAACCGCTGGCCTACCTGGAGAAAACCGACGCGGCACTGGGCGTTGTTGCCGTTCCAACGCAGCTGCAGCCGTTCAATACACCGCCATCGTTGCCTGCCTCTGAGATCGAGGCGTTGTTTCGCGAGAGCAACCCGCGCATGGGCAATCATGGGGTGGCCGTGATTTGCAAAGGCAAGGTGCTGTCGGAAGTGCGCGTGTGCCTGACCAAGGACCTGGCGTTCGCCGGCTGCCCGCGCAGTGTGAAAACCCAATGCCGCGAGGGCGATATCCGCATTCCTGCGCAGCGCTAGGGCAGCATTGCCAGTCGATAACGCTCGTCAAAGTCTTCGGCCAATTGTGCCAGTGTCACCTTGCCCAGACGCTTCAAGAGCAGCGCCTGGGCCTGTTCGAAAGCGTCGGTAAGGGCAGCATTCACTGCTTGTTCCACCAGGCACTCCGGGTGATCGGTCGAGAGGCCGATCGCGAAGATCGATGGCGTGCCCAGCGCGCTGTGAATATCCAGCAGGGTGATCTCACTCAGGGGTTTACCCAAGCTCCAGCCGCCCTGGTGGCCCTTTTCCGAGCGCACATAGCCTTTCTCCTTGAGCCGGCCAAGGGTGCGCCGCACCACCACCGGGTTGGTGCCGAGCATTTGCGCAATCGTCTGCGACGTGGCGCGTTCCTCGTGGCGCCCCATGTGGATCAACACGTGCAGCATGCGCGAAAGCCGGGTGTCATTTCTCATCGATAAACCTCAGGTTGAGCTGGCGCAAAGTATCGTTCGTAACCCGATAAGTTGCGAGACACTTGACGGCGTATTTTTACGTAACTTATGGTGTGTCGTGAAAGCGCGCGGATAACCGCGTGCGTATCACATGAGGTCACCTTCCATGATGCATGACGTCATTATCATAGGCGGCAGCTATTCCGGCCTGTCTGCGGGCCTGCAACTGGCGCGGGCGCGGCGCAAGGTGCTGGTGATTGATGCGGGGCAACGGCGTAACCGGTTTGCAGCCACCTCCCATGGCTTTCTTGGCCAGGACGGCCAACCGCCGCAGGTCATCGCCGCCGAAGGGCGCAGCCAGTTGATGGAGTACCCTACGGTCACATGGGTGCAGGACAGTGTGGTTCAGGCCAGCGGGCACTTGGACGGATTCAGCGTGCGCACCCCATGCAACGGAGCGTTCAAGGCCAGGCACCTGATCCTGGCTACCGGCGTGGTCGATGAGTTGCCAGCGATCCCGGGCTTGAAAGAACGCTGGGGCAAACGGGTGTTCCATTGCCCGTACTGCCATGGCTACGAGCTTGAGCAGGGCCGCATCGGCGTCCTGGCGACTTCGCCCTTGGCGATGCACCACGCGCTGATGTTGCCCGATTGGGGCGCCACCACCTTGTTCACCAATGGCGTATTCACGCCGGATGCCGAGCAAAAGCTCCAGCTGGATCGGCGCGCAGTCCGTGTGGAAAGCACCGCCGTCAGCGCTATCAGCGGTGAACGTGCAGACCTGGAGTTGGTTGACGGTCGCGTCATTGCGTTGGATGGCGTGTTCACGATGTCTCGCACACAGATCAGTCCGCTGGTGGAACACCTGGGCTGTGAGTTGGCCGACGGCCCCACGGGCCCTTATGTGCACACCAACGAAACCCGCCAAACCTCGGTGCCCGGTGTGTTTGCCTGTGGTGATACGTCCCTTGCCGCCGGTTCGGTAGCGCTGGCGGTGGGCGAGGGCGTACGTGCTGGCGTGGGCGCGCATTTTTCCTTGATCATGTGAAGGCCAGGGACCGTGAGCTGTTTGTGAAGCAGTGCCGTGCGTTGCCAGGGTGATTTTGTTCAATACCGTTTCGGCGCGGCCTTATACCGTGGAACCCTCTTTATGCAACACCATAAAAAGGGAACCGCAATGAGCTTGATTATTTCCATGGCTGCCTTCGCCCTGGCCACTTCCATCACACCGGGACCGGTCAACGTCGTGGCGCTGAGTTCTGGTGCGCGCTTCGGCTTCGTCGCCAGTCAGAAACACGTGTTTGGCGCTGCCGTCGGCTTCACTTTGCTGCTGGTGCTGATCGGTCTGGGCTTGCATGAAGTGCTGCTGCGCTGGCCGGTCCTGACCCAGTTGATCCAATGGGGCGGCGTGGCCTTTTTGCTGTACATGGCCTGGAAACTTGCCGTCGATGATGGTCGCCTGGACGCCGTTGGCACGGCCACTGCACCGTCGATGCTCTACGGCGCGATCATGCAATGGCTCAACCCCAAGGCCTGGTTGGCCTGCGTGGCGGGGATGGGGCTGTTTGTGGCCGATGGCGACGCCGGGCAAGTGTGGCTGTTTGCGAGCCTCTACCTGGTGATCTGCTATCTGTCGGTGGCGTGCTGGGCTTACGCGGGCACCTTTCTGCGCCGCTACCTGAGCAACCCTCAGGGCGTGCGTGTGTTCAACCGCTCAATGGCCGCGTTGCTGGTGGCCAGTGTGGGTTATTTGCTGATGGCTTGAGCCGGTCGCGGTACTGCCCCGGCGTGGCGGCAAAATGCAGTTTGAAGGCACGCTGAAAATGCGCCTGGTCGGCAAAGCCTGCGGCAAGCGCTACATCAGCGATCAGACCGCCCTCACGCAGTTGGCTGCGGGCAAACTGGATACGCTGGTTGACCAAAAACGCATGGGGCGTCAGCCCGTAATACTGCTTGAATGCTCGGATCAGGTACGACGGCGACAACTCGGCCGCCAGGCAGATGTCTTCCAGTTTCAATGCCAGCGTGCAGTGCGCTCGGATGTACTGGGCAGCGCGCTCCAGCTTGTAGTTGACCTCGCGCAAAGGCGTATCGGACGGGTTCAGGCGTTGCTGTACATCGCTGAAGTAACTGACCAGCGCGCTTTGCTTGTGCAGGTGCTCGGCCTGTTCATCGACGACGATGCGGTACAGCTCCAGCAAACCCTCGTAGAGCACCGGATCACGGCTGTACGGCGTACTGAACGGGCGAAAACCCTGATCGGCGCTGAAGCCCAACTGGTGCTGCAGATCGGTCAGCCAAGGCGTGTCGATGTACAGCATCTGGTACGACCACGGCTCGTTTTCGATCGGATTGCAGGCGTGGACATCGCCGGGGTTCATCAGCACCAGCGTGCCGGCGCTGATTTCGAAAGTCTGCGCGCCGTAGTGGTAATAACTGCGGCCTGCCGTGACCGCACCGATGGAGAAATGTTCGTGGGCATGCCGCGTGTAAGTGACCTTGCGCCCGTCGGCGATGCTACGCGCTTCGAGAAACGCGAGCGCCGGATCACGCCAGAACAGCGGAGCGGTAGAGGCGGGCATGGAGGCAACTCCCTGACGTGAACGAATAAGCAAGCCTGCAGCCTTATACAAACGCGGCGATTGTTCAAGCCTCAGCCGGACTTCAGCGCCATGCTGCGCAGGAAGTCAGCCCAGGGATCGTGCTCGCTCACGGCTGCTTCCAGCGTGATCGGCAGCCTGGCCTTTTCGCTCAAAGCCTGACTGTCTTCCAACTGATGGGCGAGGATCGCGTCTGCCACGGCGTGGGAGCGCGCTGAATCAAGGGTGCGCGGCACACGGCGGCCCAGCATGTCCGGTGGCGCAATCTCATCCGGTTCGGGTAGCTCGTTACCCAGCGCCTGGATGACCACATCGGTGTTCTCCGGCAGCAGGGCAGGTTCCACCGGCCAACTGCCCTTTGCATAGGCCGTCCAGTCAAAACGCATCCACGGCTGCCGGGTGGCCGTATCGACGGCACGCTTGAGTTGCTCGTCGTCAATGTCGCGACGCGTCATTATCACTAGCTGACAGGGGAAGCACTCATAAAAATCCAGCTGGCTCAGATAGGCGACACGCATTAGAACACCAAAGCGACCGACGCTGAGTGGCGTGCCTTGCGCGGTGGCTGGCCGAACCAGACGGAAGAACCGCACTCGGCCATTTTCCAGGGCCTCACGCTGAGGCAGCGTGAGTTGCGACAGCCAATAGCAAATGGACTCCCGGTAAGCGGCCTTGAGCTGCTGGAGTTTCTGGTCGAACGCCTGGGAAAATACGTTGAAAATGCGTCCCAGCAGATGAAAACGCCTGGTCATCTGCTGGTATTTGATCTCGGCTTGTGACGAGTGCCATTTGGTTTCGGTGACGTCGAGGCGGTCGGCCATGTGCAGGTCGATGAACGAGTATTTGGGGCCGTTATACACATTCTCGAAGCGACCGCTTTCGGAGAACGGGGAGTTTTCCGGCAGCCACATCAGAATCCGCGCGTCGAGCCAGGGATTGTCCGGGTAGACCCTGCGCAGATCATTGCGCGCAGTCTCGCGCAGGCTCACCACGGGTTCGGCGAATGCTTCGAGGGTGGAACGCAAGCGCGCGCATTGCGTGTTGAGGGCGTCTACTGCCGTATTCACCGCAAACGTGCCGTAGCGTGACTGGGGCTGCAGAATGCCATTGACCACTGCCCAGTCGATGATCGGCACGGCCGCGTGGGCGCTTGCGAGGAAAGTTTTCCAGGCACCCTCTGGTGGCAGATTGGCAAGAGACATGATCTGGGCGTAGGTCAGTTGGCGCGAGGCACCCGGCAGCAGCCGTTCTAGGTACATCACGTATTGGCGAAACAACACCCACGTATGGGAACTCAGGTGTGCGGCGGCGTCGTGAATCTCGCGCACCAGCAGATGTGGACCTTTCCCACTGAGAATCAAGTGCGCCGCCAGTGCAGCAACCGGCTTGTCCAAACTGGGCAGGACGCTTTCGAGGTAGTCCCGCACGAACGTGATGGGTTCCCCCCAAAAATAGTCATCCTGCCAGTCGAGGTAGACGAGGCGCGTGGGGTGCGCGTCGAAGTGTGGGTCGATGCTCAGGATCAAGGCTGCTGCTATCAGCGCTGTCCGGCTGCCACGCTCCGAGCTGTCGCGGGCATGGCTGTCGTGCCAGTGCAGGGTGTCCGACAATGTTTCGCCCAACGCCTGGGCCAGCGGCGAATCGAGCACGCGCACCAGCAGGTAATCGGCCTCTGCGCGCACCTCGGCCGTCGACTTGCCGGCCAGCCAGGGTTGGCACAGGCAGGTGAACAGTGCGTCGCTGCGGCCTGCGATGAAAGCGTTACTCAATTCCACGATCTGTTGGCGTTGCCGCGGCGTCAGGACCCCGGCCGATGGTTGCGTGCCGACGGGCGTCAGTGCGCGCCAGTAAGAGCCATGGCTGGCGGGCAAGGGCAGTGGAGTTTCCAGGCGCTGTACCAGCGTGCGTACCTGGGCCAGCGTTTCCGGCAAGCCAAACTGATAAAGCCGCAACCCTTGTGCAAGGCTCACCGCACCGTTGGTGCGCAACTGTCCACCGGTTTTGGCGGCCAGTTTCATCAACACCAGTTTCAGCGCAAACAGGTGGTCGTTGGCAGTGACGGCGCGCTCCAGGGATTTCCAGCTGCCATCCATGGCGTACGCACCGATCTCACCGGAAACCGACAGCAACACGTGGCTGGCCGGGTCAATCCCTTCGCGTGTGCGCAGGCTCACGAAGGCCGGGTCGTCGGTCAACTGGCGCAGGTGAACATAGGCCTTGTTGACGAACGGCTGCAGGCCGTCTGGGTCGACGGCGATGATGCGGTCAAGGCCTTCAGGTCCATGCAGCTTGCCGTCGGCGATCACCTCTGAGAGCACGGTGCAAAGCGTGTAGCGATCATTCAACTGACCGACCAGGCGCCGATAGCGCAGCAACTGCTTGTACGAGTGCTTCGTGTGCAGGATCGACGGTGCAGCGGGGACTTCCCAATCGCGCAGGCGTTGAATCAGGGCACGGATCTCTGCCCGCCTCGATGGGCGCTCAAAGCCGTAAGCCTTCAACACGGCCGCGAGGCTCACGCTGTGGCCGGGATAAAGGTGTGCGCGCAGTTGCGTACCCAGCAAAGTCAGGCGCTCCCAGCGCGTATCAGGTGACTCGGGGGCCCAGGTGCTTTGCTCCTGCTCACTGCCGTGGGCCAGCATGCAGATGCGATTGCGCTGCACGTCGAAATGCGCACGGGTTGGCGCATCGGCCGGACCGGCGAGATCGTTCTCGTTGATAACCGCCTGCAACAGCATGGCCGCTTCGCGCAGGCTTCTGGCCAATTTGGAGTCTGAGTTCAGTTGCAGGCTGGTTAGGTAGATATCCCGTGTAAACAGCAACCTTCCACCGCTGATCAGCGATTCCAGGGCCTCGGCCAACTGTTGGAAGTCGCGCTGTTGGTGAGTCAGTTCCGCCTCGATGATCGACGTGCTGCGTCCGTTGTCGTCGAATACCGGGAACCCTCGCAGGGCTTGCAGCTCCTCGACCATGGTCCACGCGGTAAAGCGATTGGCTGGCAGCGGATAACCATGGAAGGCCAGAACCAGGTTCAGCGGCAACGTGAATGCATCGTCACCGGCGAGGGGGGCGAGGTAGTGAACGCCCAGGTCCGAGGGGTCGACCATATGGCTGATGGCAATAATGGGGTTGGCCACTGACCACCACGCTGACGTATCGCCCAGGGTGTAGACCTTGGGCTGTCCGCGAGCGCTGACGCGGAGTGTGCTGGTACACACGCTCAGGGTCTTGAGGTCAACGTTCCGATCGGCGGCCCAGGCCTTGAAGTGGCTGGCATGGATCGCCTTGCTGAACAGCCCGGTCCACTGTCCCAACAATGAAGATGCGGCAACCCGCACAGGTTGCGCGGGCGTTGGCAACGGCGCCTCTGCCCCGTCGGAGAACAGGCCGATCAATTGCCTGATCAAGGCGTTGTCGCCCACGGCGTGCAACGCCTGGGGCTCACTCAAAGACGCATGCATCGGGCCGGGGGTGATTGACTCTGCGGTATCGTGCGGCAACGTGTCCCACATCAGGCCGAAGCTAGTGGAGTCTTCCATGAACGTATGTCCGAGTTAAGGGGAACCCGGATCATCGACGCCCATGGCGCTGGCGCAGTAGCAGGCGCTTCCTGGAATGCCGTGGCGTGTGTCGATCACGGCGGCAGGCCATTGGCCTGCGGTCAGAAGTCCCAGCGGGTGGCCAGCATGCATTCAGGCCGGTACGAGGAACGCAGCCTCAAGCAACTGCCGGGTATACGCATGCTGCGGGTCGGCAAAAATCGCCTGTGCATCGCCCTGTTCCACTACCTGCCCATGCTTGACCACCATCAGTTGATGACTCAGTGCTTTCACCACCGCCAAGTCATGGCTGATAAACAGGTAAGTCAGGTTGTACTTGGCCTGCAGGCTGCGCAGCAGTTCGACCACCTGGCGTTGCACCGTGCGGTCCAGGGCCGAAGTGGGTTCGTCGAGTAAAATCAGGCGCGGTTTGAGCACCAGTGCACGGGCAATGGCGATGCGCTGACGTTGGCCGCCGGAGAACTCATGGGGGTAGCGATGCCGGGATTCCGGGTCCAGGCCCACTTCCTTGAGCGCGGCGATAATCGCTGCTTCCTGCTCGGCCGGTGTACCCATTTTGTGAATGCGCAAACCTTCGCCAACGATCTCACTGACGCACATGCGCGGGCTCAGGCTGCCGAACGGGTCCTGGAACACCACCTGCATTTCCCGGCGCAGCGGGCGTACCTGTTGCTGCGTCAGGCGGTCAAGCTGTTGGCCTTCGAAGCAGATGTCGCCCTTGCTGCCGATCAAGCGCAGGATCGCCAAACCGAGGGTGGATTTGCCCGAGCCGCTTTCGCCAACGATGCCCAGGGTTTGCCCTTGGGGCAGGCTGAAGTTGATGCCATCCACCGCTTTGACGTAATCGACGGTGTTGCGCAAAAAGCCTTTCTTGATCGGGAACCACACCTTGAGATCATCGACCACCAGCAGCGGCGGCCCCACTACGTTATTGGCCGGACCTCCGCTGGGCTCGGCCGCCAGCAGTTCCTGGGTGTAAGGGTGTTGCGGCGACTGGAACAGCGTCTCGCACTCGGCCTGCTCGACGATGCAACCTTTCTGCATCACGCACACACGATGGGCAATGCGCCGCACCAGGTTCAGGTCGTGGCTGATCAGCAGCAAGGCCATGCCCAAGCGCGCCTGCAATTCCTTGAGCAGTTCGAGAATCTTCAACTGCACCGTCACGTCGAGCGCCGTGGTCGGCTCGTCGGCGATCAACAACTCCGGCTCGTTGGCCAATGCCATGGCGATCATCACCCGCTGGCGCTGGCCGCCGGACAATTCATGGGGCAGGGCCTTGAGGCGTTTGTGCGGTTCGGGAATGCCGACCAATTCCAGCAATTCCAGGGTGCGCTGGGTGGCAACCTTGCCGGTCAGCCCCTTATGCAGGCCGAGCACTTCGTTGATCTGTTTCTCGATATTGTGCAGCGGGTTCAACGAGGTCATCGGCTCCTGGAAGATCATCGCGATCCGGTTGCCGCGAATGTGCCGCAGGGTCTTTTCCTTGAGGGTCAGCAGGTCTTGCCCGGCGTATTCGATGGTGCCGCTCGGATGCCGCGCCAGCGGGTAGGGCAGCAGGCGCAGGATCGAATGGGCGGTCACCGATTTGCCGGAGCCGCTTTCGCCGACCAGTGCGATGGTTTCGCCACGCTTGATGTCGAAGCTGACGTTGTTGACCACGCGGTGGTGATGCTCGCCAGTGACGAACTCGACGCTGAGGTCGCGGATTTCGATCAGATTGTCCTGATTCATCTCATTTCCTCGGGTCGAAGGCATCGCGAGCGGACTCGCCGATAAACACCAGCAGGCTCAACATGATCGCGAGCACGGCGAACGCACTCATGCCCAGCCACGGCGCTTGCAGGTTGGATTTGCCCTGGGCCACCAGTTCGCCCAGGGACGGCGAGCCGGCGGGTAAACCAAAGCCGAGGAAGTCCAGGGCGGTAAGGGTGCCGATGGCGCCGGTGAGGATGAACGGCATGAAGGTCATGGTCGAGACCATGGCGTTGGGCAGGATATGGCGGAACATGATCGCGCCGTTCTGCATGCCCAAGGCGCGGGCTGCACGCACGTATTCAAGGTTGCGCCCGCGCAGGAACTCGGCGCGCACCACGTCCACCAGGCTCATCCACGAAAACAGCAACATGATGCCCAGCAGCCACCAGAAGTTGGGCTGCACAAAACTCGCGAGGATGATCAACAGATACAACACCGGCAGCCCGGACCAGATTTCCAGGAAACGCTGCCCGGCCAGGTCGACCCAGCCGCCGTAGAATCCCTGCAAGGCCCCGGCGATCACGCCAATGATCGAGCTGAGGATGGTCAGGGTCAGGGCAAACAGCACCGACACCCGAAAACCGTAGATCACCCGCGCCAGTACATCGCGGCCCTGGTCATCGGTGCCCAGCAAGTTCACGGATGACGGCGGCGCCGGGGCTGGCACTTTGAGGTCGTAGTTGATGCTCTGGTAGCTGAACGGGATCGGCGCCCACAAGGTCCAGGCGTCCTTGGCCTTGAGCAGCTCCTGGATATACGGGCTCTTGTAGTTGGCTTCCAGCGGGAACTCGCCGCCGAAGGTGGTCTCCGGGTAGCGCTTGAGCGCCGGGAAATACCAGTCGCCGTCGTAGTGCACAGCCAGCGGTTTGTCGTTGGCGATCAGCTCCGCGCCCAGGCTCAGCCCGAACAGGATCAGGAACAGCCACAGCGACCACCAGCCACGTTTGTTGGCTTTGAAACGCTCGAACCGGCGACGATTGAGGGGGGACAGATTCATCTCAATGCTCCCGGCTGGCGAAGTCGATACGCGGATCGACCAGGGTGTAGGTGAGGTCACCGATCAGTTTCACGATCAGCCCCAGCAGGGTGAAGATAAACAGCGTGCCGAACACCACCGGGTAGTCACGGTTGATCGCCGCTTCAAAGCTCATCAGGCCCAGGCCGTCGAGGGAGAAGATCACTTCCACCAGCAATGAGCCAGTGAAGAAGATGCCGATAAACGCCGAGGGGAAACCGGCGATCACCAGTAGCATCGCGTTACGGAACACATGGCCGTAAAGCACGCGGTGGTTGGTCAGGCCCTTGGCCTTGGCGGTGACCACGTACTGCTTGTTGATCTCGTCGAGAAAGCTGTTTTTGGTGAGCAGCGTCATGGTCGCGAAGTTGCCGATGACCAGCGCGGTGATCGGCAACGCCAAGTGCCAGAAGTAGTCGAGGATCTTGCCGCCCCAGCTCAGCTCGTCAAAGTTGTTGGAGGTGAGCCCGCGCAACGGGAACCAGTCCAAGTAACTGCCGCCGGCGAATACCACGATCAACAGGATCGCGAACAGGAACGCCGGGATCGCATAGCCGACGATGATCGCCGAACTGGTCCACACGTCGAAATGGCTGCCATGGCGCGTAGCCTTGGCGATCCCCAGGGGGATCGACACCAGGTACATGATCAGCGTGCTCCATAACCCGAGGGAGATGGACACCGGCATCTTTTCCTTGATCAGGTCGATGACCTTGGCGTCACGGAAGAAGCTGTCGCCAAAATCCAGCTGGGCGTAGTTCTTGACCATGATCCACAAGCGTTCCGGCGCCGACTTGTCGAAGCCGTACATCTTTTCGATTTCCTTGATCAGCGCCGGGTCCAGGCCCTGGGCGCCGCGATAGCTGCTGGAGCCGGCCACCGAGACTTCGGCGCCGCCGCCGGCAATGCGGCTGGTGGCGCCTTCAAAGCCCTCAAGCTTGGCGATCATCTGTTCCACCGGGCCACCGGGGGCGGCCTGGATGATGATGAAGTTGATCAGCAGGATCCCGAACAATGTGGGGATGATGAGTAACAGGCGGCGAACAATATAGGCCAGCATTCAATCGCCTCCGCTCGCCGGATCGGCGTTCGTGTCTGTGTTCAGGGGGACGGCAGGTTTGACATTGGGTTTGCTCCACCAGGTGGCGGTGCCCACGTCGTAGCGCGGCGGTACCTTGGGGTGGCCCAGGTGATCCCAATACGCCACGCGGAACGTCTTGATGTGCCAGTTGGGAATCACGTAGTAGCCAAACTGCAACACGCGATCCAGGGCTTTGGCATGGGCCACCAGGCTTTTGCGCGAATCGGAGTCGATCAGTTCCTCTACCAATTGGTCAACCGCCGGGTCCTTGAGGCCCATGTAGTTGCGGCTGCCGGGTTTATCGGCGCTGGAGGATTTCCAGAATTCGCGCTGTTCGTTACCGGGCGAGGTGGACTGCGGGAAGCTGCCCACCAGCATGTCGAAGTCCCGCGAGCGGATACGATTGACGAACTGCGAGACGTCGACGCGGCGGATCACCAGGTCGATGCCCAGGTCGGCCAGGTTACGCTTGAAGGGCAGCAGGATACGTTCGAATTCAGTCTGGGCGAGCAGGAATTCGATCTTCACCGGTTTGCCGGTGGGGTCGACCATCTTGTCATCGACGATACGCCAACCGGCTTCCTGCAGCAGTTGGTAGGCTTCGCGTTGCTGGGTGCGGATCATGCCGCTGCCGTCGGTCTTGGCCGGTTCGAAAGCCTGGGTGAAGACTTCGGGTGGGATCTTGTCGCGCAGCGGTTCGAGGATTTTCAGCTCATCAGGGCCGGGCAGGCCAGTGGCCGCCATCTCCGAGTTTTCGAAGTAGCTGCGGGTACGGGTGTAGGCGCCGTTGAACAGCTGCTTGTTGCTCCATTCGAAATCCAGCAACAGACTGATGGCCTTGCGCACGCGCACGTCTTCGAACATGGGTTTGCGCATGTTGAACACAAAACCTTGCATCCCGGTGGGGTTACCGTTGGGAATCTCTTCCTTGATCAAGCGGCCTTCGGTCACGGCCGGGATGTTGTAGGCGTTGGCCCAGTTCTTGGCGCTGAATTCCAGCCAATAGTCGAACTGCCCAGCCTTCAAGGCTTCCAGGGAGACGGTGCTGTCGCGATAGTAGTCGGTGATGCGGTTATCGAAATTGTAGAAACCCTTGGTGACCGGCAAGTCCTTGGCCCAGTAGTCCTTGACCCGCTCGTAGCGGATCATGCGCCCGGCCTTGACCTCGGCGACCTTGTACGGCCCGCTGCCCAACGGCACTTCAAGGTTGCCCTTGGCGAAGTCGCGGGTCGCCCACCAATGCTTGGGCAACACCGGCAGTTGCCCGAGGATCAGCGGTAATTCGCGGTTGTTGGTGCGCTTGAACTTGAACAGCACTTTCAGCGGATCTTCGGCAATGACTTCGTCGACGTCGGCGTAATAGGTGCGGTAGATCGGCGAACCTTCCTTGATCAGTTCCTGGAAGGTAAACACCACGTCTTCGGCACGGATCGGGTGGCCATCATGGAAGCGCGCTTCGGGGCGCAGGTAGAAACGCACCCAACTGTTGTCCGGGGCTTTTTCGATCTTGCCGGCGACCAGGCCGTATTCGGTGATGGGTTCATCCAGGCTTTGCATGGCCAGGGTGTCGTAGATCAGGCCGAGGTTGTCCGCCGGCACGCCTTTGGCAATGTAGGGGTTGAGGCTGTCGAAGCCGCCCATGGCCGACTCGCGGAACGTGCCGCCCTTGGGGGCATCCGGGTTCACATAGTCGAAGTGCTTGAAGTCGGCCGGGTATTTCGGCGGCTCGTTGTACAGCGTCAGCGCATGCTGCGGCGCCGCGTGGGCCGCGCAGCTCAGCAACAAGCCGGCAAACAGTGAAGAACGCAAAGACATCATTGGGCTTTCTCCGACGCTTTGAGCCACCACGCGCTCAGGCCCAGGCTGTAGGGCGGCGTGGCGACAAAGGCGAACCGGTTGCGGTACGCCAGGCGATGATAGTTGAGGTACCAGTTTGGAATGCTGTAGTGCTGCCACAGCAGCACCCGGTCGAGGGCGCGGCCGGCGGCCAGTTGTTCTTCGCGAGTCTGGGCGGCCAGCAGTTGTTCCAGCAGATGATCGACGATCGGGTTGGCGATGCCTGCGTAGTTCTTGCTGCCCTTGATCGCGGCCTGGCTGGAGTGGAAGTACTGCCACTGCTCAAGGCCGGGGCTCAGGGTCTGGTTGAGGGTGATCAGGATCATGTCGAAGTCGAATTGATCCAGGCGCTGCTTGTACTGCGCGCGGTCGACGGTGCGCAGGCGCGCGTCGATGCCGATGCTGATCAGGTTCTCCACATAGGGTTGCAGGATGCGCTCCAGGTTCGGGTTGACCAGCAGCATCTCAAAGCGCAGCGGCTGCCCATCTTTGTTGAGCAAGCGCTGGCCCGAGAGTTTCCAGCCAGCCTCGCCCAGCAGTGCCAGGGCGCGGCGCATGTTCTCGCGGGGGATACCGCGCCCGTCGGTCTGCGGCAGGCTGAAGGCTTGGGTAAACAGGTTCGCCGGCAATTGCTCGCGGTACGGCGAGAGCATCAGCCATTCGTGGCCCACGGGTACGCCGCTCGCGGCGAACTCGCTGTTGGGGTAGTAGCTCAAGGTGCGTTTGTAGGCGTTGCTGAACAGGGTGCGGTTGGTCCACTCGAAGTCGAACATCAGCCCCAGGGCTTCACGCACCTTGGCCTGGCTGAAGGTCGGTCGGCGGGTGTTCATGAACAGGCCCTGGCTTTGGGTGGGGATCTGGTGGGCGATCTGCGCCTTGATCACCTCACCCCGGTTCACCGCAGGGAAGTTGTAGCCATTGGCCCAGTTCTTGGCCTGGTGCTCTATATAGATGTCGAATTCGCCGGCCTTGAAGGCCTCGAAGGCCACGTCGCTGTCGCGGTAGAACTCCACTTCGACCTTGTCGTAATTGTAAAAGCCCCGGTTGACCGGCAGGTCCTTGCCCCAGTAATCCTTGACCCGCTCAAACACCAGCTGGCGTCCCGGGGTGACCTTGCTGATACGGTACGGTCCGCTGCCCAGCGGCGGTTCGAAGGTGGTGGCCTTGAAGTCGCGGTTTTTCCAATAATGCTGGGGCAATACCGGCAGCTCACCCAGGCGCAGAATCAGCAGCGGGTTGCCGGCGCGCTTGAACACAAACCGGATGCGGTGAGGATTGAGGATGTCCACCCGCGCCACTTCCTGCAGGTTGGTGCGGTATTGCGGATGGCCCTCGGTCAGCAGGGTGCGATAGGAAAAGGCCACGTCATCGGCGGTGATCGGCTTGCCATCATGAAAGCGCGCTTCCGGGCGCAAATTGAACACCACCCAGCTGCGGTCCTCGCTGTACTCGACCGATTGGGCAATCAATCCGTAGCTAGAGGTGGGCTCATCACCGGACGGCGCGTACTGGCCGGTGCCGACCATCAACGGCTCATTGAGCTCGTTGACGCCGTATTGCAGGAAATTGGGGGTGGAAACCGGGCTGGAGCCCTTGAAGGTATAGGGGTTGAGCGTATCGAAGGTGCCAAATGCCATGACCCGCAAAGTCCCGCCTTTCGGCGCTGCAGGGTTGACCCAGTCGAAGTGGGTGAATTTGGCCGGGTACTTGAGCCTGCCGAACTGCGTATAACCGTGGCTCTCGGTAATCGTCGCGTTCGCACCAAAGCTCAAGGCCAGACTTATTAGTAGAAGGAGGGGACGCTTCAAGTCAGAGATCCGATCCAGGCGGCTTGGGCTTTATGGTCGGTACAGTAACAGCTTGTTCCGGTTGGAAAAAGCCAGTCCCAGACACTCGAGAACCAATGTGGGAGGGGGCTTGCCCCCGATAGCAGGCTGTCAGCTACCAGATTCACTGGTTGACACACCGCTATCGGGGGCAAGCCCCCTCCCACAATTAGATCCGTAGTGTTCCCGAGTTATCAGCGCGGCCCTGAAACCACCAGCATCTGCCCCGGCTTCAATGCCTGGCCAGTACGCGGGTTCCAACGCTTGAGATGTTGCATCTCGACGTTGAATCGCTTGGCGACGATGTACAGCGAGTCGCCTTTCTTGACCTTGTACTGCACCGGCTTCTTGCTGCTGGCCACCGCGCGGCGGGTGTCCTGCATCACCAACGTCTGACCGACCTTCAGTGCCTGGCCATTAAGCTGGTTCCAGCGCTGCAGGTCATGCACATCGACCTTGTTGGCCTTGGCGATCAGCGTGAGGTTGTCGCCGCTGCGCACCTTGTAGCTGCGGCTGCGGCCGGCCACGCGTGCGGTCTCGACTTCGTCGAACACCTGTTTTTTCGGGCGCATCGCCAGCAATTCTTCCGGCTTCATCGTCGAAAGGGTGCTGGTCAGCAACTGCGCCTTGGAGCTCGGTACCAACAGATGTTGCGGGCCGTCCAGGGTGGTGCGTTGTTTCAGGGCCGGGTTGAGCTGGAACAGTTCGTCTTCGTCGATTTCAGCCAGCGCGGCGACCCGTGACAGGTCCATGCTTTGCTTGACTTCAACCACTTCGAAGTACGGCGTGTTCGCAATCGGGTTCAGGTTGACGCCGTAGGCCTCGGGGGCCAGCACCACTTGGGAGAGCGCCAGGAACTTGGGCACGTAGTCCTTGGTTTCCTGGGGCAGGGGCAGGTTCCAGTAGTCGGTCGGCAGGCCGAGCTTTTCGTTGCGCTCGATGGCGCGGCTCACGGTGCCTTCGCCGGCATTGTAGGCGGCCAGCGCCAACAGCCAGTCGCCGTTGAACATGTCATGCAGGCGTGTCAGGTAGTCGAGGGCGGCGGTGGTGGAGGCGGTGATGTCGCGTCGGCCGTCGTAGGCGCGGGTCTGGCGCAGGTTGAAGTAGCGCCCGGTGGAGGGGATGAACTGCCACAGGCCCACCGCATCGCTGCGTGAATAGGCCATCGGGTTGTAGGCACTTTCGATCACCGGCAGTAGCGCCAGCTCCAGGGGCATGTTGCGTTCTTCAAGGCGTTCGACGATGTAATGAATGTAGAGACTGCCGCGTTCGCCGGCGTTCTCCAGGAAGGACGGGTTACTCGCGAACCACAGGCGCTGTTGCTCGATGCGCGGGTTGACGCCAACGTTGTCCTGCAATTGAAAGCCCCGGCGCATGCGTTCCCAGACGTCCTGGGGTACTTCGGGGCTGGGCTTCTCTGTGAGCCAGATAGGTTTTTGCTTGATCTTGGCAGCAAGATTGGGTTTGGGTTGCACGGTGGTTTGTGCAGCGTAATTTGTCGATTGGCAGCCCGCCAGAGTTGCGGAGACAGCCACCGCCACAGCTTGAGCCAGGCGGGTCAATGCGTCTGAATGGTTGGATTTACGAATAGATGACGACATTGGCTGGAAGTAAGTTCCGGGCAAAAATGTCGGGCGATTCTAGAAAGCGCTTTGGTTCCGGTCAACCATTCAGAAATTACGTATCAGATTGCATCGTCTTAGAACTTATCTTTCCACGCCCTCAAGCTAGCAAAAACCTCGGCCCCAGAGCGGTTGTCGCGGCCGTTCCGTTCGTCCGCTTTTTGTTTAACGGATGTTTCAGAGGTGCGCAAAAAAGGGTTGGTGCGTTTTTCCAGGGCCAGGTTGGAGGGCAGTGTTATCTCGCCACGGGCCCGCAGTTGGCGGACGCTTTCCACCCGTTCGGCGATATCGGCGTTGTCTGGTTCCACCGCTTGGGCAAACTTGAGGTTACTTTGTGTGTATTCGTGGGTGCAGTACACCAAGGTGTCGGCGGGCAGGGCAGCCAAACGCTCCAGCGAAGTGTGCATCTGTTCAGGCGTGCCCTCGAACAGGCGCCCGCAACCGGCGGCGAACAGGGTGTCGCCACACAACAGCACGCCCGGGTGATAAAAAGCGATATGGCCTAGGGTGTGGCCGGGCACGGCATAAATGTCGAAGTCCCAGCCGAGCACCGTGATGCGGTCGTTATCATTTAACGCCACGTCCCGCGCCGGGATCTGTTCGTTGGCCGGGCCGTAGACCTTGGCGTTGGTCGCGCGCTTGAGTTGTTCGACGCCACCCACGTGGTCATGGTGATGGTGGGTGATCAGGATATCGCTCAAAGTCCACTCGGGATTTTGCGTGAGCCAGGCCAGTACCGGCGCGGCATCGCCGGGGTCGACCACCGCGCAGCGCTTTTTAGGCGGGTCCTGTAACAACCAGATGTAGTTATCGGTGAAGGCGGGCAGGGCACTGATCTGTATCATTCTTCGATTCGCCAAGCTAAACACATTGGTGCATCTTAGAACGTCTAGGCGAGTTGGAGAATGCAATGACTGATAAAGCGTTCGCCCAGGCCGATCCTGAGTGGCTGGCCCTGATCGGCGCGGCCCGTGAATGGCTGTCCGGGCCCATCGGGCAATTTCTGCTGGATGAAGAACGGCGCATGCTCGAAGACGAGCTGGGCCGCTTCTTTGGTGGCTATCTGGTGCATTACGGTCCCTCCGCACAGACGCCGCCGTCTGCGCCGCAGGTGCAACGCAATGTGCGCCTGGGCGCACCGTTGCCGGGCGTCGAGATCGTTTGCGAGGAGCAGGCCTGGCCGTTGAGCGAGCACGCCGCCGATGTGGTGGTGTTGCAGCATGGCCTGGATTTCTGCCTGTCGCCCCACGGTTTGCTGCGCGAGGCGGCGAGCAGCGTGCGCCCTGGTGGCCATTTGCTGATTGTCGGCATCAACCCTTGGAGCAGTTGGGGGCTGCGCCATGTGTTCGCCCATGATGGCCTGCGCCAGGCGCGCTGCATCGCGCCGTCGCGGGTTGCGGACTGGCTGAACCTGCTGGGCTTCGCGCTGGAGAAACGCCGCTTCGGGTGCTATCGTCCGCCGCTTGCCTCGACCAAGTGGCAGGCGCGCCTCAGCGGCTGGGAACGCCGGGCGGGTATCTGGCAGCTCTCGGGCGGCGGCTTCTATCTATTAGTGGCGCGCAAGATTGTGGTCGGGCTACGGCCGGTGCGCCAGGTAGCGCGCCAGCCCATCGGCAAACTGGTGCCGATGCCGATGGCCAAGGTCAACCGCAAGCAAAGTGAAACGTAAAACCCCTTTTTGATTTAAGACCGAGTAACTGATGACTGACAGCGTAGAACTCTTCACCGATGGCGCCTGCAAGGGCAACCCAGGCCCTGGCGGCTGGGGCGCCTTGCTGGTGTGCAAGGGCGTCGAGAAGGAACTGTGGGGCGGCGAAGCCAACACCACCAACAACCGCATGGAACTGATGGGCGCGATTCGCGGCCTGGAAGAACTCAAGCGTCGCTGCAACGTGCTGCTGGTCACCGACTCGCAGTACGTGATGAAGGGCATCAACGAATGGATGGTCAATTGGAAGAAGCGCGGCTGGAAGACCGCCGCCAAGGAACCGGTAAAAAATGCCGACCTGTGGCAATTGCTCGACGAGCAATGCAATCGCCATGACATCACTTGGAAGTGGGTTCGCGGGCACATCGGCCACCCCGGCAACGAGCGGGCAGACCAGCTCGCCAACCGTGGTGTAGACGAGGTGCGAGGCTACAAGCAGAGCTGACGTGCTAACATCGCGCCCTTTGACGCACACCACAGTGCACACCACCGTTGAGAGCTGAACCCTGATGGCCATCCGATCTGTTGTACTCGATACCGAAACCACCGGCATGCCGGTGACTGACGGCCACCGGATCATTGAAATCGGCTGTGTCGAACTCATGGGTCGGCGTCTCACCGGGCGTCACTTCCACGTCTACCTGCAACCGGACCGCGACAGTGACGAAGGCGCCATCGGCGTTCACGGTATCACCGACGAGTTCCTCAAGGGCAAGCCACGCTTCGCTGAAGTGGCCGATGAGTTCTTCGAATTCATCAAGGGCGCCCAACTGATCATCCATAACGCGGCGTTCGACGTCGGTTTCATCAATAACGAATTTGCCCTGATGGGGCAGACTGATCGTGCAGACATTTCCCAGCACTGCTCGATCCTCGATACCTTGATGATGGCCCGTGAACGTCACCCCGGCCAGCGCAACAGCCTCGATGCGTTGTGCAAGCGGTATGGTGTCGACAACTCCGGCCGCGAACTCCACGGCGCTCTGCTCGACTCCGAGATTCTCGCCGACGTCTACCTGACCATGACCGGCGGGCAGACCAGCCTTTCGTTGGCGGGTAATGCGTCCGATGGCAGTGGCTCGGCAGAAGGCTCGGGCAACCGTCCTTCGGAAATCCGCCGCCTGCCGGCAGATCGCAAGCCGACCACGATTCTTCGCGCCAGCGAACAGGACATGGTCGAGCATGCGCAACGCCTGGAAGCAATTGCCAAGTCGGCTGGTGCTCCTGCGTTGTGGACTCAGCTGACACAACAATAGCCATCAAAATGTCGGAGGGGGCTTGCCCCCCCTACAGTTGATCTCCATAGCTTTCAAAATCTTCATTCGCGTCATCGCAGCCTAGCTTCTACCCTGAGTGCATAGCCCTCAGGACTCTACGCCCTCATGTACAAAGACCTGAAGTTCCCTGTTCTTATCGTGCACCGCGACATCAAGGCCGACACCGTTGCTGGCGACCGGGTCCGCGGCATTGCCCGGGAGCTGGAACAGGAGGGCTTCAGTGTTTTTTCCGCCGTGGACTACGCCGAAGGTCGGCTGGTGGCGTCTACCCATCACGGCCTGGCCTGCATGTTGATCGCCGCCGAGGGCGCTGGCGAAAATACCCACCTGCTGCAAAACATGGTCGAGCTGATTCGCCTGGCGCGGGTGCGGGCACCCAACCTGCCGATCTTTGCCCTGGGCGAGCAAGTCACCCTGGAAAACGCCCCGGCCGATGCCATGAGCGAACTCAACCAGCTGCGCGGCATCCTTTATCTGTTCGAAGACACCGTGCCATTCCTGGCCCGGCAAGTGGCCCGCGCCGCACGCACCTATCTTGATGGCCTGCTGCCGCCATTCTTCAAGGCCTTGGTACAACACACCGCCGACTCCAATTATTCCTGGCACACCCCCGGTCATGGCGGCGGCGTGGCGTATCGCAAAAGCCCGGTGGGGCAGGCGTTTCATCAGTTCTTCGGGGAAAACACCCTGCGTTCGGATTTGTCGGTTTCAGTGCCCGAACTGGGCTCGCTGCTGGACCACACCGGCCCGCTGGCCGAAGCCGAGGCTCGTGCTGCGCGCAACTTCGGCGCCGACCACACCTTCTTTGTGATCAATGGCACATCCACCGCCAACAAGATCGTTTGGCATTCCATGGTCGGCCGCGATGACCTGGTGCTGGTGGACCGCAACTGCCACAAATCCGTCCTGCACTCGATCATCATGACCGGCGCGATCCCGCTGTACCTGTGCCCGGAACGCAATGAACTGGGGATCATCGGCCCCATTCCCCTGAGCGAATTCAGCCCCGAGTCGATCCGCGCCAAGA
Organism: Pseudomonas sp. 2822-17; assembly: GCF_002742485.1. Taxonomy (NCBI): domain Bacteria; kingdom Pseudomonadati; phylum Pseudomonadota; class Gammaproteobacteria; order Pseudomonadales; family Pseudomonadaceae; genus Pseudomonas; species Pseudomonas sp. 2822-17. The sequence continues at coordinate 29,546 of NZ_LJRZ01000057.1, forward strand.
TCGACGCCAGCCCCCTGACCTGTGGGCGGCCCGCGAAAGTGAAGATGGCCGTGGTCACCAACTCCACCTATGACGGCCTGTGCTACAACGCCGAGCTGATCAAGCAGCAACTGGGCAACAGCGTCGAGGTGCTGCACTTTGACGAAGCCTGGTATGCCTACGCAGCGTTCCATGAGTTTTTCGCCGGGCGCTATGGCATGGGCACCTCGCGTACCCCGGACAGCCCGCTGGTGTTTACCACCCATTCCACCCACAAACTGCTGGCGGCCTTCAGCCAGGCCTCGATGATCCATGTCCAGGACGGCGGTGCGCGGCAGCTGGACCGCGACCGTTTCAACGAAGCGTTCATGATGCACATCTCCACCTCGCCGCAATACAGCATCATCGCCTCGCTGGACGTGGCGTCGGCGATGATGGAAGGCCCGGCCGGGCGTTCGTTGCTCCAGGAAATGTTCGATGAGGCCCTGAGTTTTCGCCGCGCCCTGGCTAATCTGCGCCAGCATATCGCCGCCGAGGACTGGTGGTTCTCCATCTGGCAACCGCCGTCGGTGGCCGGCATCGACCGCGTCGCCACGGCGGATTGGCTGTTGCAGCCGCAGGATGAGTGGCATGGCTTTGGTGATGTGGCCGAAGACTATGTGTTGCTGGACCCGATCAAAGTCACGCTGGTGATGCCCGGCCTCAATGCAGGCGGTGCCTTGAGCGATTGCGGGATTCCCGCGGCGGTGGTCAGTAAATTCCTCTGGGAGCGCGGGCTGGTGGTAGAAAAGACCGGGCTGTATTCCTTTCTGGTGCTGTTTTCCATGGGCATCACCAAAGGCAAATGGAGCACGTTGCTCACCGAGTTGCTGGAGTTCAAGCGCAGTTATGACGCGAATAGCAGCCTGGCCAGTTGTTTGCCGTCAGTATTTGCCCAGGGCCCGGCGCGTTATCAGGGCCTGGGTTTGCGCGACCTGTGCGACCAACTGCACAGTTGCTACCGCAGCAACGCCACCGCCAAACACCTCAAGCGCATGTACACCGTATTACCGGACGTCGCGATGAAACCGGCGGACGCCTACGACCAATTGGTAAGAGGAGAAGTGGAGGCCGTGTCGATTGATGCCTTGCCAGGACGCGTCGCAGCCGTGATGCTGGTGCCTTATCCGCCGGGCATTCCGTTGATCATGCCTGGCGAGCGCTTTACCGAGTCAACCCGCTCGATCATCGACTACCTGGCATTTGCCCGGACGTTCGATAGCAGTTTCCCCGGTTTTGTTGCCGATGTTCACGGGTTACAACACGAAGATGACGGCAGTGGTCGTTGTTACACCGTAGATTGCATCAAGGGTTAAGGATGTTTATGCAAGCCGTAATGAACCCGAAGTATCCAGGGCTCAGTGTGCGAGTCGCCGACGAAGGCTTCGATGCCTACGTGTGGGGCAATGACTTCAGTTTCGAGGTCAGCGCCTATAGCGTGCCGGAGATGGGCAAGCGCGTCGATCAGTGGCCGCTGGAGCGCATCCTGCCGTACCGCAAATGTTATGGAATTGATCCTGAGGAGTTCGCCAGTTTCCGCGATGCGCCAGACAGCGCGATTTTCATGGCCTACCTGGACGATCGAGCGGTGGGGCATATCGTGGTCAGTACCAACTGGAATGGTTTTGCCCATGTGGATGAACTGGCGGTGGTCCTGCCGGCACGGCGGCACGGCGTGGCCAAGGCGTTGCTGGATGTGGCGCAGTTCTGGAGCCGCAAGAAAAACCTGCCGGGCATGATGCTCGAAACCCAAAACAACAACCTCGGCGCGTGCCGTCTTTATGAGCGCTGCGGTTATGTGATGGGGGGGATCGACCACCTGCGTTATCGCGGCATCGACCCGCAAACGCGCGAAGTGGCGATTTTCTGGTATCGGTTGTTCAAATCCGAAGTCGACAAGACTTAACCCAACAGCAGGCTTTCAGCCTTCTGCGTGACAATCTCCAGCAATGCATTCAAGGCTGCAGAAGCCATCCCATCCTTGAGGGTCAGCGCGTACAGATGGATCGTGATCGGCGGCGACACCGGGCATGCATCCAGCCCGGCCTCCCGTGCGCCGAACGCGGTGAACGGGTCGACAATCGCCAGGCCTTCTCCCGCTTCCACCATGCTGCGCATCATCTGGTAGGTCTGCACGCGCGTTTGCACCACCGGCAGTGGCCGAAGGGCTTGCAGCTTGGCGTCCAGCAGGCGGCTGAGTGGGTCTTGCCCCTCCAGCCCGATCATCGACTGCCCGGCCAGGTCCTGCAGCGCAATGTACTTTTGCTTGGGCTTGAGCCAACCGTGGGGTGCGAGTAGCTGCAGTTTGCCCTGGGCGAGCACGGTTCTGAGGATTTGCGGGTGCTCCGGGTCATGCAGGCTCAGGCCGACGTCGGCCTCGTGCAGCAACAGGCTCCTGACGATTTCTCGTGTGGGCTGGCTCGACAGGTTGCAGGGGGTGTCCTGGAACCGTCGGCGCAGCACCGCGATGCTGTGCGGCAACAGTTGATTGGCCAGGGGCGGGGTGCAGAGCGCTCGCAGGGGTGGGGCGTGATGGTGTTTCAGGCGGCTGGCCAGCCGTTGCACCGGCTCCAACGCTTCGTACACATGGGCGATTTCTGCCTGCAACGCCAGGGTTTCCCGCGTTGCCTGCAAGCGCCCGCGTACGCTGGCGAACAGCATAAAACCCAGTTGCTGCTCGGCTTCCTTGAGCGACGCCTCCACATCGCCCACGGGGAGCTGCAACCATTCGGCGGCCGTGCCGAGGTGTCCGGTCTGCAAGATGGCCTGAATCACTTCGAGATGACGTAAACGCATGGCCGGAGTCTATGTGCAGTGCAGTGGGGTTTCAATGGTACAAGTGGTCGTGCGTAAAAAAGACGGTGCAGGTCGCCTGTGCCACTGGCGTTCAATCACGACCTCACTAGAATGGCTTGTCTGATCATCAACGACCAAAGCCGGATACCGGCACTTACAACAAAAACAGGTCTGGTCTCAAATGCCTATTCCCTCGACGTTCTTCGGGGTAACGGCCAAGCAACTCCTGGTCCTGGTGACCGTAGGGTGCGCGGCGGCTTATCTCTTCAGCAATCACGACGACACACCGCAGAGCCTCGCGCTCGAAGCGTTTATCCGTGCCCAGGAACAGGTGGGCGAGCAGGTGGGGGCGGTGTTGGGGGTTACTCTGGTCAGGCAGGTGGAGGCATATCCCGCCTACAACACGTCAGGCTACACGCGCACGGTGTACGCCGTTGAAGGGGAGCGGGGGCACTTGCTGGTGACGCTCAAGCAGAGCGAGCAGGGTCTTGAAGTCACGGAGATCCGCAGCCCTTGATCACCCCGGCCCAGTCGATGCCATCAATGGCCAGGACTGAGCAGGTCATCAAGGCGAGATCTTATGACGCGAGGGTGGTTTGCGATTCGCGGACAATAATGATGCCCGACTGGATCAGTTTGAACTCATCGCCTTCCAGTTTTTCTACACGGTCGCCAATGGCCAGCTTGTAGGTCGTGGTGGGCGTCGAGCCAGCCAAGTCGGCTTGCGCCGGGTTGGATTCCTGGAACTCATGCACGGAATACACGCGGCCTTCCGCGTCTCTGGCATGGAACTGTCCGACAAGTACTGCTGCCATCTGTTTAGAACCTCTGGAGATAAACACTCGATTTACGGTTCTGTAGACCGCCATAAAGAGAGGTAGTTTGCCTACACAAAAAAAATACTATTCATTGAGATTTTCAGACACTTCCTACGCAGCAGCGTGCGACGCAAACGCCTGGAGGAATCTCAAAACCTTCTGGTGAACCCGTCGTGAAGTCTCTATAACTACAAGCTCCATTAGTCAGACATCGGGAAAACCTCCATGAGCAAGGTCTACACGATTGCCGTCCTGGTTGGCAGCTTGAGAAAACAGTCGATCAACCGCAAGGTCGCGTTGGCATTGGCCGAACTGGCTCCGGCCAATCTGAAGTTGAGCATTGTCGAAATCGGCGATCTGCCGCTCTACAACGAAGACATCGACGCTGATTCACCGCCGGCAGCCTACAGTACTTTCCGCAAACAGGTGAGTTCATCCGACGCGGTGCTGTTCGTGACACCGGAATACAACCGCTCGGTGCCGGCCCCATTGAAGAATGCGATTGACGTGGGTTCCCGCCCTTATGGACAAAGCGCCTGGAGTGGCAAACCGGGAGCGATCATCAGCGTGTCGCCGGGCGCCATTGGCGGCTTTGGCGCCAACCACCATCTGCGCCAGTCCCTGGTGTTCCTGGATGTGTGGTGCATGCAGCAGCCGGAAGCCTACCTGGGTGGGGCGGGCAGTGTGTTTGATGAGTCGGGCAAGGTGTCAGAAAAGACCAAGCCGTTTTTGCAGACCTTCATTGATGCCTACGCACAATGGGTAGAAAAACAGACCGCATAGGTATCTACGCAAGTTCCACAGGATAATGCGAAGCGGCTGCCAAGTATCCCCGTCACCCGTAGCAGCTGCCGAGCGCAAGCGAGGCTGCGTTGGGCGCCCCGCAGATCGCGGGGTGTCAATACGTCCGCCACGCAGCCTCGCCAGGCAAGCCCCTCTTCACCTGTTCAGATCAGCGCAGCCAGTTGGTCCGCGCTAATTCGATCACCTCATCGCCACGCCCACTCATCACCGCCTTGAGCATATACAGGCTGAACCCCTTGGCCTGTTCCAGCTTGATGCTCGGCGGCATCACCAGTTCCTGAGTGGCGGTTACCACATCCACCAGCACCGGGCCATCGTGGGCCAGGGCGCGGCGCAGGGCGGGTTCCAGATCTGCGGATTGCTCCACGCGAATGCCGAGGATTCCCATGGCGTTGGACATCGCCGCGAAATCCGGATTCTTCAGCTCGGTGCCCGTGTCCAGATAACCCGCGGCCTTCATCTCCATGGCGACAAATCCCAGTGACGAGTTATCAAATACGATGACTTTGACCGGCAACTTCAGCTGCGCCAGCGAGATGAAATCCCCCATCAGCATGGCGAAACCGCCGTCGCCGGACATGGAAATCACTTGCCGACCCGCAAATGCGGCCTGCGCGCCAATCGCCTGGGGCATCGCGTTGGCCATGGAACCATGGTTGAACGAGCCGATCAGGCGGCGCTTGCCGTTCATCTTCAGGTAGCGCGCCGCCCAGACCGTGGGTGAGCCGACATCGGCGGTAAAGATCGCGTCATCGTCGGCCAACTCACTGAGCAGTCGCGCAACGTATTGCGGGTGGATCGGTCGATTGGCCTTGGACGGTTGCGCAAGGTCGTCCAGCCCCTGACGGGCTTTTACGTAATGCTTCAACGAGGTTTCAAGGAAGCTGCGATCCGTCTTGCGGGTCAAGCGCGGCAGCAGGGCATCGATGGTTTCGCTGACATCCGCGGCGATACCCAGGTCCAAGGTGGCGCGACGGCCCAGTGCCTGCGGATTGCGGTCGACCTGGATGATTTTTGCGTCGGTGGGGTAGAACTGGCGATACGGGAAGTCGGTGCCGAGCATGATCAGCGTGTCGCAGTCGAGCATGGCGTGGTACCCGGAGCTGAAACCGATCAGGCCGGTCATGCCCACATCAAAGGGGTTATCCCATTCCACATGTTCCTTGCCGCGCAAGGCGTGCACCACCGGCGCGCCCAACATGTCCGCCAGGGCCACCACTTGCGCATGGGCGCCGGCACAGCCGCTGCCACACAGCAGCGTGACTTTTTCACTGCGCGAGAGGATCTCGCTCAATTGCAGCAGATCGGCCTCTGCCGGCAAGGTGCGTGGCGCGTGCAGGGCCGGCCACGGCTTGAGGGTGTCTTCGACTTCCAGCAGCGACACATCCCCCGGAATCACCACCACCGCCACGCCGCGATTGAGGATCGCCGAGCGCATGGCGCGATGCAGCACCTGGGGCATCTGCGCGGGGTTGGTGACCAGCTCTATAAAGTGGCTGCACTCCTTGAACAGTTCCTGGGGATGGGTCTCCTGGAAGTAGTTCAGGCCGATTTCCGAGGACGGAATCTGTGCGGCAATCGCCAGCACCGGCACATGGTTGCGATGGCAGTCGAACAGACCATTGATCAAGTGCAGATTTCCCGGCCCGCAACTGCCGGCGCACACCGACAACTCGCCGGTGGCGGCGGCCTCTGCGCCGGCGGCAAAGGCGGCGACTTCTTCGTGGCGCACGTGCATCCACTCGATACTGTCCATGGTGCGCAGCGCATCGGTGAGACCGTTGAGGCTGTCGCCGGTCAGGCCCCAGATGCGCTTGATGCCCGCCTGTTCAAGGGTGGTCGCCAGTTGCTGGGCCAGGTTGATTTTCGCCATGAAGCACTCCAATCGTCAGTGAGGTTAAAAGCTGCTGATCAATAGGGGACAGTTCGATCACGACGAATGCTCCTTCTTTAATGTGAAGATTGCGTCATGGCAGCGCGGTATTGCCGTGTGCGGCGGGCGATAAACCATTGGTCACACGCCAGTGCCAACCAGGGCATCACCTTGGGGTTGGGCCGCCGACCACGGCTGAGGCGGCGCATCTGGTTGCGCACCACGGCGAGCGTGGCGAGCGAGGCCAGGGGCTTGCGCTTCCAGTCGATCGGCTTGAGTTGCGGGTTGAGGTCGCGACCTTCGCGCCAGTGTTTGATCAACTGCGGTTCCAGCGTCAGGGCGGTGGCGATACCGGCCATGGCGATGCCGCTGTCCAGCACTTGCTGCACGATAGGCAGGCGGCGAATGCCCCCGGTGACCATCACGGGCATGCTGGCGACGCTGGCCATTTGGGCGGCAAATTCAAGGAAGTACGCTTCACGGGCGAGCGTGCGACCGTCCCGTGCTTCGCCTTGCATGGCGGGCGCTTCATAGCTGCCGCCGGACAGTTCCAGCAGGTCGATGGGCAATGGGTTGAGCATTTCCACCACTGCCCGCGCATCGGTTTCGTCAAAGCCGCCGCGCTGGAAATCCGCCGAATTGAGTTTGACCGCCACGCAAAACGACGGGCTGACGCTGGCGCGCACGGCGTGAATCACTTCCAGCAGCAGGCGCGCACGGTTTTCCAGCGAGCCGCCCCAGCGGTCAGTGCGGTGGTTGCTCAAGGGCGAGAGAAACTGACTCAGCAAATAGCCGTGGGCGCCGTGGATCTGCACGCCGGTAAAGCCGGCTTTCTCGGCCAGGCGTGCGCTGGTGGCGAAGCGCTGGATCACGTCCTGGATTTCGTCTTCGCTCATGGCTTTGGGCTTGGCGAACATCTTGGAAAAACTGCCCAGGTCGAGGGCAATGGCGGACGGCGCCAACGCTTGCTGGCCGAGATTGGCCATGGTCTGGCGCCCTGGATGACTGAGCTGCACCCAGAAGTGCACGCCCTTGTTGCGCGCCACATCGGCCCATTCGCGAAAGCTGTCCAGGTGTTGCTCGTTTTCCAGGGCCACGCCGCCGGGGCCGGTCATGGCGTGGCGGTCGATCATCACATTGCCGGTCAACAGCAGGCCGGGTTCGCCGTCTGCCCAGGCCTTGTACAACTGCTTCAATTCGCGGGACGGCGCCTGGTTGATATCGGCCATGTTTTCTTCCATCGCCGCCTTGGCGATGCGGTTGGCGATGACTTGGCCGTTGGGCAGTTGCAAGGCTTCAAAAGGTGACATGCGTTGACTCCTGAGTAGGGGAGGCCTCAGGCTAAGCTTAAAGTTAACTTTAATGTCAAGCAGGCGTTGTGATGAATATTGGTGAGCTGGCAAAACAGAGCGGCCTGGCGGCTTCGCGCATCCGCTTTTACGAGAGCGAAGGCTTGATCAGTCAGGTGGGACGCCAAGCCAATGGCTATCGGCGCTATTCAGAAGACGCGTTGCAAACCTTGCAGTTGATCCAGAGCGCGCAACAGGCCGGGTTTACCTTGCAGGAACTCAAGGCGTTGATGCCCGCGCCGGGGGAGCACAAGCGCGACGAACTCATCCTGGCCTTGGAGAGCAAGGTGGCGCAGATCGAAGTGATGCAGGCGCAACTGGTCCACAGCAAAGCCCAGTTGCTGGGAGTGATTGAGGCCGTACGTGCGCAGCCGGAAGGCGTCCCATGCTCCATGGGACAGAAACAGGTGCTGGCGTCGATCAAACTCCAGCCATGAAAAAGCCCTGGCATGCCAGGGCTTTTTCATGTCCGCAAACTTACCGGCGACGAAACAGCGGCAGCGGCTCATCCGTTGCAGCCTGGTACGTCACCGAGAAGTCCTTGAGGCTTTCCAGCGCTTCGTACGGGTCTTTGTCTGCGCGCAGGGCGAAGGCATCGAACCCGCAGCGGCGCAGGTAGAACAACTGGTCGCGCAGCACGTCGCCAATCGCCCGCAGTTCGCCCTTGTAACCGTAGCGGTCACGCAGCAGGCGGGCGTTGGAGTAGTTGCGACCGTCGGTGAAGGCCGGGAAATTCAGCGCGATGACCTGGAAGTGTTCCACGTCGGCGCCGATCTCTTCGGCTTCTTCATCGGCGTCCAGCCACACACCCAGGCCGCCGTCGCGGGCCTTGAGGGCGTGGCCGTGTTCGCGCCACAGCGCCAACGGCACGATCAGGTCGTCGCAGTTGGAGATGCCGTCGAAGCTCGCGTCCTTGGGCAGCAGGTGCCAGGTTTCGTCGAGGACTTCGTTGTTCTTAATGATTCGCTGCATAGACGCGCTCCTTGAACAGGTCAATGCCGATGCGCTGGTAGGTGTCGATGAAACGCTCATCTTCGGTGCGCTGTTCGATGTACACATCGATCAGTTTGCCGATCACCTCGGGCATGGCTTCCTGGGCGAAGGACGGGCCGAGGATCTTGCCCAGGCTCGCATCGCGGCTGGCGCTGCCACCCAGGGACACTTGGTAGAATTCTTCGCCTTTCTTGTCCACGCCCAGGATGCCGATGTGGCCGACGTGGTGGTGACCACAGGCGTTCATGCAACCGGAAATGTTCAGGTCCAGCTCGCCGATGTCGAACAGGTAGTCCAGGTCGTCGAAACGGCGCTGGATCGATTCGGCAATCGGGATCGACTTGGCGTTGGCCAGGGAGCAGAAGTCGCCACCCGGGCAGCAGATGATGTCGGTCAAAAGGCCGATGTTCGGCGTGGCGAAACCGCCTTCGCGCAGCTCGCCCCACAGGGTGAACAGTTGGCTCTGCTCAACGTCCGCAAGGATGATGTTCTGCTCGTGAGAGGTACGCAGTTGGCCGAAGCTGTAGCGGTCAGCCAGGTCGGCGACGGCGTCCAGCTGCTTGTCGGTGATGTCGCCCGGTGCAACACCGGTCGGTTTCAGCGACAGGGTCACCGCCACATAGCCCGGCTTTTTGTGCGCCAGGGTGTTGCGGCCACGCCAGCGGGCAAAGCCTGGATGCTGGCGTTCCAGCTCGGCGATTTCGGCGTCCTGGTTGGCCAGGGCCTTGTACTCGGGATCGACGAAATGCTTGGCAACGCGATGCACTTCGGCTTCGGTCAGGGTGGTCTGGCCGCCGCGCAGGTGTTCCATCTCGGCGTCGACTTTCTGGGCGAACACCTCGGGGGTCAGCGCCTTGACCAGGATCTTGATCCGGGCCTTGTACTTGTTGTCACGACGGCCGTAGCGGTTGTAGACCCGCAGGATGGCGTCGAGGTAGCTCAACAGATCCTGCCACGGCAGGAACTCGTTGATGAATGCGCCCACCACCGGCGTACGGCCCAGGCCGCCACCGACCAGCACACGGAAGCCCAACTCGCCAGCGGCGTTGTACACCGGCTCCAGGCCGATGTCGTGGACTTCGATGGCTGCGCGGTCCGAGGTCGAGCCGTTGACGGCGATCTTGAACTTGCGCGGCAGGTAGGCGAATTCCGGGTGGAAGGTGGTCCATTGACGGATGATTTCACACCATGGGCGAGGGTCGATCAGTTCGTCGGCAGCAACGCCGGCGAATTGGTCGGTGGTCACGTTGCGCAGGCAGTTACCGCTGGTCTGAATGGCGTGCATCTGCACGGTGGCCAGTTCAGCCAGGATGTCCGGCACATCTTCCAGGGCCGGCCAGTTGAACTGCACGTTCTGGCGGGTACTGATGTGGGCATAGCCTTTGTCGAAGTCGCGGGCAATCCTGGCCATCATGCGCATCTGGCGCGAAGTCAGTTGGCCGTAGGGCACGGCCACCCGCAGCATCGGCGCAAAGCGCTGAACATAAAGGCCATTTTGCAGGCGCAGAGGGCGGAACTCTTCTTCGCTCAGTTCACCTGCTAAGTAGCGTCGGGTCTGATCACGGAACTGCTTGACGCGGTCCTCGATGATGCGCTGATCGTATTCGTCGTATACGTACATATAGGTCCTGTTCTCGGCAAATCTGCGCGCACGGCCGCGCACTCCCAACGGAGCCGGCGCACGATACCAGTTTGCGTTTATGCGCAAAAGTGATGTTTGGGTATATGGAAATAACCAAAATGACTAATGAGAACGGTTATCGGGATATCCACATTTGTCATGCGGGCAATCGTCGACTTTACTGTGAGCGAGTCTTAGTGCAATCACCTATAAAACCGACAAGAGGCGATGCGATGAGCAATCCGACAAAAGCCCGTAAACCCGACAGTACCGTGGATGCCTGGGCCATTCTGTTCTTGATCATTCTGGTGGTGGGAACCGCCGTTTTCTGGGTCAGCCACCAATAAAGGACGTTGATTGAGCCTCGATTGGTTTAGGCATTGCCACTATCATGGCGGCCTAATTTCGAGGCTCAAGCGTCCATGTTGAAGGTGTTGATTACGTGTGTCTGGTTGCTGGGATCGACGTACGGGGCGATGGCCCATGCCACGTCGGTGGTGTTTCTCAATCCGGGCATGTCGACCGAAACCTTCTGGGTCAGCTACACGCAATTCATGCAGGCCGCCGCCAAGGACCTCGGCCTCGATTTGCGTGTGCGTTATGGCGAGCGCGATGTCGCCAACACGCTGCTCCAGGCGCGTGAGGTGCTGCAAGGCAGCCAGCGTCCGGATTACCTGGTGCTGGTCAATGAGCAGTACGTCGCCCCGCAGATCCTGCGCATGGCCGAGGGCAGTGGCATCAAGTTGCTGATGGTGAACAGCGCACTGACCGTCGATCAAGAGCAACTGTTGGGCACCCGCAGTGGTATCCGTTTGATCGGCAGCCTGGTCGCTGACGATGAAGAGGCGGGCTACCTGATGCTGCGTGATCTGTTGCGCCAGCACGGGCCGGTTGCGCCGGGCCAATCCCTCGACCTGTTGGCCTTTTCCGGCGCCAAGACCACCCCGGGAGCGCAGTTGCGCGAGCGGGGCCTGCGTCGAGCACTGGCCGAGCATCCCGAGGCGCGCCTTCGCCAGTTGGTCTACGGCGAGTGGAACCGCGAGCGCGCCTTCGAGCAAGCGACGCAACTGTTCAAGCGCTACCCGCAGACGGCACTGGTGTGGTCGGCCAACGATCAGATGGCCCTGGGCGCCATGCAGGCGTTGCAGGCCAGTGGGCGGTTACCGGGTAAGGACGTGCTGTTCAGCGCGGTCAACAGTTCACCCGAGATCCTGCAGGCGCGCCTGGACGGTCGCTTGTCGAGCCTGGTCGCAGGGCATTTCACCGTAGGCGGGTGGGCCATGGTGCTGATCAATGATGATGCCAAGGGCGTGGATATCAGCGCCCACGGTGGGCGCGACCGCCAGTTGGCGTTGTTCCAATTGATCGACATTCCCCAGGCGCGGCGCTTGTTGGGGCACACGGCACCGGTGAATTTTCGTGCGCTGTCCGCCCAGGGCAAGCCAGCATCCTACCGTTACCCGTTCAGCCTGCAGTTGCTGCTGCGCTAGGCACCGGCCAGGTGCAGCACCAGCTTGACGATGCCAAACAAGGTCAGCGCAAACACGGCTGTGAACACAATCCCCAGGACCACGAAGTGGCTGGGTTTGCCGTGGGTGAAGTCGCGCGTGCGGTTCTTGCCGCTTTGCACGCCAATGGCCGCAGCCATGACGCTCTGCAGCATCTGCCATAAGGTCGGCGGTTTATTGTCCGGGGTGTCCATGAAGCCTCCGCAGGTCGGGTGGTATCGGCGCGGTGCCACCCACAGGATAGTTCAGGAAACGTCATAGCTAAGTACTTCGGATGCGCCCGCGCGCGGTGATCAACTGGTCTCTTCATTATCAGGAGAGTCAGTATGTCGGTAGTTCCCCAGACAAACGTGCCTGCACGGGCGGCAGGCGCATCCGCGAGCATTCATGCCAAGTCATTGATAGCGGCTGTCCCACCGTGGCTGATCGATGCCACACCGCAGCGTCGTGAGGCACTCAGTAAAGCCGATACAACGCTGGCGCAGGCGTATTGGCGCGCAGCCCCACAGCGGCGTCAGCGAGTGCACGATTGCGTACTTGAGAGCTTCACCGAACAAACGGTGCTGGATAAGACGATGTCAGCCTTGCAGGACATCGAGACGTTCGGCCGCCCGTTACTGGTAAAGGCACTCAAGGATCAGTATGGCGTTGAGCTTGCCGGCGGGCTGTCCACCTGGATAAGTCTCAGAAAGTCGCTGCAAGTGAGCTATCTGAATATCGAAGCGCGCACCTATGATTATTTGAAGCTTGAGCTGTTTCAGGCCGCGCTCCACAACTTCGAGGCGAGCGAGTGTGAAGAGGGTTTTTTTCATTCGTCCTCCGGCTTCAGATGGCAAACAGGATCGCTTTCTGAGCCGTTGTTACCGGTGCGCCTGGGGGGGCTGAAAGTCCATCAATTTCTGACACTGTGCCGGCAGTTGAATATTGGCGGGCAGTATCAGGCCTATCTCAAGCGGTTTTTTCACCCCACCGAAGCTTCTGTCGAGGCCTCCTTAAGGTTGCAATTCGCCCTCAGCCAAAAGGCCGCGATGCGGGCCGCCGCCGAATTGGCTTTGTTGCAGCAGGATATCGACGACGATGTCTACGCCATGCTGCTTCGCGTCATTGAAGGCGAGCGCTCACCCCGTATCGGGGCGCAAACCGTGCTGGTTCGCGACGTTGGCCTGATGAATCTGCGAATCACCGGCTGCGTGATGTTTCAGGTCATGGCGGGTGAGAAGGTTGATTACCCCATTCTTTACATACCCCATGACCCGTACCACCCGCTGAAGCGCTATCGCGATTACGACCACATGCTTGCGACGTTGAACGACCGGTTTATCACGCCAGGCGCCCCCACGCAGCGGGTGACAGGCCCCACGGCTTACCAGCGTTTTTTCAGTCAGTTCGTGAGCCATGCCGATTGGCCGCGTTACTTCAGTGAGTTCACGCAGGATGCCGCAGACGCGACTTTTCGCGAGAAAATCGGTTCCACTTTTCCCGGCATAGGCGATATGTATGAGTTGGTCAGTCGCATGACGCCTTTTCGACTCAAAAATTTCCCACCCTTGCCTCGATCTCCCCAGGTGCCAAACCCGACGCCCTATCTGGCGCCCGCAGCCTTGGTGTTCAAGGACAGTCCGGCGGGCGCTGACGCCATTGATCTTTGGACGTATCTCTACAATCAAAACCGAGACAAGGTTGTGTCGGACGCCGCCAGTTATGCCGTCCCCACCGCGGACGTCGATGCCAGGGTGCGTCAGCGAAAACTGGCGATGTTTCTCAATGTGGGGGTGTTCGTACTGGGTTTCGTTGCCGGCTTCGTGCCTGTGTTGGGTGCAATCATGCTGGGGGTCATGGTCGCACAGCTGTTGTACGAGACATTTGAGGCGGTGTCAGAGTGGAGTGAAGGCGATCGCAAAGCGGCCAAGGTGCACCTGATCGACCTGGCAGAAAACCTCGCCTTGATCGGGGTGACCGCCGGCGTGGGTAAAGCCCTGAGTAGACCAAGGGTCGAACCGGTCATTGAAGGCACGGTAAGGGTCAGCCTGCCTGACGGTAAGGCGCGTCTGTGGAAGCCTGACCTGGCACCCTACAGGAGCGACGTGGTGTTTGATTCCGCAGTCCGGCCAGATGCGACGGGTCAGTACATGCGTGGAGGCAAGACTTACATCCGTATCGATGGATCATTCTACGAAACGAGCTTTGACGCCGATCTGCGCAAATGGCGAATCAGACATCCGCACGACGACATGGCTTACCAGCCAATCCTTGAGCATAACGGCGAAGGTGCCTGGCGACATATTCATGAGTATCCGCTGTCGTGGGAGCGCCTGAAGCTGCTGCGTCGCCTGGGGCATTGCGCGGAGGGTTTTTCTGATGAAACCCTGAGCGCCGTGGGTGAAATAAGCGGTGTCAGCGACGACCAGTTGCGAAAAGTGCATATGGACGGCTTGCCTGTGCCGGCGGTGCTGGCCGATACCCTGGAGGATTTCAAGGTCGACCAGCAGGTTGATGAGCTGATCGGCCAGATTCGTCGGGGAACACCGAGGGACGCTGGCTATGAGTACGCGTTGGGTCTCGTGGTCGAAATGCCAGGCTGGCCGCAGGCAAAGGTATTGGAGGTGTTTGCAGGTTCTGAACCCGTGGGGCACCCGCGTGTCGATGTCGGCAAGACGCCCATCGAGCAACTGGTGGGTAGCACTGGCCCGCTAGGCGAGGAAGCGGCTAACTGCGCGTTGGGCCAATTGGGCAGCCGTTTCGAACCGGTTACCCCGCTGATCGATGAATGGTCTGGTGCACCCTTGAAAGAGCCACTTCAGGTCCAGGAAACGACGATTTTCAGCGGGCGCTCCGTGCGCCATGGTCGGCCTCTTTCACCGGGCGCTAACCAGGCCACTCTCAAAATCAGTATTGACGATGTATTCCAAGGCAAGCTCGCATCGACTGTCTTGGCTGGCCTGAGCGAAGACGAAGCCGCCCAGCTGTTGGGCAGCGAGTCAACCTGGGGAGGGGCCACCAGAACGCAGGTCTTCAATCAGAGGCTTGCAGACGTGGCGCTGCAAAGACAGCAGGCCTTGTTCAGCGCTCTGTTGCGCGCAAGAAACCCGCACCACGCCGCCACCGGTTCGCTGCACCGGCGGTTCCCCACGTTGTCAAGACGAGCACACTCGCAACTGCTCGACCTGGATACCGGCAACGCCGCAGAGCGCCTTGATCTCGCCGCGCGTATCGCTGTGCAACAGGGGCGCCTTGGACGGGCACTCAGCGGGCTGCATCGGGACAGGCTAGCCGGCGTCGACAGCGACTGGCTGGCCCTGCATACCCTTGCGCGCCTGCCAGGGTGGCCTGAGGGGCTGCGCCTGGAAATACGCGAAGGCCATATCAACGGACCATTGAAGGCCGGCATAGGCGAAGAAAGCGCGGCAATGCGCAGATACCTGATCAAGATCGACGAGCGTTTTCAAGCCGTTGACGCGGCCGGCAATGCGCTGAATGAATTGCCCCCCCATGGTCGTAACTTCTATGCGTCAATCATGCATGCCTTGCCGGACGAAACCCGTCAAGCGCTGGCGCTGCCGTCGACCAGCCAGGGCGCCGATTTACAACAGGCGTTGGCCGCGTATGCCAGGTCGCACCGAGACGTTGTGGCCAATCAAGTGTTCAAGCTGCGCATCCCGAGGTCAAAGCCCTCATGGCGTCTGCCGAGCGGGCGTTTGGGCTATGAGTTGTCGGGCAGGAGCAAGGCTTTTTTCCTGAGTGAACAGTTGATTCCTCAGTTACGCAGTGTCTATCCGAATATCCCTGAAGAGGAGGCTGAGGCATTTTTGTGGTCTCGAAGGCGCGACGGTGAAAGCGATGCGCAGGTTTCGCAGATGCTTTCCTCGCGTCAACGCGAACTGGCGGCATTACAGCTCAGGCTCGCGCAATGGGCCGGGCAGGACGGTTATCGCTCACGTGTTGCCGACGATGTGATCGGCTGTTGGCGCCAGGGCCTGGACCGGGATCGCGCGCCCAGTGCGGTTCTGAACATTCGCGGGGCGCAGCCGCTGCCGACGCTGGAGGCAGACTTTTCCCATGTGCGTACAGTGTCGTTATCAGGCGCCAGATTGCTTGCCGAGGGGAGCGAGGCTTTGCACCGGTTGTTACCCCGTTTACAGCGTCTTGAACTCTACGTTAACCCCATGGACCTGGACGCGGTGGCCGCTCGGTTGCCAAGCCTGCCCGGTATTACCGAACTGTCGATTCAAGGGCCTTCACTCACGTATTCCAGTGAGGCGTTGCAGGCTATCAACCGAATGGCGGGGCTGGAGCAGCTGGTTCTCGGGGGGGCTCTTCAAACGCTGGACGTCAGCGAGTTGACATCATTGCGTCGCTTGACCGTGTCGGGGGCCCTGGGGGCTTGGCCGCGTGGCGTCACTGCGCTTGAGCACCTTGAGTCCCTCGATCTCTCGGGTACCCGATTGCATTCGGTGCCGCCTGAGATGTTCAGCGGGCATGAGCGCGTGTGGCGCGGTTTGCAGATGAATTGGGCAGGGTTTGAATCCCAGGACTTCAAAGCGGTGTTTGATCACTTGCAGGGCAACCCCGCGCATCTGATGGATGAGGCCCGGCTGGTGCGGGGCTATTGCGAGGGGGTGCTGAGAGGTCTCTGGAACGGTGATCCGGTTTTTGTTTCGAGTGCCATGGCCGAATTCAGCGAGCAGGGGTTGTCGCCGCTGATGCGTGTGGCGCGTGTGAACACGGTCCGTGAAGAATATCAGCGACTGGCCGCAGAGCTTGAACAATGGCGGCAGCAAGATGCGTCCCGGGAAATGGCCGCCGAAAAGCTGCTGGAGTGTTGGCGTGCGGGTTTAGCGCAGCGCTTTATCACCCCTGGTCAGCCCGGCCATTTCGAGGGCGATGCGCCGGCAGGCTCGCGGCTCGATCTGTCAGGAAGTCGGCTGGGTGCTTTGCCGCCGTTGCCGACGGCCGGTTTTGCCCATGTTCGCGACCTCAACTTGAGCGGTGCAGGTGTCCCCCTCGAAGCCATCAACCCGTGGCTCGACCATTTTACCGGGCTCCAGGCCGTCAGCCTTGCAGGGAACAACCTGACGGAACTGCCGTCGACACTCACTCGATTTGAAACCCTCAGGCAGTTGGACCTTTCGCGCAACAGGTTGGTCATTACTGCGCCCACACAAGCCCGGTTGAACACGTTCGCGCAGCTTTCATCCTTGCAATTGCAGTACAACCCAATCGGCAGTCTGGATGCGCGCAGTCTCGAACAACTGCGTAGCCTGGACCTGAGTCACAGTGCAATTAACGCCTGGCCGCAAGGCTGGCAACACCTGGAACGTCTGGACCTGAGCCACAGTGCGGTGACCGCTATCCCCGAGGCGGCCTTGGAGGGGCATGATCCCTTGCTGCTCGGCACCAGCCTGCGGGGCTGCCGCCTTACCACTCATGCACGTGCGCAAGCGCGGTTGTTTGCGCGACGCTACACCCAGGATCACCCAATGGACACGTTGGAAAACCCATTGGGCATACCCCACGACCTGCTGTTTCAGGGGTTGACCGGAGGCGACCCTGAGTATTTCCCGGATGACCTTCACCAGCGTCCCGAGTGGCTCACTGCGCTGCCCGGTATCTCAGACCCCGCGCGTGTCAGGCCAACCCCAGCCGAGCGGCTGCAACGGCTGAACCCTTCGCTGGACGACGCCCAGGCGCAGGCATGGATGGATGAGTTGGGTGTCAGCGGTCACGACGCGTTTAAGGTCGAGGCCAAATTGGTCGAGTGGGAGAGGCAATACGACGAGTGGGTATCGCTGTTGAATCAGTGGATCGGTGCTGAGGATTATCAGAGTGAAAGCGGGATCAGTGCGCTGGACCGGCGCAGGGCGGCGGATCGATTGCTGCAGGGTTGGCGTTTCACGTTGCGGGCAGAACCCTCGGCGTTTGTGCCAGAGAGCGCTCAACAATTGAGCTTGTCGGGCCTGACGTTGGGGGATCTACCTGCCGTGCCGGCTTATTTCGCGCATGTAAACGAGCTTGACCTGAGCGGCGTCGCCCTGACGGCAGAGGGCTCCAGCGGGTTTCTGCGCAGTTTCGCCCATGTAAAAAACTTGACGCTCAGTCATAACGCGCTGCCCGTCTTGCCGAACGTGCTCAACGAATTTCATTCGTTAAGCCGGCTGGACTTCAGCGGTAACCGACTGCGTAACTCGATCGTATTACAGCCGCTCCTGGGCAATATGCCTGAACTGGCATGGTTGGACCTGAGCGGCAATATCCTTAGACGGGTGGATGCCACGGGCTTGAACAGGCTTGAAACACTGAACCTGCAGCACAACCTCCTGGAGGATTGGCCGAGCGCTGCGCTTGAGCTGCCACGGCTGCGTCAGATGGACCTGGGCAACAACTGGATCGAGACTATCCCTGCCGCCGCCCTGGAGCCGCGGCATCAACAATTGATGGCCGGCACCACGCTCTCGGGAAATGAGCTTGGGCTGCATGAGCTTGAAGATTTACGCACCTATCTGCTCCAGACCGGCAATGGTCTGGGGTATTCCGCCCAGGAGCTGGAAGGCCTTATCAACCCCTCTCGCTCGTCCAGTGAAGCCGAGTTTTCCGGGGCGGAGCACGTCTTTCAAAATCACCCGGACATTGAGCCTGTGCACGTCCAGAAAAACCGTTGGTTTGCCACGCTGGAGGCTGACTCCACCAGGCATGCCGCGTGGGATGTACTCGTGGCTGAAGAGGGCAGCGCGGACTTTTTCTTTGTGCTTTCCCGGTTGGCGGACACCGTAGACTTTCTTCAGTTTCCTGCCGAGTTGAGGCGGCGAGTATGGGCGGTGCTGGACGCGATGGGCGATAGCCTGCAACTGAGGCGGTACATATTCGCCAGGGCGACGGCCCTTATACCGGGTGCTACGTGCGGTGACGGTCGAATCCTGATTTTCAACGAGCTTGAAACGAGCGTCCTGGAGTTCGATGCGCTTAGAGAGTCTGAGCTGGCGCAAGACGGCGCTGCGCTGTTGGCACTGGCCAGGAGCATGATCCGTCTGGAGGCGGTGGAGGACATTGCCCGGGCCGCTATCGAGCGCAGCCCCCATATCGATCCCGCCGAAGTACGGCTGGCTTACCGTATCGGCCTTGCCGAGCGTCTACAGTTGCCCACGCAACCCTCGGGCATGTTGTATGCCGACCTGGCACAGGTCAGCCAGGCCGATATCGACGATGCCTACGTTGATGTCCTGGCGCGTGAACGCGAACCAGGTTTCGATGAAAAACTGATCACCCGTGAATATTGGCTTAATTACTTGAAAAACAAATACGCCGACGAGTTCTCGGCGCTGGCCCACGCGCTCGATAAGCAGATTGATGCACTTGAGGAGCGTTTTCCGGAGGTAGGCCCCGCGTATTTGAAGGAGTACGCAGAACTGGGTGCCAGGCGCAGCGAGCAACAAACCGCGCTGGCTATCCGGCTGACGCGGCAGGAGCGAGAGCGACTCCAGCGTTAGGGGCGGGCCGATGCAGGCGTTCGATAACGCCTGCATCGGCTGCGTGCCTTAGTTGTCGTAACCCAGGTTCGGCGCCAGCCAGCGTTCGGTCACGGCCAGGTCCTGGCCCTTGCGTGCGGTGTAGCTGGTTACCTGGTCCTTGTCGACCTTGCCCACGGCAAAGTACTGCGCCTGCGGGTGGGCGAAGTACCAGCCGCTGACCGCCGCCGCCGGGAACATCGCGTAGTGCTCGGTGAGGAACACGCCGCTGCGCCCGGCCTGCATCTCGCGGGCTTCAGGGTCCAGCAGTTGGAACAACTGGGCTTTCTCGGTGTGATCCGGGCACGCCGGGTAGCCCGGGGCAGGGCGGATACCGCTGTACTGCTCCTTGATCAGCGCTTCGTTATCCAGCTGTTCGTCCTTGGCGTAACCCCAGTGTTCTTTACGTACCTGCTGGTGCAGCCACTCGGCACAGGCCTCGGCCAGGCGGTCGGCCAGGGCCTTGACCATGATCGAGTTGTAGTCGTCGCCCGCGTCCTGATAGGCCTTTGCCACCTCTTCGGCGCCGATGCCGGCGGTGGTGATAAAACCGCCGATGTAGTCGGTCACGCCGCTGTCCTTGGGCGCGACGAAGTCGGCCAGGGAGAAGTTCGGCTTGCCGTCGGTCTTGATGATCTGCTGGCGCAGGTGGTGCAGTTTGGCAATCGGCTGGCCATCTTCGCCGTAGACTTCGAGGTCATCGTCCTGCACCTGGTTCGTCGGCCAGAAACCGAATACTGCACGGGCGCTGATGAGTTTTTCGTCGATCAGCTTCTTGAGCATTTCCTGGGCATCGGCGTACAGCGCGGTGGCGGCTTCACCCACCACTTCATCGGTAAGGATGCGTGGGAACTTGCCGGCCAGGTCCCAGGAGATAAAGAACGGGGTCCAGTCGATGTACTCGGCCAACACGTTGAGGTCGATATTGTCCAGCACCCTGGAGCCGGTGAAGGTCGGCTTGACCGGCGTGTAGCTGCTCCAGTCGAACTGCGGCTTCTTGGCGATTGCCACCGGGTAGCTCAGGCGCTCGGTGCGCGCACTGCGGTTGGAGGTGCGCTCACGTACATCGATGTATTCCAGGCGAGTCTTCTCGACGAAGCCAGCCTTCAATTCCTTGGACAGCAACTGCGTAGCCACGCCCACCGCACGGGAGGCGTCGGTGACGTAGATCACCGCGTCGTTGCTGTACTTGGGCTCGATCTTCACCGCTGTGTGCGCCTTGGACGTCGTCGCACCGCCGATCATCAGCGGCAGGTGGAAGTCCTGGCGCTGCATCTCGCGCGCCACGTGCACCATCTCGTCCAGGGACGGGGTGATCAGGCCGGACAGCCCGATGATGTCGCACTTCTGTTCCTTGGCCACCTGCAGGATTTTCTCGGCCGGCACCATCACGCCGAGGTCGACGATGTCATAGCCGTTGCAACCGAGCACCACGCCGACGATGTTCTTGCCGATGTCATGCACGTCGCCCTTGACCGTGGCCATCAGGATCTTGCCCTTGGCTTCGGGCTTGTCGCCTTTTTCCAGCTCGATGAACGGAATCAAGTGGGCCACGGCCTGCTTCATCACGCGGGCGGATTTGACCACCTGGGGCAGGAACATTTTGCCCGCGCCGAACAGGTCGCCGACGATGTTCATGCCGGACATCAGCGGGCCTTCGATCACTTCGATCGGGCGTGCGAACGACTGTCGGGATTCCTCGGTGTCTTCAACAATGTGCGTGGTGATGCCCTTGACCAGCGCATGTTCCAGGCGCTTGTTCACCGGCCAGCCGCGCCATTCCTCGGTCTCGGCTTCTTTGACGCTGCCGTCGCCCTTGTACTTGTCGGCGATGGCGAGGAGGGCGTCGGTGCCTTCCGGGGTGCGGTTGAGCACCACGTCTTCCACGGCGTCACGCAGCTCGGCCGGGATCTGGTCGTAGATCTCCAACTGGCCGGCGTTGACGATGCCCATGGTCAGGCCGTTGCGGATCGCATACAGCAGGAACACCGAGTGGATCGCCTCGCGCACCGGGTTGTTGCCACGGAACGAGAACGACACGTTGGACACGCCGCCGGAGGTCAGCGCGTACGGCAGCTCGTCGCGGATGTAGGCGCAGGCGTTGATAAAGTCGACGGCGTAGTTGTTGTGCTCTTCGATACCGGTGGCGACCGCGAAGATGTTCGGGTCGAAGATGATGTCTTCCGGCGGGAAGCCGACTTCATTGACCAGGATGTCGTAGGAGCGCTTGCAGATTTCTTTCTTGCGCGCCTCGGTGTCGGCCTGGCCGGCTTCGTCGAAGGCCATTACCACCACGGCGGCACCGTAGCGCTTGCACAGCTTGGCGTGATGAATGAACTGCTCGACGCCTTCCTTCATGCTGATGGAATTGACGATGCCCTTGCCCTGGATGCACTTGAGGCCGGCTTCGATCACTTCCCACTTGGAGGAGTCGATCATGATCGGTACGCGGGAGATGTCCGGCTCGCCGGCAATCAGATTGAGGAAGGTCACCATGGCCTTCTTCGAATCGAGCATGCCCTCGTCCATGTTGATGTCGATCACCTGGGCACCGGCTTCCACCTGTTGCAGGGCGACTTCCAGGGCTTCGGTGTAGTTGTCTTCGCGGATCAGACGGGCGAAACGCGCGGAACCGGTGATGTTGGTACGCTCGCCGACGTTGACGAACAGCGAGCTGCGATCAATCGTGAACGGCTCCAGACCCGACAGGCGACAGGCCTTGGGAATGTCCGGGATCGGGCGCGGCGCGTAACCGGCCACGGCCTTGGCGATGGCTTCGATATGGCCCGGTGTGGTGCCGCAGCAACCGCCGACGATGTTGAGAAAGCCGCTCTGAGCGAACTCTTCGATGACCTTGGCGGTTTCCGATGGCAGCTCGTCGTATTCGCCGAATTCGTTGGGCAGGCCGGCGTTGGGGTGCGCCGACACATGGGTGTTGGCCTTGTTCGACAACTCTTCCAGGTACGGGCGCAGCTCGCTGGCGCCGAGGGCGCAATTGAGGCCCACGGAAATCGGCTTGGCATGGGCGACCGAGTTCCAGAATGCTTCGGTGGTCTGGCCCGAGAGGGTACGGCCAGAAGCGTCGGTGATGGTGCCGGAGATCATGATCGGCAATTCGATATCCAGCGCTTCAAACACGCCCTGCACGGCGAAGATCGCGGCCTTGGCGTTGAGGGTGTCGAAGATGGTCTCGATCAGGATCAGGTCCGCGCCGCCTTCGATCAGGCCTTTGGTGGCCTCGGTGTAGTTTTCCACCAGTTCATCGAAGGTGACGTTGCGGTAGCCGGGGTTGTTCACATCGGGCGACAGCGAGCAGGTGCGGCTGGTCGGGCCCAGGACGCCGGCAACGAAGCGTGGCTTGTCCGGGTTCTCGGCGGTCTTGGCATCGGCGATCCTGCGCGCCAGGCGTGCGCCTTCGACGTTCAGCTCGTAGGCCAGCTCTTCCATGCCGTAGTCGGCCATGGAAATGCGCGTGGCGTTGAAGGTGTTGGTTTCGAGGATATCGGCGCCGGCATCCAGGTAGGCCTTCTCGATTCCGCCGATCACGTCAGGGCGGGTAATCACCAACAGGTCATTGTTACCCTTGACGTCGCTTGGCCAGTCAGCGAAGCGTTTGCCACGGTAATCGTGCTCTTCCAGCTTATAGCTCTGGATCATCGTGCCCATGCCGCCGTCGAGGATCAGGATACGTTCCTTGAGGGCGTGGTGAAGGGCGTGCAGACGAGCGCTACGATCGGACATGGGACTACTCTGGTCAGGCATTACGGAGGGCGTGGATCATAGCAAACCTGTGCGGATTTGCGGCATGTCAGGCTTTTGCATGAATATCGCTCATGTTGTGAGGGGCGATGGCCCGGTAGAATCATCGCAATTTTTCAGCGCATGCATTGAATCGGGACCGGATACATGTCACTTCGTCTTATCGTCAGCGCCGTCCTGGCCTTGATCGCCAGTACTGCGCAGGCAGCAGGTCCCGCTCCGGCGATTTCCTACACCCGCGACATTCAACCGATTTTCACCGAGAAGTGCGTGGCCTGCCATGCCTGCTACGACTCCGCCTGCCAGCTCAACCTGGGCAGCGCCGAGGGCGCGGCGCGGGGCGCGAGCAAGATGCCGGTGTATGACGGCGAACGCAGCCAGGCCGCGCCGACCACCCGTTTGTTTTACGACGCATTTGGCAAGCAGGCCTGGCAGCAGAAGGGCTTCTATTCGGTGCTGGACGCCCAAGGCAGCCAGGCCGCGCTGATGGCGCGCATGCTGGAACTGGGGCATAACGCGCCTTTGCAACCCAATGCCAAGTTGCCCGATGACATTGTGTTGGGCCTGAACCGCGAAAACATGTGCGCCACCCCTGGCGAGTTCAATGCCTATGCCGGCGCCCATCCCAGAGAAGGCATGCCCCTGGCGGTCACGGGCCTCACCGACCAGCAATACCAGACGCTGCAACGCTGGCTCGCGTCCGGCGCGCCGATTGATCAGCAGGGCCTGGCGCCGAGTGCCAACGAAGCCTTGCAGCTTCTACAGTGGGAAAACCTGCTCAACCAGCCCGGCGCCCGTGAAAGCCTGGTGGCCCGCTGGTTGTTCGAACACTTGTTCCTGGCCCATATCTATTTCGAGAACGGCGAGCCAGGGCATTACTTCCAGTGGGTGCGCTCGCGTACGCCGAGTGGGCGGCCCATCGACCTGATCAACACCCGTCGCCCCAATGACGACCCAGGCACGCGTGTCTACTACCGTCTGTGGCCGGTGCAGGGCGTGATTGTGCACAAGACTCACATCACCTATCCGTTCAGCGCTGCGAAAATGGCGCGCATCAAAGACCTGTTCTACAGCGGCAACTGGCAGGTCAACGCCTTGCCGGGTTATGGCCCGGGCCGCCGCGCCAATCCGTTCGACACCTTCGAGGCGATCCCGGCCAAGGCGCGGTATCAGTTCATGCTGGATAACGCCGAGTACTTTGTACGCACCTTTATTCGCGGGCCGGTGTGCCGTGGGCAGATCGCCACGGACGTGATCCGCGACAACTTCTGGACGCTGTTCCAGGACCCGGACCACGACCTGTACATCACCGATGCGCGGTACCGCGGCCAGGCCACGCCGCTGCTGGCCATGCCGGGGCAGAACGACGACGTGGGCAGTGTGCTCAGCCTGTGGTTAGCCTATCGCGACAAGCGCAACCGGTACGAGGCGCTGCGCCGGGACAGTTATGCCGATTTGCCGCCGCCGAGTTGGTCGAGCCTGTGGGCGGGCAATGAC
Source organism: Pseudomonas sp. 2822-17 (assembly GCF_002742485.1). Lineage (NCBI taxonomy): Bacteria > Pseudomonadati > Pseudomonadota > Gammaproteobacteria > Pseudomonadales > Pseudomonadaceae > Pseudomonas > Pseudomonas sp. 2822-17. The sequence continues at coordinate 54,081 of NZ_LJRZ01000057.1, forward strand.
AATGCGTTGCTGAGCATCTTTCGCCACTTCGACAGTGCATCGGTCAACAAAGGCCTGATTGGCGAAGTGCCGCAGACGATGTGGCTGTTCGACTATCCGTTATTGGAGCGCACCTATTATCAGTTGGCGGTGAATTTCGATGTGTTCGGCAACGTCTCGCACCAGGCCCAGACTCGGTTGTACTTCGATTTGATCCGTAACGGTGCAGAGCAGAACTTCCTGCGCTTGATGCCGGCGGACGCTCGTGAAGGCTTTATGGATGATTGGTATCAGAACAGCGGCAAGATCAAGCTGTGGCTGGATTACGAAGCGATTGATGACGATAAACCTACAGGCTTGCACTTGAATGAACAGGACCCCAAGCGGGACTTCGCCAACCAGTTGATTGCCCGTTACGGTGATCTGAATGCGAGCCCGGACCCGATTAATCGGTGTTCTGGCGCGTATTGTTCGCGTGACGGGATTGACCCGGCCTTGCAGGATGCTGAGCAGGCGCTTAGCCGGTTGACGTCGCGTCCGGCGGCGGGGCTCAAGGTGATTGATCAGTTGCCTGAGGCGACGATGCTGCGGGTTGAGACTGCCAGCGGGCAGCGTGTGGTCTATAGCCTGCTGCGCAACCGTGCCCACAGCAATGTGGCGTTTTTGCTGGGCGAGGCGTATCGCTATCAGCCGGGGCTGGATACCTTGACCCTTTATCCGGGGGTGCTCAGTAGCTATCCGAATTTCATCTTCAATATTCCGGCAGGGGACGTGCCGGCGTTTGTGGCGCAGATGGAGCAGGCCAAGGACGCCCAGCAGTTTGAGAGGATCGTTGATCGTTGGGGGGTACGCCGGAGCCATCCGCTGTTCTGGCAGTATTTCCACGATTTGTCGGAGTATGTTCGGGAGACTACGCCGGTTGAGGCGGGGGTCCTGGATATGAATCGGTATGAGAATTTGTGAGTGGTGGGTTGGGGGAGCGCTCTCAGATCAAAAGCAAGCGCGCGGCGGCCTTAGAGCAGACCGGGTTGTTAAGTCGAGCCCCCTCCCACATGTTGATCTCCATATATCAGGTAGGTGTCACCCACG
>NZ_LJRZ01000744.1:0-261 GCF_002742485.1 Pseudomonas sp. 2822-17
ATATTATACGTTACAAAGTAAACTCCAATCGAATTACTGATCGCATTTACTCCAAATATTAAAACAAAGAATACACTTAAAACTAGTAATGGACGATTTTTTCTAAACTGCTCAAAGATATCTGTGAATTTATTCTTCTCTTTATTATTTACTGGTGCTACACGTTCCTTCGTGCTAAAGAAACAGAATAAAAGTAATAGGGCACCTACAACCCCGATGATCCCCATGGTCATCTGCCAGCTACGTGTTGGGCTAGCAAAC
>NZ_LJRZ01000745.1:0-271 GCF_002742485.1 Pseudomonas sp. 2822-17
GAGAGACGCTGTGTCGCTTCCTTTGATTCCATTGTTCGACTATATGAAAGGATCCCATATGAGCGATAAACACGATCTTCCATCTGCAATTTAGACTGCTGCAATAAGGTCTCTCTTGCAGAACGTTCCTGTTGTATTAACTGGACGACAACACTCCGTAAATCATCTACAATATCTTCTTCTGATTTACCTAGCGTCGTCTGATTTGATATTTGAAAAAGGTTACCTAGTGCCTCGCTTCCCTCTCCGTATATCCCTCTAACTACTAAGC
>NZ_LJRZ01000746.1:0-346 GCF_002742485.1 Pseudomonas sp. 2822-17
GGAACTCATGCGAAGGTTTTTGAAGATATTAAGAAGCAAGGGTTCGTTCGGGTGCGTGTGGATGGAGAGATGCGCGAAGTTGCTGAAGAATTTGATTTAGATAAAAATAAGAAGCACAGCATCGAAGTGGTGATTGACCGTATCGTAATAAAGGCTGGAATCGAGGCTCGTCTAGCTGACTCATTATAGACGGCGTTGGAACTAGCAGACGGTCGAGCGATGGTAGATGTGATTGGTGAGGAAGAATTATTATTCAGTCAGAAACATGCTTGTCCTCAATGTGGTTTTTCCATCGGTGAACTAGAGCCACGTATGTTTTCCTTTAACAGTCCGTTCGGCGCATGCT
>NZ_LJRZ01000747.1:0-270 GCF_002742485.1 Pseudomonas sp. 2822-17
GTATTAGGGTTCATGACAATTAATCGAGGTCACAAAGGACTTGGTTACACTGCAGTAGCGATCAGTGCATTTACAATTATCATGGCAGTATTTTTTGCTCCATTCGTCACCTAACTAATCTAACTAAATTTTCGCCAAGTGTGTGTATTGAGTAAATGAATATAAATGGGCGCACATCATCTGAATGTGCGCCTTTTCCATTTGCTTAATTATTGGATTCTGAAAGTTCTTTTTCTTTGCGTTGCTTCTCTTCATGCTCGGCAACTAATT
>NZ_LJRZ01000748.1:0-270 GCF_002742485.1 Pseudomonas sp. 2822-17
CCCAGTAGGTGTATCAATATAGTACATTTTTTCCTTTTCAACATTCCAGGCAAGTCCGTTTGAAATGCTAACTCCTTCAATCATTCTCTCACATTGGAAATCCTCGGTTAAGCGATATAGAGAACCCACTCCATTTTTTCCATCCATATGCATTGTGCCAGCCCAGAATCGACCATTTGGATCACACTTCCCATCATTGAAGCGATTGTCTTTAGGTTCTCCAGGTAATGCAACAGGATTAGGAGTCATATCATCATGAAGATTACTTAC
>NZ_LJRZ01000749.1:0-270 GCF_002742485.1 Pseudomonas sp. 2822-17
GTAATATGGAGTAACGCCAGCCCAAGATAATTTATCTAACAATTCTCCAAGTACTTTTGGATCGTCATTAATTCCTTTTAATACAGGTGTTTGGTTAACAACAATAGCACCTGCCTGATGTAATGCATCGAAACCACGCTTCGCTTCTTCAGTGATTTCTACTGGATGATTAATATGAGCCATTACGTAAATTCTCTGTTCTGGTGTAGAGTATTCACGAATTAACTCTAATAGTTCCTCACCTTCATAGATTCTCATTGGATTAAATAC
>NZ_LJRZ01000750.1:0-270 GCF_002742485.1 Pseudomonas sp. 2822-17
GAAATTTTTTCAGCTCACTTATTAGTACTAAGTGATCCAGAGCTAGTTGATACAATTCGTCAAAAAGTGAAAGATGAGAAAGTAAATGTTGCATATGCCTTAAAAGAAGTAGCAGACCAATTTGTTTCTATGTTTGAATCAATGGATAATGAGTACATGAAAGAGCGGGCATCAGATATACGAGACGTTTCCCAACGTGTTCTAGCGCACGTTCTTGGGAAACAAATAGTATCATTAGCTGAGATTGATGAAGAAGTTATTGTTGTAGGA
>NZ_LJRZ01000751.1:0-269 GCF_002742485.1 Pseudomonas sp. 2822-17
GTATGTGTGTTTGAACTAGTAAATTTTTATGATAGTTGGTCGTTAGAGAACGATAGTTCAAATGAAAAGGAGGCGTATCTCCGATTATTAATCGCTTTATTAAAGGCTGAGACTACTGAGCAAGCCATTCATTTTTCCAAAGAAGCGATAGAAGTTTTTGGAGGAAACGGGTATGTTGAAGATTTTGTAACACCTAGACTATTACGAGACGCACAGGTGCTGACTGTCTGGGAAGGGACGGCAAACATACTAGGATTAGAGGTATTACG
>NZ_LJRZ01000752.1:0-269 GCF_002742485.1 Pseudomonas sp. 2822-17
ATATAAAACCACTAGCACCAATCAGATGAAGAATCTCAACTAAACGAGGATATGCTCTTTGATAATAACTCGATGCGGTCATAAGTGGAATAGCTTCTGGAACCATCAAGCCACTTTCATTTATTGAAGCATTTGTTTCTGCTCTAAGTAAGAGGGATTTCATAATTTCAAGCGTGATAATAATCTCACTCAGTTTTTCTTGTACATGTTGATATTGTGTTATCGCTATTGTATCAGCTAATGCTTCACCTAAACCTAAAATAAATTCT
>NZ_LJRZ01000058.1:0-545 GCF_002742485.1 Pseudomonas sp. 2822-17
GTTCATATTCATCATGTAGTACATCCAACTCTAAGTACTCCATACTGCAATCTTCACCTTGAACAAAGTCAAAGTCACACCCTTTGGACCTTGAAGGATAATTTGTTTTTTCAGTTGGATATACAGACCCTATAAAATATAAATAATTATTGCCGGAAACAGCTTCTGTTGATCCTCTTATTAACCTTAATAACCGAAAAACTTCAACTTGTGCTCCATAGGATATACCCGATATTTCATCAAGAAGTAGTAGACAATAATCGAGATTCAAAATTTTATAAAGGCCTTTAAAAAACTCTACTATATATCTAGATGCATTATTATGAAACAAGCTATTAATTATTTGCTCCACCTGCTCTTTTTTTTGTTTACCACCTTTATAACCAATATACTTATTAGCAATGGACGTAACAAATTCTGAACTATCTTCTCTAGTGGTTTTTAAATCTGTGGATAAAAGTTCTTTGTTTAGAATTTGGAAAAGATACTGAATATCCTCAATAGCCTCGAAAAAAGGTTTTTCATCAAAATAGTCCCATATATAT
>NZ_LJRZ01000753.1:0-269 GCF_002742485.1 Pseudomonas sp. 2822-17
CATTTAGCATGTCGTTAAATGTTGCACCAATCTCCTCGAATGGTTCGCCAGCTCGCAGACGATCATTCATCCCACGAACACGATTTACTCTTTCGCGATCTGTTACAACATGGACATCTAGATCATCTCTTACATTTGAAACAGAATTTCTAACGTCTTTTTCTATCGTTTTTGTATCACCGTCTTCGTCTAAAGCGATGATAACACTATTTCCATTGACAACAACGTGAGAGTCACCAATTTCATCTTGACCTAGACGAGTATTTATT
>NZ_LJRZ01000754.1:0-257 GCF_002742485.1 Pseudomonas sp. 2822-17
GTGGTATCATAAAGGTACTTTCAATGTATTAACGTACATTGAAAGTACCTTTATGATACCACATTTTCCCATATGAGAGAGTGAAAAAGTTCAGGGACCAAAAGTTCAGGGACCTGGTCCCGTAATAAAAGTTCGGGGACCAGGTCCCTGACTTTTACGTGAATATTTATGGTAAAATTATGTAAAAGATGTTTAATGCTAGTTTAAGCATCAACAATGTAGGATCATCATCAACAACAAATTAACATCCAGAAACA
>NZ_LJRZ01000755.1:0-306 GCF_002742485.1 Pseudomonas sp. 2822-17
GCTCCCTAGAGGTATTGCTGCATACAAAAGCATCAGCACTACTAAAGTAGTTATGGTGTAGAACAAAAACCAGCTTACAAATCCTCCTTGAAACATTGCGTAGCTAAATAGTGCAGCAAATATACCGATGACAAACAAACCCCTCAACAGAAGCTTTACACTATTCAAAACTCTTCTAGTCTTAGTCATCTTGCCGTTTCATTCCCTACTGGAATTGACACTTGTTCTAACACATCTTTAATATCCGATCATTTGTCAGGTTTGAAAGCTTTGCATCAGAGTTAAGCAGGATTCGATGTTGTAGTG
>NZ_LJRZ01000756.1:0-269 GCF_002742485.1 Pseudomonas sp. 2822-17
TATATGAACAACTTGATAGTGAGATGTTATATGTTCTAAGGATTCTCTTACAACCTCATTTATTTTCTTCGCACCTAAACTTCCACCCATAATCGTTAAGATGGGACGTTGATAATCAAACCTAGGATGCAATCTACCTTTATCCACAGATCCATTTAACACTTCTTTTCTAATCGGAGAACCCACCGCTATCGTCTTTTGTTCTGGAAAAAACTTTTTTGTTTCTTCAAAGGAAGTGAATATCTTTGTTGCAAATCTATTCGAAATCT
>NZ_LJRZ01000757.1:0-239 GCF_002742485.1 Pseudomonas sp. 2822-17
ATCTACAGGTCGAAAAAGAGTGTAATTCGACCTGAAAGCGAAATTGCGTACTGCCCAGAGGTCGAATAAGAATGTGATTCGACGTCTATGACCAAGGCACCTGTGCTTTTCTTATATTCTATCCATAAAGTTTCTCTGCTGACTCAACGGTATGTTTCAGTAATGTAGCAATAGTAACTAGGCCTACGCCGCCAGGTACAGGAGTAATTGCACCAGCAACATCATAACAACTGTCATAA
>NZ_LJRZ01000758.1:0-269 GCF_002742485.1 Pseudomonas sp. 2822-17
ATGAAAGAATTTTAGGTGATTTATGTGTACATCATTGCATCATTTGAGTATTCACCATATCTTGAAGTGACGTTGAAGAAGTTAGAAGAAAAAGAAATTAAGCAAGATCAAATTATTGCATTACCACTGGATAAAAGGTCGGAAGAAAATCGGATCATAGAAAGTGTTGATTTGTCTTCTGGTTCAAGTCGATTAGATTATGCTTTTGTATCTGGCCTTATCTTTATGCTCCTTGGGACGATCTATGGTTTTGAACTAACTATTGGTCC
>NZ_LJRZ01000759.1:0-231 GCF_002742485.1 Pseudomonas sp. 2822-17
CACACATCCCCTTCATATATATCAATGTTTAAGAAAAATTAATCCATCACCATATATGGGCTATTTTCATACACCTGAATTGCAATATGTAGGTGGATCCCCAGAACTTCTTGTGAAAGTAAATGGTGATGAAGTGAGTACTCGGCCAATTGCAGGGACAAGATCTCGTGGGAAAACGGAAGAAGAAGATCAGGAACTGGCAAACACCCTTATTGAGAATGAGAAAGAGCG
>NZ_LJRZ01000760.1:0-227680 GCF_002742485.1 Pseudomonas sp. 2822-17
GCCCGGATACATTAGCGCAAGCCTGATTTACCGTTCATCGTGACTGGATAGCAAAAGGTGGGCTGACCATACATTTGCTTACTTTTGGGTCTTTCCAAAAGTGAGCCGCCGTAAGGGCGGAACCATAGGCGGCCGTTACCTAACCAACGGATATGTACTCAGTCAACCACCCCCGCCATATGCTCCGCAATCCTCATCCTCAACCACCGCTCCGCCGGATCATTGTCATGCACCCCACTCCACACCATCGACAATTCCGCCGCATCAATCGCAAACGGCGGATCCTCCGCCCGTAACGTGGTGCCCTCAGTCAACGCACACGCCGCATAATCCGGCACGGTCGCAATGATCTGCGTCCCCGCCAACAACGCGCGCAACCCGCTGAATTGCGGCACCGCCAGCACCACCCGCCGTGCGCGGCCGATGCGGGCCAGGTCCAGGTCGATGTTGCCGCTCAGGTCCCCGGAGAACGACACCATCGCATGGGGCCGCTCGCAGTAATCATCCAGTGTCAGCGGTGCCACCCCATCATCCCCACGCAATACCTTGCACGGAATATCCCGCAGTTTCTTGCGCTTGGCATTCGCCGGCAGTTCGGTGGTGTAGCTCACTCCCACGGAAATCTCGCCGCTGGCCAGCAACGCAGACATCAGCAGGTAATTGGCACGGCGTACCACCACGATGATGCCGGGGGCTTCTTCGCGGAGCTGGCTGAGCAACGGCGGAAACAGGCCAAATTCGGCGTCGTCGGACAAACCGATGCGGAACACCGCACAGCTGGTGGAAGGGTCGAAATCCTTGGCGCGGCTGACCGCGCCGGAGATGGTGTCCATAGCCGGTTGCAGCTCCTTGAGGATCGCCAGGGCGCGTGGCGTGGGTTCCATGCCTCGTCCGTTGCGCAGCAGCAAGGGGTCGTCGAACAGGTCGCGCAACCGGCCCAACGCCGCACTCACCGCCGGTTGGCCCATGAAGAGTTTTTCGGCGACCCGGGTCAGGTTCTTCTCGAACATCAGCGCCTCGAAAATCACCAGCAGGTTCATGTCGACGCGGCGCAGGTCGTTGCGGTTCATGGCGATATCCAAACGGTTGGCAGGCTGCCAGCTAAGCACGCAAAACACTGGCTTGATTGCATGCCTGTGCTGTCTTTTCCGTGACTGCACCTGACGAAATTAACAACGATTAACTCGTCAGCCAGACGGTCCGGCAACAAGATTGACGCCATCTACACTGCACCCATTCACCGGGAACGCTCCCATCGACTGCGGATATTCGTCATGGCCCGAACCGAGCACTGCGCTCCTCGCTTATCCGCTACCGGCGGCCTATGCCCCCGGCGCGAGCGTATCGCCAAGCAATTGATCCTCGCCAACCTCGGCGAAAGCCTGGCGATTGCCGACCTGGCCCAGGCCTGCGCGTTGTCGCGCAGCCATTTTTCCCGTGCATTCAAGTGCACCACCGGGCTGTCGCCCCAGGAATGGATACGCCTGCAACGCATCCAGCGGGCCAAGGAATTAATCACGCAATCGTCCCTGAGCCTGACCCAGATCAGCCTGGAATGCGGGTTCTGCGACCAGGCGCATTTCTGCCACATGTTCACTCGCAGCGTAGGCGTCAACCCGATGACCTGGCGAAACCACCAACTGCGTCACAAGCCTCAAGAGATCGCTGCCTAGTGGTCTGCACGCACCTGGAATATGCTGGCCGCTTACTTTCTCCAGAGCATGGCCACCCATGAGTGACCCACGCGATCAGGCCGTGCACTTCGGGCCCTACCGTATCCACCCGCGCCAGCGCCTGGTGCTGGAGGCCGGTCGCCCGTTGCGCCTGGGGCGGCGGGCCGTGGATATCCTGCTGATTCTGTTGGAGCAGGCCGGCAATGTGGTGAGCAAACAGGAACTGATTGCCCGGGTCTGGCCCAAAAGCGTGGTGGAAGACGGCAACCTGCGGGTGCATATGGCGGCGTTGCGCAAGGCGCTGGGCGATGGCCAGGCCGGGCAGCGCTATATCGTCACGGTGGCCCAGCGTGGCTACAGTTTTGTCGCGCCACTGAGCATCGAGCCAATGAGCCTACCCACCGAAGGCGCGCCCCAACGCCCCTGCCATAACCTGCCGCTGCGCCGCACCCGCATGCTCGGCCGCCAGGCGCTGATCGACACGTTGGTGCAGCATTTGCCCGAGCAACGTTTTATCACCCTGACCGGCGCTGGCGGCATCGGCAAGACCACCGTGGCGTTGCGCGTGGCGGAATTGTTGATCGGGCATTACCGCGACGGTATCCGGCTGCTGGACCTGGCGCCCCTCAGCGCGCCGTCGATGATCCTGCCCAACCTCGCCGCCCTGCTCGACGTGACCCATACCGAGCACGAACCGTTGGCCACCTTCGCGCGCCGCCTGCAAGAGCACCAAGTGCTGCTGGTGATCGACAACTGCGAGCACCTGCTGGACGACATCGCGCTGATCAGCGAAACCCTGCTGCGCCACGCGCCCAAACTGCACATCCTGGCCACCAGCCGCGAAGCCTTGCGCGCCGAAGGCGAGTCGGTGCAACGCCTGCAACCCCTGGCCTGCCCGCCCGCCACTGGCAACCGCGCCCAGGCATTGGGCTATCCGGCCCTGCAATTGCTGATCGAGCGCGCCATGTCCCATCAGGACAGCTTCGCACTCAGCGAAGCAGAACTGCCTCTGGCGATTGATATCTGCCAGCGCCTGGACGGCATTCCCCTGGCGATTGAATTAGTGGCAGCGCAGATCGAGCGCTTCGGCCTGCCGGGGTTGCTGGTGCAGATGGAGGACAATTTTCGCCTGCTCACCCGTGGCCGGCGCAGCGCACTGCCCCGGCATCAAACCTTGCGCGCGACCCTGGATTGGAGCTTCGACCTGCTCACGGCGTGCGAGCAAATCTGCCTGCGCCGTCTCGCGGTGTTCCGGGGCGGTTTCAGCCTGGCCAGCGCGGCGGCGGTGATTGCCGGGGAGCAGATCGCACCGGCCGAAGTGCTCGGTTCGATCACTCAACTGGTCGCCAAATCCTTGCTCAATGTAGAGCCCGGCGATGAAGAGATGGTCTACCGTCTGCTGGATATCACCCGCACCTACGCCCTGGAAAAACTCAGTGTCGCCAACGAGCTCGACGCCACCCGTGAACGCCACGCCAACCGCTGCCTGGCGTTGATGGACCAGGCGCAGGACGATTGGGAGCTGATCGCGACCCAGTCGTGGATCGACCGCTATGCCCCGCTGCGCGAAGACATCCGTGCCGCCCTCGATTGGGGCCTGGGCGACCAGGGCGTGCACTTGCTGGGCATTCGTCTCACGGTCAGCGCCATGCCGTTGTGGCAGGAGCTGTCGCTGCTGCGCGAGCATGGCCTTACGTGGGCAAAGCCCTGGCGCGGCTGGCGCAATCGAGTGCGCCGAGCCAGCGCTTGCACATGGCGTTGCAGCTGGCTTTCGGCAGTTTTTCCTATCATGCCCAAGGGGGGACGTCGCAGACGATCGAAGCCTTTGCCTGTGCACGGCGCCTGGCTGAAGCGGACAAAAACCTGACTGGCCAATTGCGTGCGGTGTCAGGGCAAATGGCGGTCAGCCTGTGCGGCGGCAATTACCGCGAGGCCTTGAAGCAAAGCCTGCATTTCGATCAATTGGGGCCACACGCCGCACCGCTGCTGGACCTCAGCGCCCAGCGCCTGAGAGTGCTGGCGCAGCACTTCGCCGGCCACCAGGCAATGGCGCAGCACAATGCCGAGCAGGTGATCCAGCGCATGGCCCAGAGCGGCCATCTCAATCGGTTTACCCATGGTTTTGGCGTGCAGTACGACCAGAGCGTGGCGTCGCTGACCATCCTCGCGCGTATCCTGTGGCTGCGTGGTTTTCCCGAACAGGCATGGCGCACCGCAAGCCAGGCACTGGCGCTGGCGTTGCAGATCAACCACGGCACGTCGATCTGCTACACCCTGGCCCTGGCCGGCGTGGTGATCGCCCAGTACAACGGCGACACCGTTGTGGCCCGCGATCAGCTGGACCTGCTGTTGCAGCAGGCGCAAAAACACTCGGTGCCGTTGTTCCACGCCTGGGCGCAGTGCTACGAGGGCACGATGCAGATTGCCGAAGTGCAGGGGCTGGGGTTGGTCGAGGACATCCTGGTGACCTTCAATGCCATCGCGGTGAATGACACTCTGTTCGAGCGCGCCAGAAGCGGTGCGGCCGGCTGGTGCACCCCGGAGATTCTGCGCGTGCGCGCCCAGCACATGGCCGATGCACAGGCAGCCGAAACCTTGCTGCTTGAAGCCCTGGGCCTGGCGCACCAGCAAGGCGCGCTTGCTTGGGAATTGCGGTGCGCGGACAGCCTGGCGCGGCTGTGGCGCACCCAAGGCCGTGTGCAGGCCGCCCGCGACCTGCTGGGTGGCGTCTATGCGCGGTTTACCGAGGGCTTCGCTACCCAGGATCTAATCCGCGTACGCCGCCTGCTCGACGAGTTGCAAGACAAACGGCCGGCCTGAAAACGGCCCCAGGTAATGCCCATAAGCCTGTTGCAAACGCGCCACCTGCTGCGGGTCGCGCAGGAGTGCCAAGGCATAACTGCGCACACTGTTGAGCAGGCGATAGCGCGGGTATCCGGGACCGGGTTCAAGGTTCAGCAGCGAGGTGTCGACCAGCCGCGTCAGCAAGTAAGTCAGGTCGGCATGCTCCAGTTCTGTGCCGGCCACCAGCTCACTCAAGGTGGGTAAGGTCACCGCCATCTTGAACAGGCTCATTTGCAGAAACAGCCAGCGTTCCGGCAGGCAGAGGCGCTGGTAGGTCCAATCCAGCGCGGCGCTCAGGGATTGGTGGCGCTCCACCGCCGTGCGACGGCCCCGCGTGAGGACCTGCAAGCCCCGGCACACTTGCATCTGCACACCGCGCACACCTAGGGCATCCACTTGGGCAGCGGCCAGTTCTAGGGCCAGGGGAATACCGTCGAGGCGCCGGCAGATATCCCGCAACGGAGCCAGGTCAGGGTCTCGCAATACAAAGCCCTGTTGACCGGCGCACGCCCGCGCGACGAACAGTTGCACAGCGGGAAACGCCATTGCCTGCTCGACACTGCCCAGTGCCGACGGGGCCGGCACACCCAGTTGAGGCACACGCTGCACCCATTCGCCGGGGGCCTTCAAGACTTCACGACTGCTGACCAGCACGCTGACCTGGGGCGCGTTTTCGTGCAGCACACGCAGCAGATGTCGACAGGCGCCAAGCAGCAGGTCGGCGCCATCGAGTACCAGCAGCAATTGCCGGGAAACCAGTTGGCGGCACAGCTCAGTGGCGCTGCCGCTGGGTTCCAGGTGCAATGCCGTGGCCAGGTGGCGCAGCATCATCAACGGCGACTCGACGGTGGCCAGGTCGATCCACCACACCCCGTCGCGGTAGCGCGGCAATACACGCTCGGCCAGGGCCAGGGCCAAGGTACTTTTGCCCACGCCGGCGCACCCGGTGAGGGTCATCAGGCGCTGTCCGGACAAACGCCGCACCAGCCCCCCCAGCAGTTCATCCCGCCCCATCACCGGGCTGAGCCGCGCAGCCAGGTTGTGCCGGGGCAGCACCGCCGCAGCCACACCCTGCACGGGCGCGGCAAAGCAATAGCCGCGCTGGGGGTCATTGAGGACGAAGCGTTGCCCGTCGAGGGCACGGCGCAGCGCGGCGATGTGTACCCGCAGATTGTTCTCTTCCACCACGCTGTGCGGCCAGACCCGCTCGATCAGAATGGCCTTGCTGACAAACTGCCCAGGCGCCTCCAGCAGCACCGCGAGGATATCCAGCGCACGCCCGCCCAACGGCACCGGCCAACCCGCCTTGCTCACCAGCCGCTGCTGCCGGTGAAAGGCATAGGCACCGAAGCGCACCGTGCTATCCGCGTCCATCGCCTGAGGGTCGTTCATGTCTGCAATCGCGCTGAAACACCCGGCCTTGGGCGTTCGCGCATCCTTTTCCGTGGGCTCGACGCTATTCTTGCCAGCTACCCATGACAGGACAATGCTGGCACAGGGAGCGATACGGACAATCGGGTGTGCGAGACGGACATCCTGTCGTTAACTGAACTGCTGTCGGTATTGGGTAGGGTTGAGGCCGAGTTTTTCACTGAATAAAAAGCGCATGTGCCGCACGCTGCCGAAGCCTGCGTGGAACGCCACAGTCTTGAGCGGCAGGTCGGTGGTTTCCAGCAATTGCCGGGCACGGTCGATGCGCGCCCCTTGCAGGAAGGCCATGGGCGTCATCTGCACGTCCTTGGCAAACAGCCGGGCAAAGTGGCGCGCACTCATGCCGGCCAACGCGGCCATGGACTCGATGGTGAACGGCTGTTCCAAGTGTGCAAGCACGTGGTTCTGCACGCGGGTGATCGCAGTTTCCTGAGGCGCCACGGCGGCCGTCATCGGACTGAACTGCGCCTGGCCGCCCTGGCGTTTCATCACCACCAGCAGCACCTTGGCCACCTCCACGGCCACCTGCTTGCCATGGTCCTGGGCAACGATGGACAGCGCCAGGTCGATACCGGCCGTGACCCCGCCCGAGGTAATCAACCGCCCGTCCTGCAGGTAGATGCGGTCGGTCTCGACGATGGCCTTGGGGAACGCTTTGATCAGTCGCTCGGTGTAGTGCCAGTGGGTGGTCACGCGGTGCTCGTCCAGCAACCCGGCGTGGCCCAGCACAAAGGCGCCAGTGCAGATCGAGCCGAAGCGCCGCGCCCGGGGCGCCGCCGTCTTGAGCCAGGGCAGCAGCGCCGGATGGCATTCGTTATAGGCACCGGGGCCGCCGGGCACCAGCAAGAGGTCATAGGCGCCGTTTGCGTGTTCCAGCAACAGGTCGGTCTGCACCACCACGCCATTGGATGCACGCAACGGGCCGGGTTCGGTGCCGATGGTAAGGATCTGATAATGCGCCGCCGCCGGCAGGTAGCGGTTGGCGATGGAAAACACTTCGAGCGGCCCGGCCATGTCGAGCAGGAGGAAGTCCGGGAACAGCGCCATGGCCACGGTTTTCATACAAGAAGGATCCATCGAGGGGAAGAAAGCGGGAGGCATTATGGCATGCCTTTGACTGTCAATCTAAGAGAGACAGTTATTCAGATTTCAGCTTCTTAATGAATATTTCAGTAACCAGTAACCTTCTTCTCAACGCAAGCGCCCTGCATCTCGCAGCCAGCGCCCACTTGAGGACATCACCATGCTGACCCTACGCAAAGCTTCCGAACGCGGCGCCGCCAATCACGGTTGGTTGAAGTCGTTCCACACCTTCTCGTTCGCCAACTACTGGAACCCCAACGAGCAGGGTTTTTCCGACCTGTTGGTGATCAACGATGACCGCGTCGCCGCAGGCAAAGGTTTCGGCCAGCACCCACACCGCGACATGGAAATTTTCTCTTATGTGCTCGAAGGCGCCCTGGAACACAAGGACACCCTGGGCACCGGCTCGGTGATCCGCCCTGGCGACGTGCAACTGATGAGTGCCGGCAGCGGCGTGGCCCACAGCGAGTTCAACCACAGCCAAAGCCGTGGTGTGCACTTCCTGCAAATCTGGATCGTGCCCGCCGTGGCCGGCGCCGAACCGCGCTATCAACAAGAGCACTTCAGCGAGGCACAGAAACGCGGGCGCCTGCAGTTGATCATCTCGCCGGACGGCAGCGACGGTTCGCTGACCGTGCGCCAAGACGCCAGGGTTTACGCAGGTCTGTTCAACGGTACCGAAGCCGCAACCCTCGACCTGCCGCCGGATCGCCACTTGTACATCCACGTGGCCCGGGGCAGCGTGGAGATCAACGGCCAGCGCTTGCAGGAAGGCGACGGTGCCCGAGTGCGTGACGAGCAGCATATTCACGTCAGCCAAGGCCAGGATGCCGAAGTGCTGGTATTCGACTTGCGCCCCCAGGAACTGCCGCAGATGCCTTGACGGGCCTGGCGATGGCCCTTCGAAACGGACCATCGCTGGCATCGATAGTCACCATCAGCGCAATGAAGTTCTCTAAAAAAATGCAACGCGTAACATCAAACCCATACCAGGCAACACCCAAACTTAAACACTCGGAGCACACCCTCATGAAACGCCAAATCTTGCTTAGCCTCGCTTTCTCGGTACTCGCTGCAAACGCATTTGCCCACCCTGTTGTTGCTGAAGGCGGTTCGGATCGCTTGATGGAAAACCGTGTGGCTGAAGGCGGTTCGGACCGTCTGTTGGAACGCCGTGTTGCCGAAGGCGGTTCGGATCGCCTGATGGAAAACCGTGTGGCTGAAGGTGGTTCGGACCGTCTGATGGAAAACCGTGTCGCTGAAGGTGGTTCGGATCGCCTGATGGAAAACCGTGTGGCTGAAGGTGGTTCGGACCGCCTGATGGAAAACCACGTATAACCCTCTCTGTTCGAGGGGCACCCCAAACCGGCCTGATCAGCCGGTTTTTTTTCGCCTGCACTTTCAACCCCGCCCAGCGAAAAACCGTTGGAGCTAAAATACTTACCGAGCTTTAAGAATATGCACTAGCCTATGTGTAAGTTCGCGTAAAGCCCCTTGCAAAAGTCCCTAACTTCCCCGCCCCGACCTCAAAAATAACGTGACGAATGTTAAAATTTGTCACGCTTGGCCGTAATCAATTCGATTAGTATCTAGATGCTAGCAGCGATTGAACTGACGGCCTTGCATGCCGCAAAAGGGAGTAGGGTAATGCATTTTTCCAATGTCCTCGCTATTGCACGGACTCCATCGAAGTCGGAGGACTTTCGGGAACTGATAGTTCGCACTGTACCGAATGATTTAAAAGTCGATACACGCAGCTACGGGCAACTAACCGACAATCAGGAAATTCACGCGCACTACCGTGCCATCATTATAGAAATTGATACACCCTCCGCCAGCAATCAAATTCTGGACATCATCAGAAAAACCAGAACCGAAAACCCAGGCTGCACCATATTTGTGGTGGTGACCTTTGCGTCCACCCTCAGCAAAACAAAATACTATCTGGCCGGTGCAGACTACTGCATCAAGGTGGTAGAAACTTCCCCGGAAAAAAAGTTGAGCCTGTTCGATGCATTTCTCAGCGAGAGCGCTCGGCTGAACCAGTGCGGGCTGGTACTCGACCAAGACCGCATGTGTATCTATGGTGACGGGAAAAAACTGGAAATATCCTTTATCGAAATGAAAGTATTGGAAGCCCTTATTCACAGCCGACTCCTTAGTCACAATGAGATCGCTGGCGTCATGGGGCTTAATACCAAGTATTACGACTCCAGGGCCTTGGAAAAATCCATCAGTCGCCTGCGCGGTAAAATCAAAGCGCACTACGGTGAAAACATTATTCAAAACATTCGCGGCTACGGCTACAAACTCAGCCGCGGCCTTATTTGCGCCAGCCATTTCCAACCCACCAAGGAGAGGTAGCGCCGTGAACAGCGAGAAACGACCAGCGGCAGAAGCGGCGACTGTGCAGTTGGCCAGGCAGGCAATTGTCTCGCGCAGCCATGCATTGTGGGGCAGTGAAGTCAGTGTGCTGTGCCCCGGCAATCGGGAACCACGTGAAGTCGCCTACCGCGCGGCCCTACAGCACATCACCCCACGTCACCCTCCGCTGCAGGCCGCCGGCCACCTATTCCTGCGCCTGGATCAATCGGCCTTGATGAATGAAGACATCTTCACGCAGTTGACTCAGGTCGCCCTGGCCTTGGAAAAACACACGCAATACCTCACGCTCAGTATTGACAACCCACTGGACACATTGCCCGGCCCCGTAGAGCGCCGCGCAATGGTCCGCCAACTGTATAGACTCAAAGACCAACGCAGTATCAAGCTGGCCTACAACAACTACACACTGGATACAAAACATGCCGACCTGCTGATCGACCTGAAACTCTACGACTATATAAAGATGCCGTTTCCGGACGCCGCCCTCCGGCTGAGTTTAAACACGCGCTCCGACCTGTTCGATCGGCTCTACGACCGCATGCTAGAGCTGATAAACGCCGCCAAAGCCTGCTTCATTGCCGACCATGTCGAGTTTGCCGACAGCGCAATGATGGCTAAGAACTTGCCGTTCGAATATTTTCAGGGCGGTTATTACTCCCCTGCTGACCGCTTATAAAATCCTGCATCTTCCTGATCTCGGTGGACACTATGAGCTCTTTAAAGAAATACGCGTTCAGCCCAACGCTTCCGGCCATCGCGCTGCAAGACTTCACACCCAATGCAGAGGCGTTCCGCTATGACTTAAACGCTGTACCCACGCAGCCCCTTACCCTGCCTTCGCAACCCTTCAACGCGGCGCGGCCAGAATCAAGAACACTCGCTGCCAAAGCCCCCGACAACGCGCCGCATCAACAGAGTGGCGCCGACCGAACCCAGGTGTACCCCCAGGACTTCTGGCTGCTCACCCAACACGACCGGATACTGGTCAAAGGCGGCCTGCGCATCGCACTGACCACCATTGAGTCAGCCCTGATCAAAAAGATGCTGCACCATGAAGAGCGCGTGGTCAGCAAAGAAGAGTTGATCCGCAATATCGGGCGCGAGCCGGAACAGTACCGTGGCCTGGAGATGTGCCTCAGCCGCTTGCAGGAAAAGTTCAAGCGGGCCAACGACGGTGAACGTCTGTTTCGCGCGGTCAGAAACCGTGGTTATTGCCTTACACAAAAAATAAAAAAGCCGCTTGAACAGCACCCTTCGCGTCGATAAAAAATAATAACGTCAGACGTTATGCATCACCCTGCCTATTACCACACTCTTCTACCTGCCCTTTTATAACACCCACTTTAATACCCCCACCTGACCTTGTTATAAGTCGTCAGCCAATGCCCTCTGCCGTTTATTACTATCGACCGGTACGTGCTCGCGCGTGCCCGTTAATTTAGTGCGGTGAGTGCGCAACTTGATTAAACCCTGCCACCACCTGTTGTTACCCCCGGGAGCAGAACCATGCTGAATAACACTAGAATGCATCGCAACCTGGCCCCCAAGGGTTTGACGTTTTGGGGCCAGTGGACGCTGGCGTCGGGTCTGGTCGTTACGCTGTTATTTATGTTGGTGTTTTTCAAGACTGGACAACTTGAGTACAACTATCGAGTGTTGGCCGCTTTTACCATACTTGCCTCTCTTCCCGCGTATAGCGTGTGCGATGTCTACAGCAAAAAGGATGCGTATGGCGTAGGCCTGGGAAGACTGTTCATGGGCTGGCTGCTGACCGTGGGCATACTGTTGGTTGTCGGTGTGGCTTGTAACGCCAGTGCGATGTTCCCCCTGGAAACGCTGTTGCTGTGGGCGGCGGTCAGTTATCCGTTATTGGCACTGTGTTATATCCCGTTGCACAGCCTGTCCCGGTATTACCATCGCCAACTTCACGAACGGCATAAGTCATTGATTGTGGGCACAGGCAAACTGGCCGTCGACCTGGCCAGGACCCTCTCTCGGCAAAAGCGCTCGCCGCTGGTGGGGTTGGTTGGCAGCCGCGCCGAGGCGAGCGAGGATGCACAACTGCAGATCCTCGGCGAACTGCCGCTCCTGCCCCAACTGATCCGCCAGCACGGCATTCGCCGGCTCTACATCACCCATTCACTGCAGGAGGCCACCCACATCGAGGCGCTGTACCTCAATCTGCTCGACATCAGCGTGGATGTGATCTGGGTGCCGGACCTCAACAACATGCTGCTGCTCAACCACTGTGTGGCCGAAGTGGATGGGTTGCCGGCGATCTTCCTCAATGAAAGCCCTTTGACCAGCCGCCCCACCGCTGCCCTGAGCAAATCGTTGCTGGACAAGAGCCTGGCCCTGCTGGCGATCATCCTCCTGAGCCCGTTGCTGTTGCTGTTCGCCCTGCTGATCAAGCTCACCTCCCCAGGCCCGGTGATCTTCAAGCAGGACCGCCACGGCTGGAATGGCGAGGTGATCAAGGTCTGGAAATTCCGTTCGATGCGCGTGCATGACGATCACGAGGTGCGCCAGGCCAGCCGCAACGATTCGCGTATCACGCCAGTGGGTCGGTTCATCCGGCGCACCTCCATCGATGAACTGCCGCAGTTGTTCAATGTGCTGCAAGGGCATATGGCACTGGTCGGCCCCCGCCCCCACGCCATCGCGCACAACGACTACTACACGGGGAAAATCCGCGCCTACATGGCCCGCCATCGGATCAAGCCTGGTATCACCGGGCTGGCGCAGGTCAACGGCTGCCGGGGCGAAACCGAAACCCTGGAGAAGATGCAACAACGCGTCGACATCGATCTGCGTTACATCAACACCTGGTCGCTGTGGCTGGACATCAAAATCCTGCTGAAGACGCCGTTTACCTTGCTGTCCAAGGATATTTACTGATAACACGGTTCAACTGTGGAAGGGGCCCAAGCCCCCTCCACATTGTTGATCCACGGCCTATTCGGTGATCTTGTCGATGTTCTTGTAGAGCAGATCACTGTCGCGCCCATCGGTCATCGAATGCAGCGAATAGGCACGATTCAAGCGCGCCCCACCGTCACGGGTCAGCGGCGCCCACACCAGATTGGCGCGACGCAGGGTCGACAGGCTCATCAACTCATCGAACGGAATGGACAGGTACAGGCCTTTGTCGAAACTGCCTTCGCCGTACTGTTCGGTGGATGCGGTGGTGCGGGTGATCCACGCGCCAATGCGCACGCCGTTGTTGAATTCCCGCGACAGGTCCAGGGTCGCGCCCCAGTCCCTGGCCAGGTAACGGCCGACGCTCAAGGCGCCCTGCACGTTGAATGGCAATGCGGTATAGCCGGTGACATGCCCGGTGACGGTCCGGTAATCGCGCAAGCTGAAGTCCTGCTCGAAACCGCGTTGGCGCACGTAATTCAGGTCGGCACCCAACGCCCAGCGTTGGCCCATCGGGCGATACAGGACTTCGCTGCCGACACCGGCATACATCGACTCAAGCAACCCCCCATAGACCATGCCGTACAGGTCCTGGTCCAGTTGCACCGCATGATTGAGCTGGAAGGTCGGCAGGGTCACATCCGACGCAGTCATGTACTGGCGCAGGTCAGTACGCACGCGCGGTAAGCCGCTGGGTGCGTCGTAGGTAAACCCGTCGTAGTTGTTCAGCAGGTTGACGCTGAGCAGGCCGCTCCACCAGGTGTTGCGGGTGAAACGGTACTCGGCGTCGAGGTCGGCGGAAACCTGATAGAGCAAACCGTCCGGCCCACCGACGTTCTGCTTGTAGCCAAGGCCCACGCCATAGGTCAAGGGCGTGGGCGGCCGGGTATAGAGCACCGTCTGTGTGCGGTGACTGGCACGATTGACCTCCACTTGGCGATGCAGGTCCTGCACGTCCGCACGGTGGTTGACCACCTCGCGAAACGTCTCGCGTGGCACGCTGGTCTCTTCAATCGGCAGTGCGTAGCGCTCGCTGACCAGGGTGAACCAATCGATCTGGTCATTCACACTGTTATCCAGGATCCGACTGGCACGGCCCACCGCCTTGGCGCTGTAGAAGTAGCGCTGCTGTTCGCCGTACACCAACAGTTCCGGCCCGCGCTGGGCAATACGTTGCACGGTGTAGCCGGCGTTATCGTGCAGGCGCCTGGAGACCTCGGCCCAGTCCACCTGGTCCATCGGCGTGGTCGGGGCCTGCGCTGGCAGCTTGGGCGCCGGCGGGTCGTAGGTTTTCGCCGGCGCTTTGCGGCTGACGAAATTGGTGTGCAGGGTGATGCCGAACATGGCGGTGTTGCCGCGCTCCCAGGCTGCACTCAGATCGACCGAGTCGGCCAGTTTGTAGACCAGGCCCAGGTTGATCGGCGAGTCCTGGCGCAGCGGGTTGTCACGGGGCTCGCTCTGGTAGTCATTGCCGTCATACTCCAGCTTGAGGCTCAACGGCGCCCAGGGTGTCTGGTAGGCGATGCCGCCGAACAGCGCGGGACGCCCATGAAAGTAGCCGTTGGAAAAACTGCCGGAGCCTTCGGCGGCAGGCCGTTCGTTGAAGCGATCATCCAGCACGCCCAGCGGGTTGCCGAAGTCGCCACGACTGCCCAGGTAACCCCAGGCGATGCCGGCACTGAAATCCATATCACCATAGCGTTTGTTGGCCACCAGGTACTCGCTGGAAAACAGCCCGGTACCGCCCAGGTCCATGAAGCCCAGCGCCACCTCAGGCAGCCAGTGACTTTCCTGATGCAGGCGCATTTTGGCGTCGACGGCCTTGTCCTTGTAGCTCTGGCCACCGCTGAACGACTCGGCGCCATAGGGCCGATTGGTGATCGCGGTGTAGCGAAAGGTGCCCTCAAGCCAGTCCAGCGGCTGCGCCGAAAAACTGTAGCGGCTGTAGGGTTCGGTGCGGTTGGCGTTGACGCTTAGCTCGCCGGTGGGCGCCATGCGGGCGGTGGGTGTCTGCAGCAGCCCGACACCGCCGAAATCGCTTTGGGTGTAACGAGGATCGCCATGCACGACGCCACACGGCACCAGCAGCACGGCCGCAATACATAATTTCAAGGCGTGACCTCAGCCAGGGGTTGGGTGGCAAGAAACTCAGCCAATTGCTGATTGAGTTCAGGGGTGGGCGGGTCCAGGTCGTCACTGCGGATCGGCACCAGCAGCGTGCTGCCGGGTGCGGGTGGGACACCCTCCTCTCGGTTCCAGGGGGCGATGCCCAAGCGCGTGACGTGGCCATCGGGCTGGATCAGCCACAGGTAGTCGGCGTCGGCCTGCGCCGATGGCGGGCAACCGTGGAGGTAATCGCGTGCCGGCTGCATCGGCTGGAACACCAGGCGGCATGCCGTCGCGACGGCGCCGAGCACACGCACGTCATCGGGCCTGGGCGGGTAGATCAGGCGGTCGCCATCGCTGGCCAACGGGTTGGGCGCAAAACCCACCTCCACCGCCACCGGGTCGAGCATCGCCACCTGCCGGCCGGTTACCGGTAACGCCTGCACCTGTTGATAAAGCTGAGCCGCGGCACGTGCCCGCCCTTCGCGCCCGGCGGCCAGTGCGGCCCGATGCAGGGTGTCCAGGTCAAACAACACCCCGGCCTTGAGCCGTGTCTGTTGCTCCAGCAAAGGGTGGCGCAACCAGGCTGCGCCCAGCCAGTAACCCTGGGCATCCGGTTGCGACGCGGTGATCACATCCAGCAAGCGAGCCTCGGGCGTGAACGGGATTGGCCCCGGATTGCGGACCTCGCCACTGACCTTGATCGCCGCCTGGCAGACACTCGCGCAGCAGCACAACAGCATCAGCGCGCTGAGTCGTCGAACAGTCATGGGGCATCCTTGCGGGTAGGTTGCACCTGGGTGATGGTCAGGGTCAGGCTGGGTGTGAGGTGCTGTTCGCTGTGCACGATAAAACCGTCTTCAGGGTCGACCCAATAGCGGTTGCGCGCATGAAAATCGGCCGCCTCGATGTCTTCGTCCACCCGCAGCAAGGCATAGGGTTTATCGAGAATATCGAGTGTCTCCATGCCCTTGCGCGTCATGCGGCTGTGGACCGTGACGCCGAGACGATAGCCGTCCACCACGTCGGTCTGCCGCGTACTGCGATAGCCATCCGGTACACGGTGCAGCCCCTGCTGGAACGGCGACCGGCCCTGCCAGCGCGTGCCATCCAGGTCAGCCCCCAGACCCACTGTGCGCACCACCAGCCCGTCGCGCAGCAGCAGCACCTGCTTGCCGGAAGCGACCCAGAATTGCAGGTCGCCACGCTGGCGAATCAGCGCCATCACCCCTTCGCCGGACACCGTGCCGACCTTGATCTGGGGGAACGGCACCGCGTCCACCTGGGCCTGGGTCAGCACCAGCGGCGCCGGCCCGACCACAGCCGCCTTGAAGGTATCGAGGGAGGCATTCATCAATGGATTACAGCCAGCCAACATCCATGCCACGCCCACACAGGAAGCGATTTTCAGACTGTTCACGCAGGTTCCACCCTATCGGCTGCTGGCTTCGCTCAGGTTGTTCTGGGTGGACGCACCAATGCCGATGATTGAAGCGGACGGCACCAGTTGGCTGATAAAACGGTTCCAGCGCGTGATATTCGCGGGGCCGACAAACACCACATCCTGCGGCTGCACGTCAAAACGCGTGGCCAGGGCCATGGCCGCAGGCGATGCGGCTTCCAGCTGGAACACCTGGGCCGGCGCCACATCGATGTGCTGTGCGCCGCGAATCACGTAGATGGCGTCTGCATTGGAGGTGTTCTGGTTGACCCCGCCCACCGAACCCAGCACGTCGGAGAGGTTCATGCTGCGGGTCTTGAAACTCAGCGCACGGGGTTGCATGACTTCGCCCATCACGTAGATGCGCTTGCGGTCGTTGTAGGCCAGGTACAACTGGTCACCGTCCTTGAGGTAAACCTCGCTCAAGCGCGACGCGTCGAGGTTAAGCGTGTCCAGGTCCAGGCTGTAGCGCTTGCCGCCACGGGTAAGCGTGAGGTTCGACAGGTCGGCATTGATCGGATCGATACCGGCTAGGCCCAGGGCTTCGCTGACATTCATGGCGATGGTAGTGATCGGCACCGGGCCGGCCTTGACCACCGCACCGCTGATCACCACTTTCTGGCTGGCAAAACGCAATACGCTGACATCCACCTGAGGGCTGTCAATGTACTGACGCAGCTTGTCGGTGATCTCGCTGCGCAGCGCTTCAATGCTGCGGCCCTTGGCAACCACCTCACCCACATAGGGATAGAACAGGTTGCCCTCTGGGCTGACCAGCCGGCCGTTGGCATCGATCTGCTGTTGCGGGCCGGACGGCGCGGTGAGCTCCGGGTGATCCCACACCGTGATATACAGCGCATCATTGGCGCCGATCAAATACGGGCCGGGCTTATAACTCAGGAGTTCTGCCGGGATGGAGTAAGGCACTTGAGTGGCGGCGTCCATCGCCAACAACTTCGGGGTAATTGGAATTAACTCCACGCGACTGTTTCCAGCCCCACCCTCTTCAGTCAGGGCGGCGGTGTCCATATATTGACCCGGTGCAAACATGCAGCCTTGCAACACGGCGACGGCCACGACAGCCATAGAAAAAATACGCATCATAGTGTTGGAACACTCGCGATAAACGACAAGAAAAAAAGACCACTTGGGCGGGGAATCCAAGCGGTCTTAAAAGCGGAAGGTGTGTAACTAGTTGCTGGTACCCGTAGTGCCAGTGGTGCCGGTGGTACCTGTGGTGGTGCCACCATTGGAGCTGCCGCCGCTGTTTGAAGCGGCCGCAACTCCCGCCACGAGGGCAGCGCCAACCAACAGCGTTTGCCCCACCGTCACGCTCCCGACCACTGCGGTATCCAGCCCCAACGGCGTCTCGGCGGCCATCGCCGAAGTACTCAAGACACTGAGCGCTATAATAGCCAGTGATATTCTCATCTCAGACTCCTTATCATCAGTGAGCAGGCAAACCGATAGTGCCATCCAACTAAACAGCACGCCAGACTGATAACTTTTAACCCGCCTAGTTGAAAATAACGTTTTCCCGACGAAGCCCCCGGCGCTCAATGCATTGAGCCCCGTGAAGTTATTTAAAACGTTATTAATTGTCAGAAAACTTCACACCCTGCCGTACTTGTCTTCAATCCGCACAATATCGTCCTCGCCCAAGTAAGAACCCGACTGCACCTCGATCAGCTCCAACGGGATCACCCCCGGATTTTCCAACGCGTGCACTTGGCCGATGGGGATATAGGTCGACTGGTTTTCCGCCACCAGGTAGGTCTGTTCGCCATTGGTCACCTTGGCCGTGCCACTGACCACGATCCAGTGTTCGGCGCGGTGGTGATGCATCTGCACCGACAGCTTGGCCCCCGGCTTCACGGTGATGCGCTTAACCTGATAACGCGGGCCATTGTCCACCGAGTCGTACATGCCCCACGGCCGATATACTTCGCGGTGGTTGAGATGCTCCTGACGCCCGGCCTGCTTGAGCTGGTCGACAATGGCCTTGACCTGCTGCACCTGGTCCTTGTGCGCCACCAGCACCGCGTCCTTGGTTTCGACGATGATCAGGTCTCGCACGCCCACCGTAGCCACCAGCCGACTGTCGGCGTGTACGTAGGTGTCGCGGGTGTCCAGGGCCAGCCCATCGCCGCGTATCACGTTGCCGCTGGGGTCCTTGTCACTGGCCTCCCACAGCGCCGACCAGGAGCCGATATCACTCCAACCGGCCTTCAGCGGCACCATCACCGCGTCGTCGGTTTTTTCCATCACGGCGTAGTCAATGGAGTCATCCGGGCACGCGGCAAATGTTGCGGCGTGCACGCGGGTAAACGGCTGATCCTGGCTGCCGCCTTCCAGCGCCACGCGGCAGGCTTCGAGAATCGCCGGCTGGAAACGCTCCAGCTCTTGCAGGTAACGGCTGGCGCGGAACATGAACATACCGCTGTTCCAGTAATGCGCACCGCTGGCCACATACGCCGCAGCGGTGGCGGCGTCCGGCTTCTCGACGAAGCGCTTGACCCGGTAACCTCCCTCACCCGCCGCCGCGCCCTGCTCGATGTAGCCGTAGCCGGTGTGTGCGCTGGTGGGGGTGATGCCGAACGTCACCAGCTTGCCGTCCCGGGCGAACGCCAGCGCCACTTCCAGGCTGGCGTGAAAGGCCGGGATGTCGTCGATCAGGTGGTCCGCCGCCAACACCAGCAGGATCGGGTCCCGCTGTTCGGCAAGCGCCTTGCATGCCGCCAACGCAATGGCCGGCGCGGTGTTGCGCCCCACCGGTTCCAACAGGATGCTGGCTTGCTCCATGCCTAGATGACGCAATTGCTCGGCCACCAGGAAACGGTGCTGTTCATTGCAGATCAGCTGCGGCAACGCCACGTTTGCCCCGCTCAGGCGGGTGATGGTCTGCTGCAGCATCGACAGGTGCGCATCGGTCAGGCGCAGGAACTGCTTGGGGTTCAACTGGCGAGAAAGCGGCCACAGGCGCGAACCCGAACCGCCTGCCATGATCACGGGTAATAACATCAGGACATCCTCGGGAAACACAGAGTCAGAAGTAGGCGCGGGTGTGTTCATGCACCCGCGGGCTGATGCGCAGTTCGTCCTGGGACCACCATCGGTACTGCTGGTGTTGCGCCGTCGGCGGCTGCAGGACTTGGCCCTCGGCCAGCTCCAGGCAGTAGCTGAGCACCACATAATGGGTGTCCGGCCCCGATCCGGCGTTGGCAAACACACTGTCATCGTAGAAGTGCTCGAACACCCCCAGCAGCCGCGCTTCGGCACGCTCGAATGTGCACCCCAGTTCATCGCGGGTGATGCGGCGGAATGCACTGTCGAAGTTTTCGTTTTTCTGGATCCGCCCGCCAGGCACAAACCAGTAACCGTAGGCCGGCCGATTGACACGCAAGCCCAGCAAGGCCTCGCCACGGCCGTTTCTCACCACCAGGTCGATGGCCACCAGCGGCGTCGACGCGACGACCGTATGGAAGGTCGGTAAATCAAGCCACATACCCATCAAACCTGTGCCAGAAAACGTTGCAGAATGCGTTCCTTATCGAGGAACTCCTTGGCATAGTTCAACGCCACCTCATTGCGTGCCGGCAATGCCAGCGCCCGTTCAATGCCTGCGTTCAGGGCCGCGACGGACTCGGGTTCGATCAATACGGCAATACCAGGATGTTCCTCGCACAAACGGCCGAGGGTGGTGCCAGGGTCGGCGGTGATGATGGCGTGGCCGCCCACCGCCAGGATGTTGGTCAACTTGGAGGGCAACACCGAGTCCGCCACCCCGCGCTTCTGGACTACCAGATGCGCGTCGGCCGAGGCCAGCAGCGCCGGCAAGTCCTCGTAAGCCTGCAACGGCGCAAACACCACATTGTGCAGGCCGTCGCGCTGCACACGCTCCAACAGGCGCGCCTTGCCGGTGCCCTGGCCGACGATCAGAAACACCAGCTCCGGGCGATGAGCATGGGCCTGGGCGGCGTCGAGGATCAATTCCACGCCTTGCTTCTCGCCAATGTTGCCCGAGTACAGCAACACCCGCGTGCCGGGCGGCACACCGAGGCGCTCCAGCAGCACACGGTTGCGGGGCACTTGGCGAAAGCGCGTGGTTTCCGACCAGTTGGGGAAGAACAACAGCCGCTGGCTGCGTACACCTTTGCCACGGGCCTTGTCGAGCATGCCGCTGGAGATCGTCGAGACCCGGTCAAAGCGGCGCAACAGCCAGCGCTCAAGCGCAAACGCCATCCGCCGCAACAGCGTGCCGCCGCCGATGCCCAGACCGAACATCGCGTCCACTTCATAGTCCTGGATATGCAGCACCGAACGCGCGCCACTGAGCTTGGCCAACAGCAGCGCCTGGGGTGCACAGAACAGCGTGGGCACCACCAGGATCACCAGATCCGGCCGCCAGCGCAGTTGCCCCAGCACCGCGAAAAACGAGCTGGCGGAGAAGCTCATCAGGTGCAGCAAGCGCGTCAATGCCGTGGGCTGGCGCGGCACATACAGCGGGCAGCGAATCACGGTCACACCGGCATCCTGCTCGGTACAGAAGCGCCACGGCGAATAACCCTCGCCCACTGCCCAATGCGGGTAATACGGCGGCGCCGTGACGACCCGCACGTCATGCCCCTGACTCGCCAACCAGCGCGCCTGCTCGCCGCTGTACTTGCCGATGCCCGTCAGCTCCGGGCTGTAATTGATGCCATACAGAAGGATCTTCATCACTGGCCCCGCGGCTGTTCGAGCGCTGCAAGGTAGGCGTTATAGGTATCGCGCAGGCCCTCCTCCAGCGGCACGTAGGCCTCCCAGCCCAGGGCGTTGATACGGCTCACATCGAGCAATTTGCGTGGCGCGCCATCGGGCTTGCTGGCGTCGAAGCGCAAGCGCCCCCTGAAGCCTGTGACCCGCACCAACGCCTGGGCCAGCTCGGCGATGGTGCAATCCATGCCGGTGCCGACGTTCAAATGCGAACACATCGGCTGGGTGTGCTCGCGGTAGCGTGCCTGGCCCAGCTCCATCACATGCACACTGGCCGCCGCCATGTCATCCACGTGCAGGAACTCACGTCGAGGTTGGCCACTGCCCCAGATCAGCACCTCGTCATCCCCGCGCTGCGTCGCCTCGTGGAAGCGCCGCAGCAAGCCCGCGATGACATGGCTGTTGTGCGGGTGGTAGTTATCGCCCGGGCCGTACAGGTTGGTCGGCATTACGCTGCGGTAGTCACGGCCGTGTTGGCGGTTGTAGCTTTCGCACAGTTTGATGCCGGCGATCTTGGCCACGGCGTATGGCTCGTTGGTGGGTTCCAGGGCGCCGTCGAGCAACACCGCTTCGATCATCGGTTGCGGCGCATGCACCGGGTAAATACACGACGAGCCGAGGAACAACAACTTCTCCACGTCATGGCTGTGGGCGGCGCGGATCACGTTGGCCTGGATCATCAGGTTCTGGTAAATGAAGTCCGCCGGGTACGTGGCATTGGCGTGAATCCCGCCGACCTTGGCGGCGGCCAGGTACACCTGATCCATGCGGTGCTTGGCGAAATACGCGTGCACCGCCGCTGAGTCGAGCAGGTCCAACTCATCGCGGCCCGCCGTGAGGATCCGGGTGTACCCCAAGGCCCACAAACGCCGCACGATGGCCGAACCGACCATGCCGCGATGGCCGGCGACAAAGATCCGCGCATCAAGATCACGAGCCATGCTCAGTTCTCCACGGCAATCGGTGCGTCGTGGCCATGCAGGCGCAACAGTGCATGGCGCTGGGCGATCTTCAAGTCCTCGCGCACCATCTCTGCACACATCTCCTGGGCGCTGATTTCCGGCACCCAACCGAGTAAGCGCTTGGCTTTGGCGGGGTCGCCCAACAGCGTCTCGACCTCCGCCGGGCGAAAGTAGCGCGGGTCCACCCGTACAATCACATCCCCTACCAGAATGCCCGGGGCCAGGTCGCCATTGACCTGCTCCACCACTGCCACCTCCTCCACACCTTTGCCGACAAAACTCAAATGCAGGCCCAGTTCCGCCGCCGACCAGCGAATGAAGTCGCGCACCGAATACTGCACACCGGTGGCGATCACAAAGTCCTCGGGCGTGTCCTGCTGCAGCATCATCCACTGCATGCGCACGTAGTCCTTGGCGTGGCCCCAGTCGCGCAGCGCGTCCATGTTGCCCATGTACAGGCATTGCTCCAGGCCCATGGCGATGTTGCTGAGGGCGCGGGTGATCTTGCGGGTCACAAAGGTTTCACCGCGACGCGGCGACTCGTGGTTGAACAGGATGCCGTTGCACGCATACAGCCCATAGGCTTCGCGAAAGTTCACGGTGATCCAGTAGGCGTACAGCTTGGCCACCGCGTAGGGCGAACGCGGGTAGAACGGCGTGGTTTCCTTCTGCGGGGTTTCCTGCACCAGGCCGTACAGCTCGGAGGTGGAGGCCTGGTAGAACCGGGTCTTCTTTTCCAGGCCCAGCAGACGGATGGCTTCGAGGATGCGCAAGGTGCCCAGGGCATCCACGTCGGCGGTGTACTCCGGTGAGTCAAAGCTCACGGCCACATGGGATTGGGCGCCGAGGTTGTAGATTTCGTCGGGCTGGATCTGTTGGATGATACGCGTCAGGTTCGACGAGTCCGCCAGGTCGCCATAGTGCAGCACCAGGTTTTTGTGCAGGGCCTGGGGGTCCTGATACAGGTGATCGATACGCTGGGTATTGAACGACGACGAACGCCGCTTGAGGCCATGCACGGTATAGCCTTTTTCCAGCAGCAGCTCCGCCAGGTACGACCCATCCTGACCGGTAATCCCGGTGATAAGCGCAACTTTGTTCATGTCTGTCTCCCAATTTATAGGCGAGCGAGGGCCGACACCCAGACTTGGGTGTTTGTTGAAAACGCTCGGTTACTTCGGTGTGGGCAGGTTCAAGTTATGGCCGGTCAACTTCGAGAGTTCCCGGACAATGGCTTCCTTATCGTTTAAATGGGCAATCGCGGTTTCCAGCTCCAACACTTTGGCGCCCACCAGAAAGCGGTACCAATAGCCCTGGAGCAGGTGATAGACCAGGCCGCTGCGGCCATCGAGAAACCCCAGCTGGATGATGTAGCGCCACAGGAAATACGCGGTGGAACTCACAGTAAACGGCACCCGGTTGTACAGGCGGTGCTTGACCAACCGCTTGGTCTTGGCCTGCAACGAACTCTGCCCTGCGTGCAGGTCGTCGCGGATCACAAACAAGCCCAGCCGGGCGTTCAGCACTTCAATCGCTTCGCGTGTGGCGTACTGGTTGTGCTTGTGGGTGAAGAAGGTCAGGTCATGCAGATTGTGGTCGGCAAACCCGCCTTCCAGGGTGATGGTGCGGCCTTCGGCCACCGAGATGTGCTCGTCCATCCAGCGGTCTTCGATACGACCCTTCCCGGTGCGCCACAGCCGCAGCATCTTCAGCGGGTAGCGGCCGCCATGGCGCACCCAGCGCCCCATGAAGATATGCTTGCGCTTGAAGTTGATGCCGGTGACATCGTTTGCCAACAAAGGCAGTCGCGTATTGATCGCGGCGGCCAGGTCAGCCTCGATGATTTCATCGGCGTCCAGGCGCATCGTCCAGTTGCCGGTGATCGGTAGGTGGTCCAGCGCCCACTGGAACTGTCTGGCCTGGTTGACGAACGGGTGCTGCACCACCAGCGCGCCGTGGCGCCGGGCGATGTCACAGGTGTCGTCGCTGGAGAACGAATCGACCACCAGCACTTCGTCGCTGAAGGCACGCACCGACTCGATGGCCCGGGCGATGTGCAGGCTTTCGTTGTAGGTAAGGATGATCACACTGACGGTTTCTCGCTTCATCTCAACCACCGTGCAGTTGCAGGACTTCGGTGGTGAGCCGGCGCGGTGAACGCGCGGCCCGGAAATGGCTTTCCAGAGGCAAGCCCACGGCGATCATCATGATCAGCCGCTCGCTGGCCGCTATAGCGCCGATACTGCGGATTTTCCGTTCCACCGAGTTGAGGATCGCCAGGTTCAGCGGGCACGCCCCCAGGCCGTTGGCATGGCAGGCCAGCAACAGCCCCATGGAGAACAACGCGCCGTCGACGTAAAGCTGGTTGCGCTGGCCGGCGCCGCCCCAGGCGGTGACTTCCGAAGTGACCACAAACAGGTTGTCCACCGACTGTGCAAAGCCGCGCGAACCGCCTTGCAACTCAAGCAGCTGCGCGATCACGGCGCGGTCCTGGTACACATGCACCCGCGACGACTGGCGGTTGCATTGCGAAGGCGACGACTGCGCCAGCTCCACCAGCGAGGTGAGCAAGCCACTGTCAATCTTGCCGGCCTTGAACATCCGGCAACTGGAGCGCGATTGCAGGAACGCCTTGGCGTCCAGCCCGCCATTGCCCAGCCATGGCGCGGCGCGCTTGATACCGCCGGTGCCGGCGGTGCCGTCGCGCTTGAGGTGCTCGACATAGGCGTCCAGGTAAAACACAAAATCGTCGCTGATGCCGAGCGTACGATGCAGGTCCAGATAGCCCTGGAACGCGCCGAGGGCCATCTCCAGCGGCAACGCCGAATAAGTGCGGTCATATTCGTTGAGCATGTGGATGATGCCGTTGATCTTGTCCTTGCCGAACAGCGGCTTGGGCTCCTTGAGGGACAGGCCTTTCTCCACGGTGTGGGTTTCGATAAGGATCTTGTAGAACAGCTTCTTGTTGCGACTCTCCAGCGGCGAATAGCCGTTGTGGCGCATAAACGTGAGCATGTCGCGAAAAAACTCGCTGACGAACAACATCAACTTCCATGCCTTGGCCATCATGCGTTTCACCTGTTTCATAGTGCGATGTCTCTCGGTTTGAGGGCGCGGCATGGCGCACCGACGCAAATCATCCAGGCCGGCAGGTCGGCGGTGACCACCGACCGCGCGCCCACCACGCAGCCCTCTTCCAGCACACAGCCGGGATGGATAAACGCTTCGGCGGCGACCCATACGTGGTCCTTGATCACGATCTCCCGGGTCACCAACGGCCGCAGCAGGCTGCGGGTGTCATGGGTGCCGGTGCAGAGGAAACTGCGCTGGCTGATGGTGACCTTGGAACCCAGGGTGATCCGCGCCATGGCGTACACATCCACCCCGTCGGCGATGGCGGTGTAGTCGCCGATCTCCAGGTTCCACGGGGCCCAGATGCTGCAGGTGGGCGCAATCCGGCACCCCTCGCCGATCCTGGCGCCAAAGCAGCGCAGCAGCCCGCGCCGCCAGCCATGCAACATCCAGCGCGGCGTGGGGCGAAACAGCAGTTGATACACGATGCCCCACAACAGGCGTCGGGCCTTGTCACTGTGGGGCAAGGTGTCCACGTACTTGAGTTGGGCGAAGTCGCTCATGACTGGAGCGCCGCCAGCTGTTCCAGCAAGTAGCGTTCGCCCACCTGCTGCAATGCCTGGCGCCGGGCGCTGACGGCGACCCAGTCGATGGGCGCGGCAATCAAGCGTTGCACCTGGCCTGCGTCGTCCGCCGGCAAAAACCGCTGGGACAGTTCAAGCTTCTCCAACAGATTGCGCACCCGCGCGTTGAGCGAGGCCTTGGTGCCCGGCAGTCCCACGGCGATAAACGGCTTCTCGAAAATGATTGCGAACACCGTGGCATGGAACGAGTTGGTCACCACGTAGGCGCTGTCCTTGAGCAGCTTGAGCCAGTCCTGGGGGCCGACCTGCACGGTCTCGCCGATCTGGCGCCAGCGCCGGTGCGCGTTGTACGGCGAGACGATCGGTCCGGCCACATGGCGGGACAACGCCTGGGCCACCTCACGCACGCCCACGCCGGTGCGCAGCGCATAGCAGAACACGTGGCCAGTGCGGGTCTGGCTGGCGGTGGCGAGCAGCGCTGAATAATCGCGGTGCAGCAGCGTCGGGTCGGGCACGCAATGGGCGGCCAACCCGGCGACCTGCTGCACGATAGCCACCCCGCTCTCTTCGCGCACACTGATCGCCGACAGCTGCTTGAGCAGGCCTTCGGCTTCGGCGTGGTACTCGGGTTCCAGGTATTCCTTGCCGAAACTGGCTGCGTAGGAAATGCGTCGAGTCGCCTTGTCGCAGTCGAACGCCAGGAAGTACGCAGGGTCCAGGCCGGTCTGGCCCGAGGGGTTCCAGATCTGGTCACTGCCCGCCACCAGCAACTGCTGGCCGGCAACCGCCTGCTTGAGCTGCGCGGCGGTGGCGTAGCGCGGCGCCTGGATATTCAGGAAACGCGCCTTGAACGCCTGGAATTGGCGCGACTGGACATTGGGCCCCAGCACCTGGGTTTTCAACGCCAGGGCCTTGAGGTACAGCGCCTTGAGGTTGGCCTTGAGCTGGCGTGGGCTGAACAGTTGACGCAACTCGCTGCCGTCCTCCACATAGGCCGGGTGGTAGTTGATCAGGCTGACCTGCAAGCCCTGCTGCTGCAGCCAGCGCTGCAACGCATAGGCTTGCAGCACGGCGCCGAAGTTCTCGCTGAAATGGTAGGTCAGTATCCCGGCCTTCACGGGGCGTACAGATGCGTTCATGAACCAGCCTGTCTGAGTGAGGAATGGATTGGGCGCGCGGGCGGGCGAACGGCCTGGCGGGCAGGCGCGGCCGTGTTGAGCAGGCCGATAAGCATCGACCACACCAGCAAATAACTGCCATCGAAGGTGGTGAAGAACTGGTAGCTGGTCTTGAACGAAAAAATCAGCAGAATCGCCACCACCGCCAGCGACACCGGGGTGCGCGGCAGGCCGCTGAACAGCAGGCAGAACAGCGTCACACCGACGACGCCCAGCTTGGCGGTCACCCCCCAGTAGCCGTTCTCGATATCGAACTTGGAATTTTCGAACCAGCGCTCGTCATTGGTCGGCACGCCGGGGGTCAATTGCTTGGCCAGGCCATTGCCAAGGAACACCGTGGCCGGGTTGTCGAGGAACGACTCCTTGGCGTGGGCGATCTCGAACGCGCGGGTGACGTCTTCGCCCTTTTCCTCGAACAAGTACGTGGCAAAGCGCGACACTGCCAAGGGGCTGGCATAGAACGTCAACGTACCCAGGGCACCGATGGCCACCACCAATACCGCCAGGGACTTGACCTTGCGCTGCGTGATTGCCGACAGCAGGATCATCACGGCCATGGCCGCGAGGATGGTCTTGGAGCCGGCCGCCAGCAGTGTGACGGCGATGATCAGCATCAGGCCGATTTTGCGTTGGCAGCAGGCGTAGAAGAACAGCAGCACGGCCGAGCTGGTGGGGAACAACATGATCCGCCCCACTTCGTCGCTGGATTTGGAGGCAGCATTGGTCAGGTCGATGCCCACGCCGTACAGGCTGACCTGCAACAACTGGCCGAGGGCGAAGAAGTAAATGATCCGCTCGATAATCCGTCGATAGCCAGGGCTGTGGGCGCGGGCGATGTTCTCCACATTGGCCTGCACATAGCGGTACCCCGCCAACAGCAGCACAAAATAGAAAAACGGAATGCCCGAGCGCATGAACTGATACAGGGAAATCTTCGCCCCGCTGCTCACCAGCACCTGCAACACGCTGGCGGCAATCACCAGTGCCAGCAACGGCAGTGCCCGGCTGAAACCGCGCACCCCATACACCACGAACGGCAGCAACAGCAGCAACGCCAACGGCTGCGACAGGTTATTGCTCAACGCCAGCGGCAACGCAAAAAACGTCAGCGGCAAGTACAGGGTCAGGCGCGCCTGGGACAGCATCATGGGCCCACCTCCCCGACGCGAATCACCCGCAGGTAAACCAGCACCACCAACTCCGGCATTGCCAGCAACAGAGACGCGCCGAGCAGTGGATCGATGTGTGCCCTGCCCGCCAGCCACAGCAACAACGCGGCCAGGCTGCTCACGGCGTAGATCACCGAGGTGCGCGTATGGCGGTTGGTGGAAATCAGCATCGCCGCGAGGATGAACCACGCCACGTTGAGAATCGTATGGGCGCCGATCAGCGCCAATGACACGCGGTCCACCTGCACCAGGCCATGGCTCCACAGCGTAATGATCTGCGGCCCGGCCCAGATGCCTGCGCCGTACACCAGCACGCAGAGGCCCAGGACCATTGAACTGGCGCGCTGGGTAAAGCGTCGCGCCTGGTCGAATTGCCCGCGCCCGGCCAGGCGTGATATCTCCGGAGTGAGCGCATTGCTGCAGGTGATGCCCAACTGGATGATCAGCCGCATCAGGGTGCGCGCCATGGTGTAGCCCACCACCGCTGCCGGGCCGGCGATCTGGTTGAGCACTTGCAGACCGCCTTGCAGGGTAATGGCTTGCGCCAGCGGAATAGCTGCACTGCCCACTGCGGGTTTCCAGATACCGCGAAACTCGGCCCACGACGCCGAGCCCAGCCCCAGCAACGGCCAGGGTGAAATACGCCGTACAAACAGGGTCACCAGCAGCAGGAACAGCACCTGGCTGAAAAACATGCCCTGGGCCAATTGCAGCTCCGAGCCGCCGAGCAACAGCACACCGATCGACAACATAATGTCCAGGGTCCTGCGGTTGGCCATGATAAAGACGCCACCGACAGTCCTGTCGATGGTACGGAACCACGCGTCAATCGGCCCTCCGAGCAGCCGCGTGCACAGGTAGCCGGACATGAACACCACCACCAGGCTCGCTTGCTCGGGCGCCAGGGTCTTGAGCCTGAGCAGCGTCACCCAGTCGAGCCACTGGCCAAGGGTCAGGGCGAACACCAGCACCAGCCCCACCACCGCCAGGGTAAATGCCAACGCGGTCTGTACACTGCGCCGCGCACCGGGCACATCGCCCTGGCTGGCGCGCAACGTGGCACTGGTGGCGGACGCCTGGGCGACACCGAAATCGAGCAGGCTGAGCATCGACGGGATACCCGTGAGCACGAGCCAGTCGGCATAACGCCCGGTACCCCAGGCGTGCAGGAAGAACGGCACCAGCACCAGTTGTGCCGCCAGCGTCACCAGTTGGGTGTAGCCATAACTGAGCACGTTTAGGCGAAAGCGGCGCGACAGCGAACGGGGCATTTCAAGCGCCTTGTTCATCGGCATCAGGCCTTGTCGGACTGGTAGGCGTA
Organism: Pseudomonas sp. 2822-17; assembly: GCF_002742485.1. Lineage (NCBI taxonomy): Bacteria > Pseudomonadati > Pseudomonadota > Gammaproteobacteria > Pseudomonadales > Pseudomonadaceae > Pseudomonas > Pseudomonas sp. 2822-17. Next base: position 28,924 of record NZ_LJRZ01000760.1, read on the forward strand.
GCTGTAGTAGCCGTAGTCGCCATAGCCGTAGCTGGCGGAACGACGCTTTTCCACGCCGTTGAAAATAGCGCCCTTGAGCTCGACGCCGTTTTGATAGAAACGGCGCAGGGTCAGCTCGATTTCCTTCGCCGAGTTCACCCCGAACCGCGTCACCAACAGACTGGTCCCGGCCTGGCGCCCGATAATTGCGGCGTCGGTCACCGCCAGCAGCGGCGGCGTGTCGATGATCACCAGGTCGTAGCGCTCGCTGACGTCGGCCAACAGCGCGGCAAAATTGGGGTGCATCAGCAACTCGGACGGGTTCGGCGGGATTTGCCCACGGCCGATGAAGTCGAAACGCTCCACGGCAGTGGGCTGGATCGCATCCTGAAGCTCGCAACGCTTGACCAGCAGGTCGGACAATCCTGCTTCCACCATCTGGCCGAGCACCTTGTGCAAGTAGCCCTTGCGCATATCGGCATCGATCAACAGCACCCGCTGGCCCGACTGCGCCACGATGGCCGCCAGGTTCGCCGAGACAAAGGTCTTGCCCACTTCGGGGCTGGGGCCGGTGATCATCAGGCGGTTGTTCTTCGCTTCAAGCATGGCGAAGTGCAGGCTGGTGCGCAGGCTGCGCATCGCCTCCATCACCAGATCATGGGGATGGTTGACCGCCAGCAACGACGGCGCGTCTGAATGGCGCTTGGCCGCATTGGCTTCCTCTGCCTTTTGCAGCAGGCTGAAGGGAATCGACGCGTACACCGGCAAGCCGAGTTTCTCGATGTCATCCGGGCTTTCGAGCCCCCGGTTGAGCAGGCTGCGCACCAGCACCAGGCCTATGGAAAGCATGCCGCCGAGCAGCATCGCCAGCAGCACCACGATCACTTTGCGCGGTTCCACCGGCTTGCTGATATTGGCATCGGCGCTGTCAATCAAGCGCACGTTGCCCACGGTGCCGGCGCGCATCACGTCCAGTTCCTGGGAGCGATTGAGCAACTGCGTGTAGATCTCGGTACCGACCTGCACGTCGCGGGTCAGGCTGAGCAATTCCTGCTGGGTGCTGGGCAGGCCTTCGACCCGCTTGGTCATCTGCGCCTGCTTGGCGTTGAGTTCAGCCAACTTGGCGATCAAGGCTCGATAGGCCGGGTGCTGCGGCGTGAACTTGCGGTCCATCTCGGCCTGTTGCAGCTTGAGTTCGGAGATGCCGGTGTCCAGGGCCACCACTTGGTCGAGCACGGCCTTGGCTTCCAGGCTGATGTCGATGGACTTGCTGCGAGTCTGGAAGCGGTTCAGCGCGTTTTCGGCCTTCTCCAGATCACGGCGTACCTGGGGCAACTGATCGTTGAGGAACGACAGGCTCTGCGCCGCCTCGGCCGAGGTACGGTCGACGTTCTGCTTCACATAGAGGTTGGAAATTTCAGTTAGGGTGCGAATCGCCAGGGCCGGGCGCGTGCTCTCCAGGGACAGGCTGATGATGCCCGACTCCTTGCCGCGTTCGATCACGGTGAGCAAGTCCTGATAGTCGGCCACCGCATCCAGGCGCGGTTTGCGCACAATCTTGAAATGCGCACCGGGGTTGGCCCGCAGTTCCTTGATCAGGACCTCCACGCCGCCGGCGGAAAACGCCTCGCCGACGCGGCCCGATGCGATCTCCCGGTCATCCTCATCAAACAGGCTGTAGCGCTGGGCCTCACCGGCCACCAGCAGCAGAGAAGTGCCGAGCAATGCGGCCGGCAGATTAAGCGTGGTCAGCGCCAGTTGCTCGCCCCCCACCGACCAGCGACTGAAGCCGAACAGCGGCGGCGCAATATCACCCTTGTGTTCCGGCGCATACCGTCGCGCAAGGAAACCGCCGATCAGCGGGAAACGCTGGGGTGTGACGGTGATGTCCAGCGCCAGGGTGTCGACAGTCTTGCCGATGATGGTGCGCGACTTGATCAGTTCGATCTCGGTCACCGCCGGCGATTCCTTGCCCAGCAGGCTGCTGACGTCGGAGAAACCGAGCATGTCGTTCTTCTTTGGCTCCACCTGGATCAACGCATTCGCCTGGTACACCGGCGCCGCCAGAATCGCGTAGGTCGCGCCGATCACCATGCAAGTGCCGGTGATCCCGGCGATCAGCCATTTGTGATCAAGCAGGGTGCCGAGCATGCCGAGTACATCGATCTCGTCACGTTGGGGGCTGTCAGCGGAAGCGTTCTGGGGTGAATACATAAATCGCGTCTTCGTCCTTGCAATCGTTTTAAAGAGGGAGCGTCAGCGCGCCAGGCGCCGGGCCCAGGCCTGCACGGCCTGTTCGATCAATGCATAGGCCTGAACAAAGGCAGGCTTGCCCTGGCGATAGGGGTCGGTGATCTCAAGGTTCTGCTGCCACTTGCCCAGCAGGAACACTTTGCCCCGCGCCTCGGGAGCGAGATTGAGCACCCCGTCGATGTGCCGCTGTTCCATAACCAGGATCAGGTCGGCCTCGCTGACGGCCTCGACGTTGAGTTGCCGCGCCTTGTGCGCTTGGGGAATATGCCCGTGCTCCAGCAGCACTTGCCCGGCGGTAGGCTCCAGCGGATGGTCACGCAACGCAGCCAGGCCGGCCGAACGCACCTGAATTCCGCAGGGGCTCAGCGCGGCGCCCAGCAAGTGTTCTGCCGTCGGGCTGCGGCAGATGTTGCCGATACACACAATCAATATATTTTTGAACAAGGCAACCTCCCACGCACCGCACATTTGTTTATCGGCAAAAGGGACGACCTTATTTAAATAACAAACAACTAACGACCGGCCAATTATGACCACAGGCTGCAACTAGAGACCATCTATCGCGCAGGACAAAAAATAACAACACACGCACTATCGGACTAAAAATAACATTCCAGTACTTTTTCACCCTTGCATAATAAAGTGCGGTTTTAATGCACCAACCAAGGGGCGGCCATGAACACGTCAAAGTTATTGGTAGAGCGTATTGGCCTATTTCCTTCTTCGGGGAATATTCACGTCGAGGTGAATAACTCGACCCGTGTCGTCGAGCGCATGCAGGTGTTGTATGCCAGCCATTCCCTGGCCAGCGATGAGTCGGGCGCGGGCTTGTCGATGGTCTTCGCCGACTGGCGCTTCAAGTTGCAGGTCAGCAATGCGCTATCGGTGTGCCTGTGCGTGGAAAGCCGTGGCGACAGCCAGTTCATGCAGGTCAAGACCGCCGAGCTGCTGGCGAATATCTCCGGCACCGAGGAGCGGTCATGAGCCTGTTGGGCGGGCTGCGCCGTGGATATGCCCTGAGAAAACTGACCGGCATGTTCCAGGGGTTTGTGGAGCCGCCAGCCGGCGCACAGTACCAGCAGAACACCCGGGCGATTGGCCACTGGCTGGACCAGCTGCAAGGCAGCTCTCCCCTGCAAATTACTCACACGCTGTTCAAGCAAATGCAGGGCGCGAAGCGTCGGGGCGATGCACAGTGTTTCAACGCGCAGACCGTATTGCTGGAACTGATGGTAGACAGCAACCTGGCCCTGGACCTGGCGAGCTACTCGGCCTTGGTGTGCGCCGCTCCCAGGCGCCAGGCCGGTTCCTGATGGGCTTGCTCAGCACCTGACAGGCTCACGGCGACGCGGTTGAGCAGCAACTCGGCGTTGTACTTGGGCACCAGCGCGCACGCCAATAAAAACATCAGGCCACCGCCCATAAGCCCTGGGGAAAGCTTGATGTTCGCCGCGTCAATGCGCCAAAGAAACGCAAGGGCAGCTGTTGAACCCAGCATGGCGCCGGCAAGGGCCTCATTCAGAGGATGTATGTAAGGCGCTACACAATAAGCACTAAAGCCCAGACTCAGGGTTAACCCCACTAACGCCGCCGGCCAACGCCATCCAACATTTAATTGGCGCACCCATAAACTCGTGGCCACTGTCACCATCAGGCACGTGTTCATCGCATGGCCACTTATAACGGCAATGTCCAAAGGCTGCGCGGACAATCCCCAGCCTTTAAACAGCAACTTGCTGGCCGCGACTATGGAGTAAGTAACACCCACCGTTATTATCCAGGCCCGCAATGCCCAAGGGGTGGAATACCTCAGCCAGACAGCAATCACCACTGCGGCCGGAATCATGACGGTAATGCCGCCAAATTGCGCCAGTTCTGCCCGCATCATTGCCTAACCCTGGAGGAGCCATTTTCGGCGCCCATCAGACCTCAGCCCCACGCAAAACACAACGTTATCTACCGTCAGCATCAAGCATAAAATGCAATTTACTGATCAAATAATAACCCTATGATTCTGAATTTTAATAATTAGGATAGAACCAAACGGCATTTTACAGCGGCTGTCGCGCCCCCTACCTTGGACGAGCATGACCGACCCCCTGCCCGGCGGAGGTACACACTCCCTACTCGACAAGGACAGACCATGAGCATCGAATTCATCGGCTATATCGGCGGCCACCACGCATCCGAAATCCACCCACGCAGCGGTCCGACCCTGCAACCGGACTACGTGGAAACCGTGGCCCGCGCCCACGAAGAGGCCGGTTTCGACCGCGCTCTGGTGGCCTTCCATTCCAACAGCCCGGACAGCACGCTGATCGCCTCCCATGCGGCCAGCGTCACTGAAAAGCTGCAATTCCTGATCGCCCACCGCCCCGGTTTCGCCCAGCCCACCCTTGCAGCGCGCCAGTTCGCCACCCTGGATGTGTTCAACGGCGGGCGCACCGCCGTGCATATCATCACCGGTGGCGACGACCGCGAACTGCGCGCCGATGGCAGCCACATTGGCAAGGATGAACGCTACGCACGCACCGACGAGTACCTGAGCGTGGTGCGCCAGGAATGGACCCGCGAACAGCCCTTCGATTTCGCCGGCACCTACTATCAGGTCGAAGGCGCGCACTCCAGCGTGAAGTCGCCGCAGCAGCCGCATATTCCGCTGTACTTTGGGGGTTCTTCCAAGGCCGCGATTGAAGTGGCCGGCAAGCATGCCGACGTGTACGCACTGTGGGGCGAAACCTACGAGCAAGTGCGCGAGACCGTGACCCAGGTTCGGGCCGAAGCGGCCAAACATGGCCGCACGATTCGCTTCAGCCTGTCGCTGCGACCGATCCTCGCCGAGACCGAAGAACTGGCGTGGGCGCGTGCTGACAGTATCTTGCAGCAAGCCACGGCACTGGCCGAACAGAACGGTTTTGTACGCCGCGAACCGCCGAATGAAGGCTCGCGCCGGTTGCTCGCGGCAGCGGCGCAAGGCTCAAGGTTGGATAAGCGTTTGTGGACAGGCATTGCGGGGTTGCTGGGCGCGCAGGGTAACTCCACGTCGTTGGTGGGCACCGCCGAACAGGTGGCAGAAGCGTTAGTGGATTATTACGACCTGGGTATCACCACGTTCCTGATCCGTGGGTTTGATCCGCTCAATGATGCGATTGAGTACGGCAAGCAATTGATCCCCCTCACCCGCCAACTGATTGCTGAACGCGAACAGGCCAAACAGGTCGCGTAAGCAGGAACACTACAAAACCAATGTGGGAGGAGGCTTGCCCCCTCCCACATTCTTCATTTGGCTCGGGATCAGTTCTTGTAGTCGGTATCCGTACGCTCCAACTGCCGAATCAATGCATTCCAATGCCGCGCCACGCCCGGGCCTTCACCGCTGCTATGCGCCTTGGCCTGCTCTTCCACCTTCGCCACCACCTCCTGTGGCGGAAAGACCAACTCCGCATTCCCCGCCGCCTGCGCCGCAATCTGGATATTGCACGCGCGCTCCAACCCTTGCAGTTGCTGGAAGGCATGTTCGACGCTGATGCCCGCCGTCAACAGCCCATGGTTACGCAGGATCATCACACTCTTGTCGCCCAAATCCGCCACCAGCCGCTCGCGCTCGTCCAGGTCGAGGGCGATGCCTTCGTAGCCGTGGTACGCCACACGCCCGGAAAAGGCGATGGAGTGCTGGGAAATCGGCAACAGGCCGTCCTTCTGCGCCGACACCGCAATACCGTCGCGGGTATGAGTGTGCAACACCGCTTGCAGATCATGGCGTGCGCCGTGGATGGCGCTGTGGATCACGTAACCGGCGTAGTTGATACCGAGGCCGGTAGGATCGTCGACGATGGTGCCGTCAAGGTCGACCTTGACCAGGTTGGAAGCGTTGATTTCATCGAACAACAGGCCAAAGGCATTGATCAGGAAATGCTCCTCCGGGCCCGGTACACGGGCGGAGAAGTGGGTGTAGATATGGTCTGTCCACTTGTACAAGGCCGCCAGGCGGTAGGCGGCGGCCAGTTTGACGCGCACGTCCCACTCTTCTGGCGTGACGCGTTGACGAACGTTGTTGGAAACGCTGGAAATCGAGGTGACGCTGCTCATGGCAAAACTTCCTGGATGGCCTTAAAGACTTCCAGGCAAGCCTAGGGGATGCTCAAAAATAATAAAAAGCACATTTTAATCTAAGCTAATTATTATTTTTTTTCATATCAAGCGGCGTCTCGAATCTTGTGCAACGACGCAGCCACCCACTTGCCAAACGCATCCACCGGCCCCTGCAGGTTGCCCAGGAAGTGCGGATAGATCAGCCACAAATCCATCACCGGCTTGAAGTCCTTGAGCGGCATCACCGCCAGTTGCTCACGGTGCGCACTGCGTTCCAGCAGCGGGCGCGGCACTAGGCCCAAGCCCAACCCATCGGCGACCAATCCCAATTGCAACTCGGTGCCGAACGTCTCCAGGTTGACCCGCAGCGCCAAGCCCTGGTCAGACAAGGTGCGCTGCAGGCCAGCGCGGAACCCGCAGCCGTCCGGATTGAGGATCCAACCATTCTGGTACACATCCGCCAGCTTGCACGGCTTCTTCGGCAACTGCGCCTTGGCGCACACCACCACCAGTTCCATCTTGCCGATGGACTCGCCAACGATGTTGTCCGGGAATATCTTGCCCGCCGGGAACAACGCCGCCGCCGCATCCAGCTCGCCGCGTTCGATCTTGCCAACCAACTGGCTGCCCCAGCCGGTCGCGACCTGGGCGCGCAGCTCGGGGTACTCGCTGCGCAGCAGCTTCAGCGCGTCCAGCAGCACTACATCGCCGATGGTCTGCGGTACGCCCAGGCGCAGTACGCCAGTGGGGGGAGCGTCGGTGGCGACCAGTTCACGCAACGCATCCATCTCGCGCAGGATCAACCGGCATTGTTCATACACGCGGGTGCCGATCAGCGTCGGCTTGAGGGGTTTGGTGTTGCGGTCGAACAGCTCTACCCCCAGCGCCTGCTCGAAGTTCTGCACGCGGCGGGTAATGGCCGGCTGGGTCAGTTGCAACGACTCGGCGGCATGGCTGATGGACTGGCAACGAATCACTTCGACAAAGGCATCGATATCGTCAATTTTCATTTGGGCCGCACATAGAGAACAGTCATTAAGATGTGTGCGAAGCATAGTTGCAGGAACGTTATCTGAATAGCCCAGGCTGGGATCGATAACGTCTAACGCTATTCAGACCGGTTCTAAATTACCTTCAGCTATAAGCTAATCATTAAAAAATAGCATATTAACTATAAACATTATGCTTAGATAAACCCATCAACACCGACTGATGGAATTGTCATGACCCAGGCCCGACACCCCGAGAGACTCAGAGCCTTTATTGGCGCCCTGGCGGAACTGATCGACGGCAATCCCCGCGAAGGTGACCTGCTGCACCGTGGCGGCAAGCTGCTCGCGCAACTGGTCAGCCATGATGACTGGCTCCCCGATGAATTCGCCCAACCCAACCCGGAGCGTTACCAGCAGTTCCTGCTGCATGCCGATTCGCGCCAGCGCTTCAGCATTGTCAGTTTTGTATGGGGACCGGGGCAAACCACGCCAATTCATGACCACCGGGTATGGGGGCTGATCGGCATGTTGCGCGGCGCGGAATTTTCCCAAGGTTTTGAACGCGCCCCCGACGGCAGCCTGGTCGCCGAAGGCAAGCCCATTGAGCTGGTGCCAGGCCAGGTCGAGGCGGTGTCGCCCAAGGTCGGCGATATCCATCAGGTGAGCAACGCCCACAGTGACCAAGTGTCCATCAGCATTCACGTGTACGGCGCCAATATCGGCGCGGTACGCCGCGCGGTGTACCAGCCTGACGGCAGCGAGAAACTGTTTATCTCCGGTTATTCCAACGCCTACCTCCCGAACATCTGGGATTTGTCCAAAGAAAAGAGCCCTGCCCTATGAGCACCGTACCGACCCGCAGTTTCGCGCAGATTCGCCAGGCCCTGTTGGACCATGCAGAAGTCGCCCTGATCGACGTGCGCGAAGAAGCGCCGTTTGCTGAATCCCACCCGTTGTTCGCCGCGAATATCCCGCTGTCCAAACTGGAACTGGAGGTGTTTGCGCGCATCCCACGGCGCGATACCCAGGTCACCGTCTACGACAACGGTGAAGGGCTGGCCGTGCGCGCCGCCGAGCGCCTGGCTGCATTGGGCTACACCCAGGTCAGCCTGCTCGACGGCGGCCTCGACGGTTGGCGCAGCGCCGGCGGCGAGTTGTTTATCGACGTGAACGTGCCGAGCAAGGCCTTTGGCGAGTTGGTAGAGAGTGAGCGGCACACGCCGTCCCTGGCCGCCGAAGAAGTGCAGGCCCTGCTCGACAGCCAGGCCGACGTGGTGGTGCTCGACGCCCGCCGTTTCGACGAATACCAGACCATGAGCATCCCCACCAGCATCAGCGTGCCCGGTGCCGAACTGGTGCTGCGCGCCCGTGAACTGGCGCCAGACCCGGCCACGCGCATCATCGTCAACTGCGCCGGGCGCACCCGCAGCATCATCGGCACCCAGTCGCTGATCAACGCGGGCGTGGCCAACCCGGTGTCGGCGCTGCGCAACGGCACCATCGGCTGGACCCTGGCCGGTCAGAAGCTCGCCCATGACCAGTCGCGCCGCTTTGCGCCGACGTCGGAAGAACACCGCCACATCGCTGCCCAGGACGCCCGCCGCGTCGCCGACAAGGCCCGCGTCGGCCGCGCCACCCTCGGCGACCTGCAACGCTGGCAGCAGGAGCCGAGCCGCACCACCTACCTGTTCGATGTGCGCACCCCGGAAGAATTCGACGCCGGCCACCTGCCCGGCGCCCGCTCCACGCCGGGCGGCCAATTGGTCCAGGAAACCGATCACGTGGCCAGCGTGCGTGGCGCACGACTGGTGCTGGCCGATGACGACGGCGTGCGCGCCAATATGTCCGCGTCCTGGCTTGCCCAACTGGGCTGGGAGGTGCACGTACTGGACGACCTGCAGACGGCGCACTTCAGCGAAAAAGGCGCCTGGGTCGCCCCGGTGCCCACGCCGCCCCAGGCCGAACTGATCAGCCCCCACACCCTCGCCGATTGGCTGGCCCACGGCGACACCCTGGTGCTGGACTTCACCGCCAGCGCCAACTACGTCAAACGCCACATCCCCGGCGCCTGGTGGGCCCTGCGTGCACAACTGCCCGACGCCCTCGCAAAAGTACCGACCGCCGAGCGCTATGTGCTGACCTGCGGCAGCAGCCAACTGGCGCGCCTGGCGGTGGCCGAAGTCGAAGCCATTACCGGCAGGCAAGTGTTCCTGCTGCAAGACGGCACCGCGGGCTGGATCAACGCGCAACTGCCCCTGGAAGAAGGCGAAACCCACCTGGCCTCCCCGCGCATCGACCGCTACCGCCGCCCCTATGAAGGCACCGACAACCCCAAGGAAGCCATGCAGGCGTATCTGGATTGGGAGTTCGGCTTGGTCGAGCAATTGGCGCGCGACGGTACGCATGGGTTCTATGTGATTTGACCCCTCCCGGCCGCGACGCTTCGCAAGATGAGTTGCGGCACGCGTTACAAAAATGCAATGCACTCGTACGGAGCGCGGTGTATGTCACATATTATAATTCGTCCGCGCATCTTTCTAACCTATACGGCAGCCTGCCCCTAAACTAAAAAGGCAATGTGCTGCTTATCACTGAAAACTTCTCTATAAGAGCTCCTTTAACGGCCAAATACTCCAGTGCAGCGTCCAAGCTTATAAATATTTTTACCTCTTCATTCTCGTCATCCTCAATCAGATCCATGCGCGATACCTCAACCGCAAAAAAGTACGTACAGTAAACATCATCTTGTTTTTTTATAGCGTATTGAAAAAAAAGCTCCTCACCACAGATCGTGCGACGTTCTTCGTAGCCTCTGCGCTTACCCGCATTTAGCGCCTCAATGAGCTTGTTCATTTTTTAACCCGCGATATCAATACGAACCATTGTTCCGTCAGCGCGCTTAATGTTGACGTGTGGTAGTTCACCATGGCCAGTGCCTTTCGGGTCGTCATGACCGTAAACACGCCCGGTATCCTTATTAATTGGATAATCTTTTCTATAACGAGCTTTTCCATCTCTTTTCTTAAACTGGTCCATCTTATGTTTCTTTCTTATACCACCAGCATCTTGCGAGCCTATACCCCTGACTTTCTGGACATCAGGAAATGCTGCGTCCAACAACTCGTTAGCCTCGCTTTTGTCCTTAACCCTCACGACTGTTTTTTGAGGCCCGTTACGTAAGGCGTCCACTTTCTTTGGACAGGCTGCCAGACCCAAGGGATCCAACCACGTAAAGGGATTAGGCGAGTAGGCGTAAGTATTCACGCCCCCCATCAACCCAATCGGATCCGGCGTCGTAAACCGCCCCACATCCGGATCATAAAACCTAAACGTGTTGTAGTGCAGCCCGGTCTCCCGGTCCAGGTACTGCCCCTGAAAGCGCAGGTTCTGTTCTTCGATAAAGTACGGCTTGCGCACCTCTTCGAGCGTGTTTCCCCACACACGGTATCGCGCATGCCACACGGTTTCCCCTTCGGTTTCGGTCAGTTGCTCAGGCAAACCGTTCAGGTCGTTGTGGTAGTAACGGATTTTTTGCTGGGGGCCGATCCCATCGACTCGCGCCAAGGGTTCGTAGCCTTCATCTTCATAGATGTAGAGGCTTGTCTGGGTATGTTTGTGCTCCTGCAACAAGCGCAAGCCGTCCCAATCAAAGCGGGTCTCTGCCAGCGTAAATCCGTGGCTGTCATGCTCGGTCTTGGCTATTCGCCGGCCGAGCGGGTCGTAGGTCATTTTCACGACCTGCTCCCGCCCATTTATCTGTCTGCAGACTTCGATCAGCCGGTGTTGAGCGTCGTACGCGAAGCGTTGCAGACCTCGCACGGTACTGCGCTTTTCGATCATTCGACCAAAACCGTCGTAACGGTAACGCTTATCCTGATAGGTCAGGAGCTTGTCGTGCCTGACCAGCCCACCCTGCCCTTGCGGGCCGTCCAGCAGGTTGGCGGCCGCGTCGTAGGCGAAGGTTTGCTGCTGACCTTGAACGTTGTCCTGGCTGGCGATAATCCGGCCGGTCGCGTCGTAATGCAGCAATTGGCGTCGGTGCCCGTCCAGGCGGCCGATCAGGTTGTCCGCCGGGTCGTACTCAAACGTTTTCTGTTGGGTTGGCGGCAACTGCCGGGGCTGGCCTGTAGGGCTGCATTTACGTGAACGCAATCGGCCGCAACGGTCGTACTCGCTACGGGTGATGAGCTGGCCTTGGGTGCGCAGGACTTCACGGTGCAGGCGGTCGCGTTCGAAGTCGCTGATAACGTGGCCGTCAAGGTTAAGCTGGTGCAGGTGGCCGCTGCCGTAGTGCAGGCGATTGAGCCAGCGGCCGTCGGGCAGTTGCGTCTGGATCAGGTTGCCAAGTTCGTCGTAGCGGTGGCTCAGGCTGCCGGCGGCACTGTGTTCGGTGAGCAGTTGGCCCAGTGGGTCGTAGGTGAAGGCTAGAGCCTGAGTGGTCTTATCGTTCCCGGTGAAAGTGACGGCGGTGAGTTGGTCGACTAAATCGTAGGCGTATTCGGTTCGCCCATCCTCCGTCTCTTTGGCCAACAGACGACCGACAGCGTTGCGCTCCAGGTAATGGACGATAGAAGCGTCGGCATTCGATGGCACATATTCGACGGCGGCAAGGTTATGCAGCGCGTCGTACGTATAACGCCGCGAGCTACCGCCGAGGTCTTGTTGCTGGGTAATACGGTCGCCCTGGTCCCAGGTAAAACGGTATTTTTCGCCGTTTTCGTTGGTCAGGGTTTGGAGTCGGCCGTAGGCGTCGTAGCAGAACTCGATCTGTCGGCCATGAGCATCGACCCGTTGGCGCATCTGCCCGCGCCGATCGTATTGATAGCGGGTGATATGGCCCGCTGCATCGGTATAGCCGATCAACTGGCCGCTGGGGTCGCGAAGATACTGTTCGATGTGCCCGTAGGGCCTTTCGGTTTGCAGCATTCGCCCTTGGTGGTCATGTTGATAGCGCTGCCGTTCCCCCCACGCATCGATCACGACTTGCAGGTGGCCACGCCGATCGTACTCGAATCGCGTGGGGTAACCCGAGCAGTCGATCTGCTCGATCAACTGTCCGATTCCATTCCAGCGTAAGGTGCTGCCTTTGCCCGTGGCGTCGATGATTTCTATCACCTGGCCAAACGCATCATGACGGTACCGCGTGACGTGACCGAGTGGATCGGTTTCGCTGGTGCAGTTGCCGCGCTGATCGTAGCGATACTGCCAGTGGTGTCCGGTGGCATCGGTCTCTACCAACGGTAGCGACCAGTGCTCCAGCCACGCGGTGGAATCGATACGGCCCAAAGGATCTCGGATGTTGGACAGGTTGCCGGAGGCGTCGTAGCCGAACGCCCAATGCCCGCCCTGAGGATCGGTGGCACCGAGCAACTGACGCTCGTCATTCCATTCAAATTGCCAGGTTTGGCCGAGATTATCGGTATACACGGTGATCTGGTACTGGGCATTCCAACGGCGCGTGCTGACGCGTTTCAGGCCGTCGCTGATCCGCGTGACGCCTCGTGACAGGTCGTAATCGAAGTGGTACGCGTCGCCTTCATCGGTCCAGTGCCTGATCACCCGCCATTCGTAATCATCCACGCAGGCCCATTGATAAAAACACCGCAGACCAGTGGGGAGTTGGTGTTCGACCATGCGCTGGCCACTGTCGTACGCAAAGCGGCGCTGCACATGCCCATCAACATCGCGCACTTCGGCCAGGTCGCCATGTGCGTCGTAGCCGTAGCTGGCGAGGGTTTCTCGGCTGTGATCCAGGTACAGGCGCTCAATACGCTCCACGCGGCCGGGCCATTGCAGGCTGTAGCCCAGTTCGATTCGCACATCGCTTAGGGGGTCGCGCAACTGACTCAGGCGGCCTTGATCGTCATAGTCGAGGACGACGCGATTGTCATTGCGATCTCCCAACTGGTTCAGCCGCAAGTGCAAGGGATTACCAGGCGTGGGCTCGAATAGCCGATAACGGCCGTCGACACTTTCAATCAGCAGGTGGCCGTCACGATGGCGTCTTACACTCAAGCCTTCGCCCGCGCTGAACACCGCGCCACCCAATGCAATCGCGCCCATGTCGATCCGACGCGCTTGCTCATCGGTGTAGATAAGTTGCTCGCCGCCTTCGGGATGCGCGCCAATCTCGACGCTAACCTCGTAGCTCACACTCCAACCGCAGCCAAATAAGCCCTCGCGGCGCTCGTCCTGGCTGCTGTAGTAGCGTTGCCACACAATCGGCAACAGGCCTGGCAACGCGAAATCCAGATCATCGTTTCCATCAAGGATCTTCGCACCCGTGGCGCTGTGCACTGGGTTGGGCGACCCCGCGACCGCAGCGGTCAGCGCTCGGTCCACCTGACTGCTACCCCACGACACCAGCCCACCCACCGCCATGCACGGCAACTGGCTGAAGAACTTCGCGCCACCGCCTCGCAATGCCAGCAGCGCCGTCACGGCCAAGCCGACGCCCGGCGTCTTGCCGCTGTGAATCTCGCGGACCACCACCGGCGCGCCGCCGACGATCACATTCGATGAAACCTGGACGTTTCCGACCTTGGCTTCGCAGCTGCTTCTGTCCCCGCTGCGCACAGCGGGCTGGCCGTTGATGAATACTTTGCTGGAACCTTCGGCCAGGTACTGCTCCGGCATGGGCGGGTGTTTATTGCAGTCGACCGTATCGGCAGGACAAGGCACCGCACCCGTGGCCGGAGCAGCCACGGTCGGACGCCACAATTGAGAAAAGAAGCCTGCGGCGATATCCAGATAGGTCGGCTCAACGCCAGCCTCGGCCACCACAGGCAAAACTTTTCCGGCCGCACGCGCAGCTGGTTTGCCATTGATGAACACATCGGGCGAGCCACTGCGGATAAAGGCATCGACTACCGGCGGGAACAGAGCATCGGCGACCGATTCACATAATCGCGAAAGCCCCTTATCCGCCCCGGCCTTGCTCATCCCGACGCCGACGACCACCCCCACGACCGCGCCCAATATGACGCAACCGAGGCCGCCCGTCGCCACGGTTATCCCAGTCGCCACCACCACGGCCGCTGTTGCCAGGGCGGTCACGGCCACGTTGGCCGCAATCTCAAGCACCCCACCCAACACGTCGGCGAGCATTGAGCTGTGCAACAGCGCATCACCCTCGCGGGCTGCCCACGGCGTATCAGTCATGTGCAACGATCCCTGTCCGAAAAGACCGAGATCAAATCACGCAGTGGCGTTATTGCTCAGGTGAGACTTTCCGAGTCGCTCGTAGGAAAGCTCTGGGGCGCGGCACCTGATAAATGCAATAACCGAATAATAACAATCAAAATAATAAATATATTTGATAATTAACTTATAACCAAAAAGAACTTCACAGCGAGTTCTTATGGGAATAACGTGAAGTCCTCACCGACCCCTTCTCCAGGCGGAGGTAACCGAACCCTTTCACGATCTGCCTGGAGCCTGCATCCCATGGTCTTTCCCACCCCCTTCAAACACCTGCTCCTGAGCACCGCCCTGGCCCTTGGCCTCGCCACCACCGCCCACGCCGCCGACCTGCAACCACTGCGGGTGGCCAATCAAAAATCGACGATTAAGGCCCTGCTCGAAGCCTCCGGCGAAACCAAAGACGTGCCCTACACCATCCAGTGGTCGGAGTTCCCGTCCGCCTCGCCCCTCGGCGAAGCCCTGAATGCCGGCGCGGTGGATATCGGGGCCTTGGGCGACGCGCCCTATGTGTTCGCGCTGGGTGCCGGGGCGTCGCTCAAAGTGGTCAGCATCATCCACGCCGAAGGGCGCAATACCACCGCACTGCTGGTGCCCAAGGACTCGCCGATCAAGACGGCAGCCGACCTCAAGGGCAAGAAAATCGTCACCGGCCGCGGCTCCATCGGGCATTACCTGGCGATCAAGGCATTGGCGACTGCCGGTCTGACCAGCCAGGATGTGCAGTTCATCTTCCTGCTGCCTGCCGAATCGCGCCTGGTGCTGGACAACGGCACCGCTGACGCCTGGGCGACCTGGGACCCTTACACCACGGTGGTCACCTCCCAAAGCCAGGCGCGAATCATCGCCAGCGGCAACACGCTGCTGAGCAACCACCTGTATCTCGCGGCGACCAGCCAGGCCATCGCCGACAAACGCACACAACTCGACGACTTTGTCGCCCGTGTCGACCGCGCCTACGCCTGGGCCAATACGCACCCCGACGAATACGCCGCCGCCCAGACCAGAATCACCGGCCTGCCACTGGCGGTGCATGTGGCCGTGGCCAAGGAAACCCGCCTGAGCCCGGTGTTGATCGATGACAGCGTGATCAGTGGCCTGCAAGCCACCGCCGACACCTATCAAAAAGAAGGCCTGCTGACCAAACACATCGACGTGTCCCAGGGCTTCGACAAGAGCTTTAACGCCAAGCGTGCACCCAACAACCAAGCCTCGCGCTGAAGGAGCAGAACATGAGCAAGCCACGTCATTTGAAATTGGGAGCAATGGTCCACGGTGTCGGTCACGGCTGGGGCGAATGGCGCCACCCGCAGGCCCTACCGAATGCCAGTACCGATTTCGGCTTCTACAAGCAGCAGACTGAACTGGCCGAAGCCGCCAGATTCGACTTCGTGTTCATCGCCGACAGCCTGCATATCCACGCCAAATCCAGCCCCCATTACCTCAACCGTTTCGAGCCGCTGACGATCCTTTCAGCCCTCGCGGCCCTGACCACCCATATCGGCCTGGTCGCCACGGTGACCGTCAGTTACACCGAGCCCTACCAAGTGGCGCGTCAGTTTGCATCCCTGGACCATATCAGCGGCGGTCGCGCCGGCTGGAACGTGGTCACCTCGTGGCTCAGCGGCACCGCCGACAACTTCGGCAAGGCCGAGCATCCGCCGCATGCCGTGCGCTACCGCATCGCCAAGGAACACCTGAACGTGGTCAAGGGCCTGTGGGACTCCTGGGAGGACGATGCCTTTGCCTACAACAAGCAAAGCGGCGAGTTTTTCAGCCCGGACAAGCTGCATGCGCTGAACCACAAGGGCGAGTTTTTCTCGGTCAAGGGGCCGCTCAACATTGCGCGTTCACGCCAGGGCCAGCCGGCGATTTTCCAGGCCGGCACCTCGGAAGACGGGCGTAACTTCGCCGCCGAACATGCCGATGCGATCTTTGTGCATGTGGAAAGCATCGAAGAAGGCCTGGCCTACTCCCAGGACCTCAAGCGCCGGGCCAAAGGCTTTGGCCGCGATGCCGACAGCCTGTCGATCCTGCCGGGCATCCGCCCGATTGTCGGGCGCGATGCCGCCGAAGTGGAAAGCCGCTACCAGCAAGCCGTGGACCTGGTCACCGTGGAAGACGCCATCGTCGCCCTCGGTCGCCCGTTCAACGACCACGATTTCAGTCAATACCCGCTGGACGAGCCCTTCCCGGAACTCGGCGACCTGGGGTCCAACAGCCAGAAAGGCGGCTCCGACCGCATCAAGCAACTGGCCCGCGACGAGGGCTTGACCCTGCGCGAAGTGGCCCTGCGCTTCTCGCGGCCCAAGCGGGATTTTGTCGGCACCCCGGAGCAGGTCGCCGATGCGATCCAGACCTGGTTCGAGACCGGCGCCAGCGATGGCTTCATCGTCAACTCGGTGCTGCCGGATGGCTTGCAGTTCTTCACCGAGCTGGTGGTACCGGTGCTGCAACAGCGCGGGCTGTTCCGCACCGAGTACAGCGGCCACACCCTGCGCGATAACCTGGGCCTGGACGTGCCGGCCAACCGTTACAGCGTCGAGGTGGAAGAACCGCAAGAGGCGCTGGCATGAGCGAATCCCTCAACGGTCGCCTACGCTCCGTGGAAGTCGCCAACTTCGAAGCCCTGCTCGAACGCCTCACCACCGAGCTGGCCAGTACTGCGCCGCAGTACGACGACAGCGGCGCCTTCCCCCACGCCAACTTCCAACGATTGCAGGAACACGGCCTGGTCGCCCTCACCGTGCCCAAGGCCCTGGGCGGCGGCGGTGCCAGCCTGGCCCAGGCGCGCAAGGCGATCAGTGCGATTGCCAAGGGCGAGCCGTCCACTGCGCTGATCCTGGTGATGCAATACCTGCAACACACACGCCTGCAAGACAGCAAAACCTGGCCCCCGCATTTGCGCGTGAAAGTCGCCGAAGACGCGGTGCGCAACGGCGCGCTGATCAACGCCCTGCGCGTCGAGCCCGACCTCGGTACCCCGGCCCGTGGCGGCCTGCCGGCGACCACCGCCGTGCGCACCGCCGAAGGCTGGCGCATCAGCGGGCGCAAGCTCTACTCCACCGGCAGCCACGGCCTGAGCTGGTTCAGCGTGTGGGCGCGCAGTGATGACGCCGACCCGCTGGTGGGCGCGTGGCTGGTGCCCAAGGCCAGCCCCGGCGTGACCATTATCGACACCTGGGATCACCTGGGCATGCGTGCCACCTGCAGCCACGAAGTGGTACTCGACAACGTGCTGGTGCCGCTGGACCACGCCGTCAGTGTCAGCCCCTGGAGCGCACCGCAGCCGGAGCTGGACGCCGACGGATTCCTGTGGATGGCGGTGTTGCTGTCGTCGGTGTACGACGCCGTGGCCCAGGCCGCGCGGGACTGGCTGGTGAACTGGCTGCAAGCGCGCCAGCCCTCCAACCTCGGCGCGGCGTTGTCGACCTTGCCGCGCTTCCAGGAAACCGTCGGGCATATCGACACCCTGCTGTTTGCCAACCGCAGCCTGCTCGACGCCGCCGCCGACGGCCACACCCCGGCGGCCAATGCCGCACAGTTGAAGTACCTGGTCACCAACAACGCCATCCGTGCGGTAGAGCTGGCCATCGAAGCCTCGGGCAACCCCGGCCTGTCACGCCACAGCCCCCTGCAACGGCACTACCGCGACGTGCTGTGCAGCCGCGTCCACACCCCGCAGAACGACGCCGTGCTGCAAGGTGTCGGCAAGGCCGTGTTCGCCCAACGCCAGAAGGAACGCACATGACTCAGGTGATTATCGCCAGCCAACTGGGCGAAGATTTCAATCAAGTGATCCGTGAACGCCTGGCGCCGCTGCACCCCAAGGCCCAGGTGATCGACGTCCCCATCGGCGTCCCCAGCGACCTGCCGCCCCACGCGAACATCCTGCTGCTGCGCCCGATCAATGTGCGCGGCTACACCGCCCTGGACACCCCGCCCCCAGGCTGGCCGTACGCCGCGAAATGGGTGCACCTGGTGTCGTCGGGGATCGATTTCTACCCGCAGTGGCTGTTCAATGGCCCGCCGGTGACGACCTCCCGTGGCAGCGCCGCCGACAACCTCGCCGAGTTCGCCCTGGCGGCGATCTTTGCCGCGTCCAAGCACTTGCCGGACATCTGGGTGAAAGACTCACAGTGGAATTTCACCGCGCTGCGTCCACTCAAGGGCACCACTTTGGGCATCCTCGGCTTTGGTGCGATTGGTGAAAGCCTGGCGCAGAAGGCCCACGCATTGGGGATCAACGTGGTGGCGCTGCGCCAGAGCCCGACGCCGTTCGGGGTCGACGGGGTTGAAGCGGCAAGGGACATCCACGACCTGTTCGCCCGCGCCGACCACCTGGTGCTGGCGGCGCCGCTGACCGATGCGACGCGCAACATCGTCGACCGCGACGTGTTGGGCAGCGCCAAGCCGGGCCTGCATTTAATCAACATTGCGCGGGGTGGCCTGCTTGATCAGGCGGCGCTGCTGGAAGCACTGGACAACGGGCAGATCGGCCTGGCATCGCTGGACGTGACCGAGCCGGAACCGTTGCCGGATGGGCACCCGTTGTACAGCCATCCAAGGGTGAGGTTGTCGCCGCATACGTCGGCGATTTCGACCAACAGCCGCAATGAAATTGCCGATACGTTTTTGGCGAATCTGGAGCGCTACATTTCGGGTACCGAACTGGCAAATCTCGTTAACGCCTGACGCAGTTTAAAAATATTGGTGTTATTTGATGCGGTAGTGGAACGTGTTGCGCACCGCCGGCACCGCAACAGCCTTGCCATCAACGATCCTTGGCTGATAGCGGAAGGTGTTCGCCGCCGTCAATGACGGCCGCATGAACAACGGATGGCAGCCGTCCAGCACCCTGGGATTTTCCACGCGGCCCTGGGTGTTGACGCTGTACTCCAGGGTGCAATCGCCTTCGATGTTCTTGTCCAGGGCGCGCTCGGGGTAGTCCGGTGCTTCCTTGCTCAGGGGCTGGTATTGGCGGCTGTCAAAAGCCGGTGCCGCTGCTGGGGTGGGTGTTGCGACGCGGGCTTTTTCGGCCTGGCGCTCCTGGGCCACGCGTTGCTGTTCCAGCTCGCGGTTGCGTTGCTCGCTCGCCAGGCGTTCCTGTTGTTGCTCGACCTTCTTTTCTTCGACACGTTTACGCGCCAAGGCGGCTTTCTCCAGCTTTTGTGCCTGGATTTGTGGGTCCACCGCAGGCTTGACCGGCGCCGGGACCACTACCGGCTCTGGCGGCGCGGGTGCAACGGCCACCGGTTCTGGCACCGGCGCAGGCGCAGGCGGCAGCATGACCAACTGGGTGTGCATCACCCGAGGCGCCTCCACCAGCGGCTTTTGCGTCGACCAACCCACCATCAACGCCGCCAGCACGCCCGCGTGCAGCGCCACCGCCAGGCTGGCGGCGAAGCTGTTGCGCCACACGCCGGACGTATCCCTGGGTTCCATCGCAAGCTGTGGACTGTGCATGATCATCGCCGTCATTGCGGGGCCTCGGTCACCAGCCCCAGGTTGCTCACACCGCCTTTTTGCAACACCGCCATGGCAGCGACCACACTGCCGTAGCCGGCATTGTCGTCGGCGCGGATATACACCTGGGTGTCACTGCGCGCCGCTACCACCTGCATGACCTTGGCGCCCATTTCGTCCAGGCTCACGGCGCTGTCGGTCTGGTGGCGGGTGTCGAGCTCGCCGCCGAGGTTCCAGTAGTAGCCGCCGTCGGCTTTTACCGACAGCGTCAGGATCTGCTGGCGGGTATCGGTGGCCAGCGCCTCGGCGGCGACCTTGGGCAGCTCGATCTTCACGCCCTGGGTCAGCATCGGCGCGGTCACCATGAAGATCACCAGCAGCACCAGCATCACGTCGATGTACGGCACCACGTTCATTTCGGCCTTGGGCCCGTGTTTGCGTTGCGGCCTGACTAACATCGGAATGCTCCTGTTCAGGCCGCCACGGCCAGGTTGATCGGCGCGCCGCGCAGGGTACGGTGCAGGCGCACTTGCAGTTCGTTGCCGAAGGCGTAGTAGCGAGTGAGCAAGGTCTGGCCGCGTGCGGCGAAGCGGTTGTAGGCGATCACCGCCGGGATGGCTGCAAACAGGCCGATGGCCGTGGCGATCAGCGCTTCAGCAATGCCCGGCGCCACCGTCGACAGCGTGGCCTGTTGCACCTGGGACAAGCCGATAAAGGAATTCATGATCCCCCACACGGTGCCAAACAAACCGATATACGGGCTGACCGAACCCACGGTCGCGAGAAACTGCAGGCCCTTTTCCAACTCGATTTCCTGCTCGGTGATCGCCACCTGCAAGGCACGCTCAACCCCTTCGAGCACCGCCGGGTCATGGCTGTGCAGGTGCTGGTATTCCTGGACGCCGGCGATAAAGATCGGCGCAATCCCGCCCTCGCCTGCCTGCACGGTTTCGCGGTACAGCGGTTGCAAGTCGGGGGCCGCGCGAAAGCGCTGCACAAAGCCGTTCAACTGGCGCTCCAGGCGGCGCAGGACGCTGCCGCGCTGGATGATCAGGTACCAACTGAGCAGCGACGCCAGCAGTAAAGTGATCATGACCGCCTTGACCAACAGGCTGGCGTCACTGATAAGGCCCCAGATCGTCATATGTTCCATCGTCGCGTGCATGGTGATGTCCTATTCGATTAAAAAGTGATGACCGGGTGATGACGGTTCACGGCAATTTCAGTGCGCGGGTCACGTCGGCCCACGGCACGAATTTGAAGTTCTGGGTTTGCTCGGGCATGCGCTTGCGCCCGTCCTGCACCACCAGCATGCCTTGGCTCCACGGCCCGCCAAGGTTGATCGCGGTGACTTCCAGGCCATCGGTTTCCGAGGCGCCGTCAATACCGGCGGCGGCATTCAGACCGACACGAAACCCGCCGTGAATGGCGAATGGCGGCTCGGCATCCACCACCAGGTAGCTGTCGTTGCCTTGGCTGGAGATCACCAGGTAGTCGCGTTTATCGCTCTGGTACAGCGCCAGGCCTTCGACATCCGCATGCAGTTGCGGGCCGACCTTGATCACGCTGGTGAGCGTGGCCGGTTGATCGGCGCGGGCGTCCACTGCCCAGACGCCCACGTCCTCCTCACCAATAAACAGGCGCTGGCGCTGATCGTCGGCCACACAGCCTTCGGGTTGGCTGTCGACCTTGAACTGGCGCACCAGCTCGCCCTGCACGCGACCATCCGGGGCACTCAGGCGGTATTGCAGGAAGGTGCCGTCCTTGCCGTTAGCAATGGCGTAGATCTCACCGCTGGCGGGCTGGTACAGGCAGATGCCGTAGATGTCCTTGAGCGGCGTGGGCACTTCACCGGCCTCGCGCAACTCGCCGCTCTGGCGGTCGATGCTGAACAGGCTGAGGCTGTTGTGATCACGATTGCTGGCGACGGCAAGGTCGACGGTCTGCGCGCCCAGCTTGAAGTTGGGGCGCACATCGACGTTGTTCAGGCGCCCGACTGCCAGTTCCTGCAACAGCTTGCCGTCGAGGTCGTAAGCCAGCAGGCCCTGTTTTTTGTTGGTGCCGAGCACGCGGCTTTTCGACGGTTGCTCAGGGTGAATCCAGATCGCCGGGTCATCCGCCGCATCGCCCTGGCGGCCGACCGGGTCGGTTTGACGCACGGCGGCGACTTGCGGCAGCGCCGGCTCGGCTGCTACCGGTTTGGCCTGCCAGTTGAGTTTGCCCTGGTAGAGCTTGCCGCTGTCGTCGTCGCGTACCAGCAGTTGCTGGCCGTTGACGCTCAATTGTTCCGGTTCTTTCAAACCTGGCAGGCGCAGGCTCGATTGCTCGACCCAACGTTCGCCGGTCTGTTGGAACAGATGCAGCTGTGCGGTTTTCGGGTCCAACGCAACCAGGCCGCCCGGTACCAGTGCGATGGCGCCGGCTTCACGCTTCGGATCGTCGAACACGGCCACCGGCGTGCGTTTCACGTCTGCTTCCGGGTGCGCGGGGTAGGCCCACCAGCCGACATTTTCTTCATTCACCACCAACTGATTGGAAGCGTCATCGACCTGGCAGAACTGCGCCGACGGCGGCAACGGGATCCCGCGCACGCGCTGGGGTTCGGTCAGCAGTGTCGAGCCATTGCCCACCAGCCATTGCTCGCCCTTGCCCTCTTCGCCGACCAGAAACACAAACAGGTTGGCCGCCGAATCGCGGTACAGGCACAGGCCGTTCACCGGGTAATCGCGGGGCGGCAGGTACAGCGGCTTGCCCCAGGTCTTGCTGGCGGGATCGAGGTTGATCAGCAGCGCTTGTTGCCGATCATTGTCGAGGCTGGCGACCAGGATTTGGGCACCGCCAGCGCGGGTATCGAGGCTGCTGAAGTTGCCTGTGAAGCGGGTCAGTTCAGCGCCTTTGGCGTCGAGCAGTTGCAGACCGTCGCGGGTGCTGGCGGCCAGGCGTTCGGCGCCAGTGGGCAGGAAGGCCACGGCTTCGGCGTTCAGGCTGGGTACCCAAGGGGTCAGTGCCAGGTCGGCAGCGGATACATTGCCGCTGGTGATCAGGGCGATCAGCAAGTACAGCTTGGAAATTCTCATGAACAAACAAAGTCCTTCGAAAACAATGGAGATCCAATGTGGGAGGGGGCTTGCCCCCGATGAGGGTGTGTCAGTTGATCAATCTTTCACTGATCCACCGCTATCGGGGGCAAGCCCCCTCCCACATTTGGAAAGTGGTTGGATTCAAAAGTGGGTAAAGGTCAGGCCCACTTTGTAGGTCGGGCCGTACTCTTCGTACTGGCCGTTGTAGCTGCGGTGGCCGGTGTAGACGAAGTACGACTCGTCCGTGAGGTTCTGGGCCTCGAAGCTGACTTGCAGGTTCTTGGTCAGCGAGTAACGCGCACTGAAATCGACGAAGGTCTGCGCATCCACATGCAGGTCGTGGGCTTTGTCGTTGATCGAGGCCAACTCATAGAGGTAGGCCGACTTGTAGTTGGCCGACAGGCGCAGGCTGAGTTTGTCGTCTTCCCAGCCGAGCATCAGGTTGCCGACGGTGTCCGACTGATTGGGCAGGCTGATGTTGCGTTTGCGATTCGTGCCGCTGGCGGCGTCGAAGCCTTCGATATCCGCACTGGAACGGCTGAAGGTGCTGTTGGCACCGATCAGCAGACCGTTCCACGGCGCGGGCAGCCAGTCGAATTTCTGCGAATAGGCCAGTTCCAGGCCGTAGAGCTTGGCGCTGTCGCCGTTGGCATAGGTGTGGGCCTCGGAGAAGTTGGCCCAGGCGCCGGTGCCGGCCACGTCGGTGTTGTAGACGAAGTTCTTGATGTCTTTGTAGAACACGAACGCCGACACGGTGCCGGCGCGGCCCATGAAGTGCTCGATGCCCAGGTCCAGGTTGCTCGACTCCAAGGGCTTGAGGTTCGGGTTGCCGAAGGTGGCTTCGTCATCGTCGATCACAAAGCCCGGCGCCAGTTGGCCGAAGGTCGGGCGCACCACGGATTTGGTCCACGCCGCACGCACCTGGGTGTTCTTGTCGATCTGGTAGCGCGCATGTAGGCCCGGCAACCAGTGGTGGTATTGGCGCTTGGTCTCGGTGGCAGTGAACACGCCATCGGTGGCGCCCGTGCCCTTGGCTTCGAACTCGGTGCCCTCGTAGCGCAGCCCGGCGATAAAGCGCCAGTCGTCGATATCGATGGTGTTCATCAGGTAGCCGGCGTTGATGTCTTCACGAATGGTGAAGTCGTTGACCCTGGATTCGGTCTCGTCGTAGAAATCCGCCGCGTTGAGGCTGCCGATCAACTGCTTGATGCTGCTGGCGCTGATGCCGGGGCCGTAGTTACCGAGGCGATAGTCGACGCTGCCCTTCTGGAACTGGGTCAGGTTGAGCTGGTCGGCGGTGTAGCCGAGGGTGTCGAAGTCCTTGTAGACCCAGGCCTCCAGATCGTTGTCCTTGTTACGGCGGCTGACCTTGCCGCCGAATTTGACCTGGGAGGCGTAGCCGCTCAGGTCGTAGTCGCGGGCCAGGTCCAGGCGCAGGTTTTTCTCGGTGTCCTTGGTGTTCTGTTTTTCCCAGTCGACCTTGTCGAGAGTGAAGTTGCTGGGGTCATAGAAGCCGGCACCGATGATCGGGCGTGGCTTGTCCTTGTCGTAGAAACCGCTGTTGGCAAAGTCGCCGCCGTCGAACGTGGCCCCGGCGATATGCGCCGGGCTGTCTTCGCTGGACTGGCTGTAGCCGGCCTGGCCGCTGAGCGTCCATAGGCCAAGCATGCGCTCGCCACCAAACACGTAGGACTGGATTTCCTGGGTTTCCTCCCGGTTCTTGAGCTTGCGCTTGGCTTCGGCATCGCCCAGTTCACCGGCGGCCTGGGGGTCGGCAAATTCGAGGCTGGTGGAGTTGCGGGTCTCGGTGTCCTTGTAGCGGCTGTAGAGGGTGCGCAGGTAGTAGCTGCTCAGATCATCGGGCTTGTAGTCGAAGTTCAGGCCACCGCCGGCGCGTTCGCGGCTGATGTCGTAGTCGCGCTGTTCAAACTCGTTGAGTTTAGCGCCGTCGGTGAAGTCCCAGGCGCCGCCGGTTTCGACGTTGTCCGAGCCGAAGTCGCGCTTCTGCCAGCTCAGGGCCGCAGCGACGCCGAAGTTGTCGATGCCGTCGCCGAGGCTGAAGCGATTGCTCGCGGCACCGGAAAATTTGGGGCTGGTCTGGCTCGTATTCTTGTCGTAGCTGGCTTCGGTACTGCCGGTGTAGAACAGGCCTTTGTGGTCGAAGGCCGACAGGCTTTGCACATCGACGGTGCCGCCGAGGGAGTTGGCGTCCATGTCCGGGGTGAGGGTCTTGATCACCGACAGCGATTGCACCAGTTCCGACGGCAATACATCGAGGGCCACGGCGCGGCGTGCGCTTTCCGGGGCGGGCACCAGGGTGCCGTTAATGGTCACGCTGTTGAGGTCCGGGCCAAGGCCACGCACGCTGACAAAACGGCCTTCGCCCTGGTCGCGCTCGACGCTGATACCGGGCAAACGCTGTACCGCTTCGGCGACGTTTTCATCCGGCAACTGGGCCACGCCATCGGCATGCACCACGCTCTTGATGCTGTCAGAGCTGCGCTGCTCTTTGAGCGCCTGATCAATGGCGGCGGCCTGGCCGACCACTTCAACGTGCTCGGTGGTGGTGGCCTCGGCCGCATTCAACCGTTCGCTGGCAATCGCCAGGGCCAAGGCGGTGAGCGTGAAGCTGACGAGCCCGGTGCGCTTGTACATGAAATCCTCCCCAAGAATCCGTTGGCGCCAGGCAAGTGGCCCGGCAACTGGGAGGGCAAGCTAGGGGTGGGGGATGACGGTTCTGTGACAGGGGTTGGCGGCGGGGCCCGTAAACCGGGGGTTTCAACGGGCTCTCGACTTGGAATGAGCTGAAATGACCTGTGGAGTTCAAATGTGGGAGGGGGCTTGCTGTGGTGAGCGGGCTTGCCCCGCGCTGGTCTGCGAAGCAGACCCAGAGGATCCTCAGTGAACCCGTCGGGGGGCAAGCCCCCTCACCACAGCAAGCCCCCTCCCACATTTTTCAATTTGCGGCGTAGGTGAGATGAGCTGATTCGACCCTCCTCCACCGTCACGCAACCGTCACATCCATCTGCTGTGCTGGCGCCCATCGCTTATTTCCCCAAGGACTCGCGGCCATGTTTTCCGTGCTCAAACCCCACCGCTGGAAACTCGCCTTGCTGCTGATCGCCGCCAACCTCGGGCTGATCCTGCACCTGGCCTGTGGCGAATTGAAAAGCGTCAGCGAGTGGGTTTGGCTGGACATCATCGGCGAAGGCGGTTCCGCCCTGCTCGCCCTGGTGTGGCTGGGCCTGGTGCTCAAAAGCCGGCCCGCCGGGCGCGTCACCAATTACCTGGCGTTGGGGCTGTCGTGCATCTTTTTCTCGTGGTGGATCGACAGCCTTGACGAGTTCATCCGCCTGCCCGACAGCATCACCTGGGACCACTGGCTCGAATCCGGGCCGATGCCGGTGGGCATGATCCTGCTGACCATCGGCATCTACCATTGGCACCGCGAACAACTGGCAATCAGCGCGCAGATGGAAAAACGCGAACGGCTGTTCCGCGAACATCGCCTGTTCGACAAGCTCACGCCCCTGGCCGGTGCCGATTACCTCAAGCGCCAACTCGCCGACAGCCTGCAGGACAGCCGCGAACAGCAGCAACCGCTGTCGTTGCTGGCGTTGGACCTGGATCACTTCGCCGGCATCAACCAGGCCTATGGGCATGCCGAGGGCGACGCGGTGCTCCAGGCCCTCAGCCATCTGTTGTTGCTCAACCTGCGTCGTCAGGATTTGCTGTGTCGACTGGCCGGCGACCGCTTTGTGGTGCTGCTGCCCAATACCGGCGAACGCCAGGCCAAGGAACTTGCCCTGGAGTTGCAGCACGCCGTGCGTGGCCTCGCCCACAAGACCCGGCAACAGGGCGAACGCCTGCAATTGTGCGCGACGACGGCGGTGGTGATGGCCCTCGACGAGCCGCCCCAGGACCTGCTCAAGCGCCTGAACCTGGCGCTGGCCAGGGCCAAGCAGCCTCTCGCGAAAAGCGCCTGAGATGGCGGTAAAAACCAACTGGTATGAGGCCGACAGCCGCTTCATCCCAGGACACAACCAACCCGCCACGCTGATCGACCTGGCCCTGTCCCGTGACATCGACAGCCACCGATTGCTGCGCGGCACCGGGCTGTTCCACGAGGATATCCTCGCCGGCACGGCGCGCTTGAGCCCGCAACAATTCCTGGCGCTGATCGGTAACAGTCGCAAGCTACTGGATGCCGATGACAGCAGCTTTCTGTTCGGCCAACGCTTGCTACCCGGCTATTACGGTGCGGCCAGCCATGCCTTGGGCCATGCCCAGAATCTGCATCAGGCGCTGGAGATCCTGATCCAGCAACAGGTGCTGCTCAGCCCCTTGGTCACCCTGCAACTGGAGCTGGATGAGCACCACGCCTACCTGTATTGGCTGGACAGTTGCGGGGCCGGCGAGCAGTGGCGGTTTTTGCTGGAGGCGAGCATGACGTCGCTGGTTGCCATGAGCCAATGGCTCAGCGGCGAGCGCTTGCCGTGGGTGTGCAGTTTCAGCCATGCCGAACCGCGGTATGTCGAACAGTATTGGGTGCACCTGGGCGAAGACACGCGCTTCGAGCGCCCACTGGACATGATGTGCATCCCCCGCGAGCACCTCACACGCGCCTGGCCGGGGGCTTCGGCCACCGCCGGCCAGGTTGCGCGCCGACAGGCCCGGGAACAGATCGAACAACTGGGATTTGCCGGCAGTTTTCTCGATTGCCTCTACGACTACCTGCGCGAGCAGGTGCGTCAGCCGCCGAGCCTGGAACAGGCGGCCCAGGCCTTTGCCATGAGCCCGGCGACCCTCAAGCGCAAGCTGCACAAACACGACACTGGCTTTCAGCAGCAAGTGGACCGGGTGCGCAAGCAGGTGGCGCTGCACCTGTACCAGGTCAAGGGCTATAGCAATGATGAAGTGGCGGCGTACCTGAACTTCAATGATGCGGCGAACTTTCGGCGCTCATTCAAGCGCTGGACCGGCAGTACGCCGAGCCTGATCCGCCAATTGTTCAACAGCCGCTAGCCAGGCGCTCGCGCAGGAACTCCACCAGCGCCTGCACCGGCCGTGAGCTTTGTCGATGCTGGGGATACACCGCCGACAGGGTCAGGGCTTCGGGGGCGAAGTCGTCGAGAATCGTGACCAGGCTACCGTCCTTCAAGGCGCCGCCGACGATAAAAGTCGGCAAGTAGGTGACGCCCAGGCCGGCAATGGCCGTGTCGCGTAACAGTTCACCGTTGTTGACCCGCATGCGGCCGCTGACGTTCAGCGCCTGCACTTTGCCCTTGAAACGCCATTGCACCTGGCGGCCGTGGCCGTAAGGCAGGCAGTCGTGTTGAGCCAGGTCGTCGGGTTGCACGGGAGTGCCGCGCAGGGCCAGGTAGTCGGGGCTGGCGCAATACACCCGCTGGATGCTGGCGATACGGCGGGCAATCAGAGTGGAATCTTCCAGGGTGCCGATCCGCAGCACCAGGTCGTAGCCTTCACCGATCAGGTCCACGGGGCGGTCGCTGAGGTCGACTTCCACCGACACTTGGGGATGGCGCTGCAAGAACAACGGCAACAGGCAACCCAGGTGAGCCATGGCAAATGACAACGGCGCGCTGAGGCGAATGGTGCCCCGTGGCTCGCTGTTCTGACCGGCGATGCCCTGCTCCACTTGCTCGACTTCACCGAGCAGGCGCAAAGCGGATTCGTAGTAGCTCTGGCCGAGCGGCGTGACATCCAGCCGGCGCGTGGAGCGGTTGAGCAGACGCACGCCGAGGCGATCTTCCAGCTGGATCAGGCGGCGGCTGACGAACTGCTTGGACAGGCCCAGCTGTTCGGCGGCGGCGGTGAAGCTGCCGGATTCCATGACCTGACAGAACAGGCGCATGTCTTCGAAGGGGTTCATTGTCGCTTCTCGGTAGACGATGGGCTGATTTATAACTGGATGGTCGCAACACCACAAATCAAATGTGGGAGGGGGCTTGCCCCCGATAGCAGTGGATCAGTCAAAAATATTCAGACTGACACACCGCAATCGGGGGCAAGCCCCCTCCCACAAGGGATTACCTACAGGCTTGAGAGCAGGTTACTTGGTAGTGAATGCCGAGTAGCTGTTCATCAGGTTGCGATAGTTGGGGATACGCGGCGACAGCAGGTTGGCCAGGCCTTCCATGTCGTTGCGCCAGTCCACTTGCAACTCGCAAGCCACGGAGAACCAGTTCACCAGCTGCGCACCGGCGGCAGTCATGCGTGCCCAAGCGGCCTGTTGCACGGTTTCGTTGAAGGTGCCGGAAGCATCGGTGACCACGAATACCTCGAAGCCTTCATCAAGGGCGCACAAGGTCGGGAACGCTACGCACACGTCCGTCACCACACCGGCAATGATGATCTGCTTGCGGCCGGTGGCCTTGACGGCTTTGACGAAGTCTTCGTTGTCCCAGGCGTTGATCTGGCCTGGACGCGGGATGTACGGCGCGTCCGGGAACAGTTCTTTCAACTCAGGTACCAGCGGACCGTTGGGGCCGCTTTCAAAGCTGGTGGTGAGGATGGTCGGCAGGTTGAAGAACTTGGCCACGTCGGCCAGGGCCAGCACGTTGTTCTTGAATTCGTTGGGGGAGAAATCCTGGACCAGGGAGATCAGGCCCGTCTGGTGATCGACCAACAGGACAACGGCATCATCTTTGTTCAAGCGTTTGTAAGTCATGGGTTAACTCCTTCGGGGGTTTTAAAAGGCAAAACACGAGCAGCCAAACGCACCCCAGAAACCCTGGAAGTCGCTGACCGGCACACTGGAAAGACGGGCTTTTTCATGGCTGTGGGAATGCACGCCGCAAGGGCCGCTGCATTGGTGAACCTGGGCCTGGAGCGGTGAAGTCGGACGCCAGTGACCCGGCACCTTGACCACCGGCGACCAGTCCGGCAGCACCGGCACACGCGGCGGGGCGAAATCTTCGAAGTCGCCGGCGCCGTACACCACCTTGCCGCCGACTACGGTGAGCACCGACTCGATCCACTTGATGGCTTCTTCATCGACACTGAAAAAATCCGCCGACAGCGCGGCGACGTCCGCCAATTGGCCGACCTTGATCTGGCCTTTCTTGCCCTGCTCGGACGAGAACCAGGCGCTGCCGTGGGTGAACAGTTCCAGGGCAGTGAGACGCGGCAGGCCTTCGGCGTGCAGCTCCAGACCACCGACGGTGCGGCCGCTGACCATCCAGTACAGCGAAGTCCACGGGTTATAGCTGGACACCCGCGTGGCGTCAGTGCCCGCGCCTACCGGCACGCCTTCGGCAAGCATGCGCTTGATCGGTGGCGTGGCTTCGGCGGCCTTGGCGCCGTAGCGCTCGACAAAATACTCACCCTGGAACGCCATGCGGTCTTGGATCGCAATGCCGCCGCCCAGGGCGCGCACACGCTCGATGTTTTTCGGGGTGATGGTTTCGGCGTGGTCGAAGAACCACGGCAGGCCATTGAATGGGATGTCGCGGTTGACCTTTTCGAACACGTCGAGCATGCGCGAGATGGACTCGTCGTAGGTGGCATGCAGGCGGAACGGCCAGCGCTGCTCCACCAAGTGGCGCACCACCGGCTCAAGCTCCTGCTCCATGGTCAGCGGCAGGTCCGGACGCGGCTCCAGGAAGTCTTCGAAATCCGCCGCCGAGAACACCAGCATCTCGCCCGCGCCGTTGTGGCGCAGGTAGTCGTCGCCCTGGTGCAGGGTGACGCTGCCGGTCCAATGCTTGAAGTCGCTGAGTTCTTCCTTGGGCTTTTGGGTGAACAGGTTGTAGGCGATGCGCACCGTCAGCTGTTCATCCTTGGCCAGTTGCTCGATCACCGCGTAGTCATCGGGATAGTTCTGGAAGCCACCGCCAGCGTCGATCGCGCTGGTGAGACCGAGGCGATTGAGTTCACGCATGAACTGGCGCGTGGAGTTGACCTGGTATTCCAACGGCAGTTTCGGGCCTTTGGCCAGGGTCGAATACAGAATCATCGCGTTGGGCCGCGCCACCAGCATGCCGGTGGGGTTGCCGTGGCTGTCGCGTACGATCTCGCCGCCCGGCGGGTTCGGCGTGTCCTTGGTGTAGCCGGCCACGCGCAGGGCGGCGCGGTTAAGCAAGGCGCGGTCGTACAGGTGCAGTACAAACACCGGGGTGTCCGGCGCAGCCTGGTTGAGCTCTTCCAGGGTTGGCATGCGTTTTTCGGCGAACTGGAATTCGTTCCAGCCACCCACCACGCGCACCCATTGCGGCGTCGGCGTGCGGTCGGCCTGGTCCTTGAGCATGCGCAGGGCATCGGCCAGCGACGGCACGCCTTCCCAGCGCAGTTCGAGGTTGTAGTTCAGCCCGCCACGGATCAGGTGCAGGTGCGAGTCGTTAAGGCCGGGAATCACGGTGCGGCCCTTGAGGTCGATGACCTGGGTACCGCTGCCACGCAGGGCCATGGCTTCACCGTCGGTGCCAACGGCGACGAACCGGCCCTGATGGATGGCGACGGCGGTTGCGCGTGGGTTTTCCCGGTCCACGGTGTGGAACTGGCCATTGAACAGAATCAGATCGGCGTTCATAGGGTTTCCTTTACAGAGGCTTCAAGCCAGGGGGCGAACAGGCGGGTGGCCGCCGGCATCAGCAGGTACACCACCAGCAGCACGATGGTCAGGGTGACCAGGAACGTGGCGACCACATAGTTGGAGAGGAACGGGTGCAGGCGCAGGATCGGGCCCCACACGATGGGTACCAGCAGGGTCAGCGGCAGAATCACAAACAGGGTGACCACTGCCTGTTTCCAGCGCGGCGGCTTGGCGGCGCTGTCGGCCAGGGGCGCGAACCAGAATTCGTTGACCGCACCGATCTCGGTCTTGTCGCCGTCGGCCAGCATCGGCGCGGCTTCGGCGATCAGGGCCTTGCGCTCGGAGGAGTCGAGCCAAGTTTCCAGGTCATCGGTGGAGCGGTAGCGCAAAACGCAGGTGAACAGCGCCAGGTTGTTCTGTTTGCTGCGTACCACGTCGACACCCAAGTGCCCCGGGCGCTCGCCGGCGATGCGCACGATGCGGCGCAGCCAGGCTTCGTAATCGGCTTCCTGGCCTTGCTTGATCAGGTGTTTGACGACCAGGGTGACGACTTCGTCGGGCCCCGTCTGTGGTGCTGGGTCCATGGTGTGCCCCTCTGCCTTGAAATGTCAGCGATGAGGGGAGTGTGCCGGGGACAGGGGACGGAAAATTGGATGTACGTGCTGTTTAGGTCACCAGCCTTCTTTCAACATGCGCAACTCCAGGTGCTGCAACAGCATGATGGTCTTGCCGTCGGCTATCTCGCCGCTCTGCACCATTGCCAGGGCCCGTTCGAAGCCCAGTTCCAGCACCTCGATGTCCTCGCCCTCCTCTTCCAGGCCACCGCCGCCACTCACACGATCTCCTGGCTGGTATTCGCCGATGAAAAAATGAATCCGCTCGGTGACCGAGCCAGGGCTCATGAACGCCGCATAGACCTTCTCCACCTGCCCGACGCGGTAGCCGGTCTCTTCCTCGGCTTCCAGGCGAATGCGCTCTTCGGGGCTGGCATTGTCCAGCAGCCCTGCCGCCGCTTCGATCAGGTAACCGTGGTAGTCATTGACGAAGGTGGGCATGCGGAATTGGCGAATCAGCAACACGCTACGTTGCACGCGGTTGTACAGCAGGATGGTCGCGCCATTGCCACGGTCGTAGACCTCGCGGGTCTGGGCTTGCCAACTGCCGTCGCGGCGGCGCAGGTCGAAGCTGTATTTTTTCAGCAGGTACCAGTTGTCCGAGAGAGTCTCTTCGGCGGTGATGCGCACGGGGCTGTTGTCCATGGTCGGTCCTTGGCTCAAAGAAGGAAGCCATTGTCAGCGCTGTAACACTTTGCAAGCAATCGCTATGCGCGGCCGTCGAATTAATGCCTGCTTGTGCAGGCCATCTGTTAAAAACGCTGCTTCACCTTTGCCCTGGAACCTTCATGCCCTCTCGTTTTATGTCGCGCCTGAGCCTGCGCTGGTTGCCCATGCTGTGCATGGCGCTGTTGATCATTGGCCTGCCGGTGGGCTGCAGCGTGCTGCAACACAAGGAGCGCGAGCTGGTGTTTCGCATCGAGCCGGGTACCGCCAGTTGGTACAGCGGCTTGCCCAAGGCGGTGCAGGAATTCGAACTCAAGCCCGCCAGCTTCAAGTCCGGGCAAAACATTCATGGCTGGTGGTACCCGGCGGACAAGCAGGACGCGCCCGCGATCCTCTACCTGCACGGCGTGCGCTGGAACCTCACCGGGCAGTTGTTTCGCATCGAGCAATTACATGCACTCGGTTATTCAGTGCTGGCCATCGACTATCGCGGCTTTGGCCAAAGCCACGGCGAGCTGCCGTCGGAAACCACGGTGTACCAAGACGCGCGCATCGCCTGGGAGCGCTTCCAGCTGCTGCAACCTGACCCGAGCAAGCGCCTGATATACGGGCATTCCCTCGGGGGCGCGGTCGCCATCGACCTGGCCGCCGAGCTGGGCAAGCAAACGCCGCTGCCGGTGCGCGGCCTGGTGATCGAGTCCACCTTCACCTCCCTCGCGGACGTCGCCACGGCGGTGGCAAACACGTCATTGCCGGTGCGCTGGTTGCTGTCGCAAAAATTTGATTCCATCGACAAGATCGCCGACATCCATATGCCATTGCTGGTGGTGCATGGCCTGGACGACCGCTACGTGCCGCCGCGCTTCAGCCAGCAACTGTTTGAAGCCGCCCAGGAGCCCAAGCGGCTGTTGTTGGTGCCGGGCGCCAGCCATAACAACAGCATGAGCCTGGCCGGTCGCAGTTATCGCCAGGCACTCGACAACCTGATGCAGGCCAGGATGCCGCCCCAGGTTGTCACGCACTCCACAGGGCGCGACGGCGACTCATAAAAGCGCTTTTCGGCACTGGGTTGGCGCTTGGCTGTCAAGCGCCAACCCTGCCCATACTGGGCCTCGCTGAAAGTTGATCAAATATTGACCGTGGGCCAAATCGCCATACCCGCTGGGGTCTTGCAAAGTTATCCACAGAGATACCCACGGTTTTCGTGGACAACTCTTTTCGTATTTTTACGATTTATTTGCTCAGGCAATGAGTTCTGGAAAGGTCCCCGGCAGCAAAATCCCACGGTTCACATCGCGTATATCGTTATAGCCACACAGCGCCATCGACACGTCCAATTCACGGGCAATGAGTCAAGTGCCTTGGTATTGCGTTTATAGGGGCGGGCGATTAATCTCGCAAAAACCCGCAGAAAAGCGCACAAACATGCACGACGCCCATCACCCCATCGACTTGCCTTCCCTGCGCAAGCAGAAAATCCTGTTGCTGCTGGAACGTGACGGCAAAGTCACCGCCTCGGAACTGGTGGAGCACTTTGCCGTGTCCCAGGACACCATCCGCCGCGACCTCGGCGAACTGGCCGCCGCCGGCCTGCTGCAGCGCGTGCACGGCGGCGCCCTGCCCCGGCCCAAAGACACAGGCAAAGATTTTTTCACGCGGGTCGGCGAGACCAATGATGCCAAGCGCCAACTCGCGCAATGGGCGGCTGGCCGAGTGGAAGACGGCCAGATTGTGCTGTTCGACTCCGGCTCGACCACGCTACAGATCGCCCAGTCATTGCCGCGGGCGATCCACCTGACGGTGGTCACGGCGTCGCCCATGATCGCCATCGCCTTGGCCGATCATCCCCATGTAAAAGTGATTCTGGCCGGCGGTCAACTCAACCCGGCCACGCTGTCCACCGGTGGGCACGAGGCCGTGCGTCTGATCCAGAGCATCAAGGCCGACCTGTTGTTCACCGGCGTATGCGCGTTGCATCCACAGGTGGGCATCAGTTCGGTGCATTTTGATGAAGTGGTGGTCAAGCAAGCCTTGCTCGACAGCGCTTCCCAGGTTGTCGCCGTGACCATGGCGGACAAACTCGGTGCGGTGGAGCCGTTCGTAGTGGCGCCCTGCAGTCGGATTCACACGTTGATTACCGAATGGCACGTGCCAAATATGGAGGCGTATGAGCAGTTAGGGCTGGAGGTGTTGCGGGTTGAGGTCGAGTAGGTACAGGGCGCCGGCCAGTGCTCGCGCGGCAAGCTCCAACCGGCACAACCGAGGTACAACGATGCCGTCAAAACAGCACCGCCGCCGCGTCGCGCATGAAAATCTCGATAGTCTTGGGGCCTACGCCATCGAACTCGGCCAAGCGTTTTTCAAACGCCTGACGGTCGGCGCTGGCGCGGCGGATGTGGGTGATCTTGCCGGCATACTCGGCGTTCAGTTTCGCGCTGAGGTCCAGCAGGCGCTGCGCAGTGGATTCGTCGTAGCGAACGTAATGGGCACGCCCCAGCATTGCCACCAGCTCCCGCGACGTACAGTGCTGCAACTTGCGCGCGGTGTCGCGCCCCTGCTCTTCCACAATCTCCCTGTAGGCCTGTGCCGCGATGGGTGCCTGGATGCGCTTGCCCATCAGGAAGCTGGCGATAAACCACTTGAACAAGCCGCTGTCGTCGTCAGGCTTGAGTTCGATCCCCAATTCAGAGGCGGTAATGGCGCGCGCCATGATTATTGACCCGGTTTGCGCTCAGCCTTGACGGCTGGGTCTGCGCATGTGCGGACATCTTGCGAACTGAGACGGTCGAGAGTTTTACGAGCGGCCACGGTATCTCTCCAGGCAATGGTGGGAGTACGAAAAGTCGCCTCCTTTGTGAAGCAGAGCCCTGGGTGTTTTGATAGTTCAAGGAAATTGCCGCGCAGAAATCGACGCAAAAAAATTTAAACCTTTCGCCCAGGCGCGCCCTCAACAGTCAGGTATCTGCAACGTTGAAAGGGCCAGGAATCCACCGGCCACAACCCTTCTACCCAGGAGACAATCGACCATGAGCGCGCAACTCAACGGCAAGAAAATCCTCATCATCACCTCCAACACCGGCATCGAGCGCGACGAGTTGCTCAAGCCGCTGGATGCGCTGCGCGGTTTTGGCGCGACGGTGACCCATGCATCCAGCAAAGGTGGCACCACCCAGACGTTTGTCGGCGATACCGAAAAGGACAGGACCGTGGAATCCGACGTGCAACTGTCGGATGTCCAGAGCAGTGATTTTGATGCGCTGGTGATCCCTGGCGGCACCGTCAACGCCGACACCCTGCGCCAGGACGCAGCGGCGCTGCGCTTGATCAAGAGTTTCGCCGACGCCGGCAAGACCATAGCGGCCATCTGTCACGGGCCCTGGACGCTGATCGACGCGGGCGTGATCAAAGGCAAGACCCTGACCTCCTATAAAAGCGTACGCATCGACCTGGAAAACGCCGGCGCCGCCGGTTGGGTCGACGCCGAGGTCAAGCAATGCAACGCCAATGGCTGGACCTTGATCACCTCCCGGACCCCGGACGATCTGCCGGCGTTCAATGAAGCAATTGCCACGGCGCTGGCCGGCTGATAATCGCCGTCTGAACGTAAACAGGCGCCCCGCGGGGCGCCTGTTTGCTGATCGCTCAAAGCATCAGCTCTTGCGGTGTTCCGGCATCTCGCGCTTGGGTCCGAACATCGCCCACGCAATCAGGCCCAACAACGGCACAAAGATCAGAATGACCAGCCACAACCCCTTGGTCTCCCAGCCACTGGTGCTGCGTAATACGACATTGATCGCCCACAGTTCCAAGAGCAGCAGAATCACCGCCAAACCGATCCAGACATAATGCATTTCCATGATTCACCTCCTGAGGTCTATGGGTTAGGTCAAGCATTCGCGCCAAGGGTTCCATCGGAATTACGCCAGTGCGCTCTCGCCCAATGATTGCGGCACATGCCGAGTCGCCAGCATCTGCCCGTCGCGCGCGATGGAGGCGGGTTTAATGCAATCCGGTTAGCGGCCGACCATGCAAGCTGCACGACAGAGGCTTTTCAAAGTCGATCTCAACCTGTTGATTCAAATGACTTTTGACCTATCGTCGAGGATGGTCTGAGTTATGCAATTTCCTACCAGACGAAGCGCGCACTTCGACGCGCCCGAACCCTGTCTGTGAGGTTTCATCATGAATGCCATCGACCTGCTTAAAGCCGACCATGAACGTGTCAAAGCGCTGTTGACCCAACTGAGTGAGTCCACCGAGCGCGGGGTTAAAAAACGTACCGAGCTGTTGGCTAAACTCGAAATGGAAATCAGCCTGCACACCCGGCTTGAGGAAGAGATTCTGTACCCGGCCTTCCGTAAAGCCGGCGGCAAGGAGCAGGACATCATGTACCACGAAGCCAAGGAAGAGCATCGCACCGTCGACTCCCTGGTGCTGCCTGACTTGAAGCAGACGGAGCCGTCCACCACCGAGTTTTCCGGTCGGGTGAAGGTGGTCAAGGAACTGCTGGAACATCACATCGAAGAAGAGGAAACCGAGATGTTTCCTCAGGCGAAAAAACTGCTGGGCAAGGCCCTTCTGGAAGAACTGGGTGCACAAATGCAAGCCATGAAGGCCGCGCACAAGAAGGCGACGGCAGCCAAGCCAATGGCTGCGTAATGCCTCGGTCGGCCCGTGGACACGTCCACGGCTGTGTTCGATGAATCAAGAGGATTGAATCATGACGAATAGACAAGGGATCGTGCTTGCACTCTGCCTGGCAGCCCTGTCAGGCCAGCCCGTAACGGCCGCATTCGGCGACAACCCGACACCGGCCGCCGCGGCTGTTGCAGACGACGGCGCTGCAGGCTCTGCACTGCCGCCCGGCACTTACCCGAGCAGCCCGGCCGACAGTGGCAAAGCCGTCAAGCAACCGGACAAGACCCCCAAGCCTGATGAGGAAGATAAAGACAAAGGTCGCCAGGAAAAACCACGTACCGGCAGTTGATAGCTCATCAGTAATCGGCAGCACGGCGAGCGTGCGCTGTTCCAGCCCGCGCCCGTCACGATGACGCCCCTGGATGGTGCGGCTTCTGCCTGGATTTCAGGCAGGGCCGGCACCCTGGCCCTCAGCCTCTAGACCTTGAAGCGTGCGACTGTCTGGTGCAACGCCCCCGCCATCCCCGCAAGATCGTGAC
This sequence comes from Pseudomonas sp. 2822-17, assembly GCF_002742485.1. Classification (NCBI taxonomy): domain Bacteria; kingdom Pseudomonadati; phylum Pseudomonadota; class Gammaproteobacteria; order Pseudomonadales; family Pseudomonadaceae; genus Pseudomonas; species Pseudomonas sp. 2822-17. The sequence goes on from NZ_LJRZ01000760.1 coordinate 66,997, forward strand.
CCGCCGTCTCGGTATGCAACGCGCCCTGCAACACCTGCTGAGACAAGGTGCGAATCCCCACCAGATTGCGATCCACCTCACGCGCGACCAATGCCTGTTCTTCGGTGGCACTGGCGATCATCATGTTGCGTTCATTGATCTGCGAGATAGACCGCGTGATTTCTTCCAGCGCCTGCCCCGAGCGCTGCGCCACGCCCAAGGTTGCCTGGACCCGCTCGCTACTGTTGTGCATGGCCGCGACGGCGTGCTCGGTGTCCTGGCGAATGTTGCCGATCATCTGCTCGATCTCTTGGGTCGAGACCTGCGTACGATGGGCCAGCGCGCGCACCTCATCGGCGACCACGGCAAACCCGCGTCCGGCATCACCGGCCCGGGCCGCTTCGATTGCCGCGTTCAACGCCAGCAAGTTGGTCTGGTCGGCGATGCTGCGGATCACCTCCAGCACACTGCTGATGTCCTGCACACGCCCGGCCAGTTGCTGAATACGCTCCGAGGTTTCGACCACGCCCGTGGCCAGGGTGTTGATCGACGCCACGGTTTCCTGCACCTGGACCTGGCCGCGCTGAGCGGTCTGTTCCGACAGGCGCGAGGCCTCGCTGGTACTCACCGCATTGCGCGCCACTTCGTCCACGGCAGCGGTCATTTGATTCACGGCGGTTGCCGCCTGCTCAATCTCCTGGCCTTGCAGTTGCAGGCTGCTGCTGGTCTGGCTGCTGACCGCGCTCAACTCTTCCGAAGAGCTGGCCACCCCGTCCACCGACGCTGCGATGTGCCGCACCATCTGGTTCAGGTTTTGCTGCACCTGGTGCAGGTTGCGCATCACGCTGCCTTCAGCGCTGTTGCCAACGGGCACCACGATGGTCAGGTCGCCTTGGGCGATATGACTCAGGACTCGTGCGGCCTCATCCGGTTCGCCCCCCAGGGGGCGGATCACGCTGCGGGTCACCATCACTGCGGCGGCCACCACCAACGCCAGGCACAGCAGGAACAGCCCGATCATCGTGCGTCGGGCGTCGTCGTACAGGGTTTGCGCCGCGTGCTGGCGGTCGGCAAATACACGGCCCTGCATGGCCATCAAGGCGTCCAGGCTCTTGTACACGTTAAGTTCAGCCGGCATGACCTGTTGCTTGAGCTGCGCCAGGCCCTCGTCGCGGGCGCCTTGCCTGATCAGCGCCTGCACCTGGGTAAAGGCGGCCACATAGGCTTCTCGATGGGTTTTCAACGCGGCATATGCCGCTCTGCCTTCAGACGTATCGAGCAGCGGTTCAAGCGTGGCGAACGCCTCGGTGATGCGTTGCCGGGTGCTGCCAATGGCGTCCTGGGCCTGCTGATTATCCTGGTCGATCAGCAGGTCGCGGGTGTTGCGTCCGTTATCCCGCACGCCGGTGGCGATCACCATGATCGGCGCGATTTTCGGCCAATCCTCCTGCACGATCTGTTCGGATTGCTGCTTGAGCGTTGCCAGATCATGCAGGGCGTAAAACACCAAGCCGACGAGGGCCAGCGGCGCAATCGCGAACCCGATGACAATGCGTTGTGCCGTGGTTAATTGCTTCATTCTGAGAGTCCCTGATGAACACCTGCCCACCATGGGCAGCATCTGAAAAATCCTGTGGCGGACGCTGGCCACCCACGGCGCAGCGTCTCACTGCGCTGGCTTGCAAACGCTGGGCCAGCGACGGATTAGATGCCGGCGCGATGAGACCGCGCCTTGATGCCGATCAAGGCACGGGCAACCAGGCGCTGAAGCCTCCTTGGGCGGTCATAGGGCACCAGGCGAAATCCCATGGCGCGGGTGGCAAGGCTGGCTGCTCGGCTTCGAAGCGCACCGCGCGCTTGCAATCGAACACCGTCATGGCTTGCCAGGCCAGGACCACGCCCTGGGCCTGGCTGATGTCAGTGTTGACCCAACACGCTGCGGCCGCTGCCATGAACGCTTCGATGGGTTCATCGTCGATTTGCGTGCGATACGGCGAGCCGAGCAACCAGCGACACACATTCAGGTGGTAGGTCCAATCCTGCGCAGGTTGGTTGCGATAGGCCCAGGTCATGAAGCTGCGGAACAGGTTCAGGCCCTCGGGCGGGTCGAGTTTGAGCAGCGCCGGGCAGATATCAAACAGGGTGTGCCAGTAGGGCAAAAGGCGTGCATCCAGGTGCACGAAACAGCGGGAGTTGCTCGGGTATTCAGCCCGCGCCGGTTCCGCGCGCAGGCGACGGGACGCCTTGCTGACCAGGCGACTGGCGCCTGCAGGCAATTGATGGTTCATGAAACGCACTCACAGTCGTGACGATCGAACGCCTCCTGGTCACAGGAAGCCCAAGGCACACGTCAGAATGCGGGGGAAGCGCGGGGGTTGGCCGAGGGCCAGGCATGGCGCGGCGGCGCCTTGTTGCGCCGTTCGTGGGCCGGGCGCGGCGGTTGCCCGAGCCCCAGCAGCCAGGCCAGACCGATCAGGAACACCAGGGCGACGGTCAACGCGGCGCACACTGGGCAGGCAAAGTAGTTCGAGATGTTGCTGGAAGCGGGGCTGTCCAACCCTTTGTCGGAAAGTGGCGCCTGCTTGCCGTCCAACGAACAGAACGCGCCGCCGATCCCGTTGAGCTGTTGGCCCATCATCTGGCCATGGCCCAAACCGCACGCGAACAGGTTCATCAGCACGCAGAAGTACAGGGTCCAGACGATCAGCGAACGGTCGGAGTGGCTCGATTTCATGGCGGCGACTCTAACACCGAAGGCGCAAAGGGATGAAATACCGCGGCCCCTGTGGCAGAACGTCGCAGATTACGTGCCATCGCCAGGGTTGGTAGACTTGGCGCCCTCCTCGTTTACTCCTTTTCAAAGCCTGATGTGTAGATCCAGAGCAATGCAGGCGTTTCACAGGATGCACAGTTGATGAGTACGTTATTCACCCGCCGCAAGGTCCTGACCGGCATGGGCCTGTTGGGTCTGGGCCTGCTGACCGGTTGTGACAACAGCCCCAGGTTGAACTTCAAGTACGGCAAGGACTTGAGCGACAAGATCATGGGCCGCACCTTCAAGCTCAAGAACACCGAGGGCGACACTGTCACCCTCAGTTCCTACCGTGGCCTGATGCCAGTGGTGTTCTTTGGCTTTACCCAATGCCCGGCCGTGTGCCCGACCACCCTCGCCCGTGCCGCCCAGGCCAAGAAGCTGATGGGCCGCGACGGCGAGATCATGCAGGTGATCTTTATCACCCTCGACCCGGAACGCGACACGCCAGAGATTCTCGACAAGTACGTCAAGGCCTTCGACCCGAGTTTCGAAGCGCTGTACGGCACCCCGGAAGAAATCGCCGTGGCCGCCAAGGAATTCGGGATCTTTTATGAAAAGATCCCCGCCGGCGACACCTACACCCTGTCCCACACGGCCACCAGTTTTGTCTTCGACACGCGCGGCAACCTGCGCCTGGGCCTGCAGGCATCCCTTACCGCAAAAGAGTGCGCAGAAGACCTGCTCACCGTCATGGAGGTCTGCTAATGACTGCCGTTCAACACCTCAAGCGCTTCACCTTCGGCCTCGCCCTGCTGGGTTTCGCCGCCCACGCCAGCGCCCAGGTGCAAGTAACCGACGCCTGGGTGCGCGCCTCGGTGCCGGGCCAGCCGTCCAGCGGCGCGTTCATGACCATCACCGCCGACACCGACAGCAAGTTGCTGCGCGTCGCATCGCCGGTGGCCAAGGACGTACAGATCCATGAAATGAGCATGAAAGACGACGTCATGCGCATGGGCCCGGTGGACGCCGTAGCCTTGCCCGCAGGCGTGGCCGTCAAGCTCGATCCGAACGGTTACCACGTGATGCTGATGGGCCTGACCGGGCAGATCAAGGAAGGCGACCAGGTGCCGCTGGCCCTGACGGTGCAGGACGCCAAGGGCGAGAAGCGCACCGTTGAGGTCGAGGCCAAGGCCCGTGGGCTGGATGGCATGGACCATAGCAAGATGCATTGATGCACTGAATTTGTGCGATTGTTCCTGTGCCTGTGGCGAGGGAGCTTGCCACAAAGGTCACCCGTTCAATCCACAATAAACAGCTTCGCCCCGACGCTCGTCGATGAGCGATGCGCTTCCATGTCATTGCCCACCTGGTAACTCATCCCGGCCGTCAGCGTGAACTGACGGCCGTCTTCCAACTCCGTATGCAACTCGCCTTCCAGGCACAACAGCACGTGCCCGCGCTTGCACCAGTGATCGGCGAGGTAGCCGGGGGTGTATTGCACCATGCGCACGCGGGTCGTGCCGAAATGGCAGGTGCGCCACAGCGCATTGCCGGTAACGCCGGGGTAGACGACGGGTTCGAGCGTGGCCCAGTCGGTGGTGCCAAAGGGGACAGCAGTAAGGTCCATGGGAAGCCCGTTCGTGAGTGGTCGTGGTGCGAGGCTATCGGCCAACAGAGGTGGGCGATAGACACAGATCCCATGGTTTTGTGAGATACAGCTGACGGCGCTTGTTATCCTGCCAGCCTTGTCTTCATGGATGCGCGCTGATGCAGATCGACCCTGCTTACCTCCTGCTTGAAACCGAGCACTGGCGGCTCAACCATCACCTGGCTTCCAAACTGCCGGGGTACCTGATGCTGGGCGCCAAAGCGCCTATCCATTCCCTGGCGGACATGTCGCAAGCCGCACTGGCCGAACTCGGCGGGCTGCTCGCCATGACCCAGCGAGTCATGGAAGCGCAGCTCAAACCCAAGTGGCTGTACATCAGCCGTTATGGGCATATGCCAGGGTTCCCGCTGCACTTTCATTTCATCCCAGTGTATGACTGGGTGGAAGAGGCGTTCTGGCGGGACGAGCGGTACCGCATGCTGCAAGACTTCGCCGCGCCAGGCATTGCGCAGGCGCCGACTGACGGCGCCGAGCTGACGCTGTTTGTGTGGCGCGAATTTGGAGAGAGCCAGAGGCCTCCGGCGGTTCAGGGGGATTCGGTCGAACAGGTTATCAAGCTGTTGCGCACTAAGTTCGCCGCTCGATAACGACACTTGGCTTGATGCATCAATGCGTGGTTACAAGTCTTTCTGGCAACTCTCCGATGTCTGCATACAGTTCAGAAAAGACCTTTGGATGTGGCCCGTATGAAACGCAAGGTTCGAATCCTGATTCTGTGTAAGACCTACCCTTCTCCCAGTGCCAAATACGCCGAGACTTCCTGTGTTGCCGGTATTGACGAGGCGGGCAATCTGATACGGCTTTACCCGGTCCCGTTCCGTTTGGTCAACGGGGACCAGCAATTCGCAAAGTGGCAATGGATTGATGCCCTGATTGAGAAAAACCCAGGCGATCACAGGCCAGAAAGCCACAAAATTGCGGTAGACAGCATCTGCGCGGGAAACATATTGCCCTCTGGTGACTGGCTCGAACGGCGCGTATGGCTGGATAAATTGCCGGTCTATGAAAGCTTTGAAGCACTGGAAAGAGCCAGAATTGATAGCAACGTGACGCTTGGTCTGATCAAGCCCCTACGCATCCGCACATTACGCATTCAAAAGTCAGCATCGGAAACATGGACGCCTGAAGAAATCGAAAAACTGGAAGCCATGCAGCGCCAACCCAGCCTGTTTGAAGACCAAGAGCGCGCCAGCATCAAGCGGCTGGAAAAGGTGCCTTTTGACTTTCATTACATCTACGAATGCCTGGTGGACGGCGAAGTTAAGTCCTACACCCATAAAATCGTGGACTGGGAGGCCAGCCAGCTCTATCGAAATGTACGCCGCAAGCACGGCGCGCTCGGATGGGAATACCCGTTCAGGCACAAATTGGAGACCGAACTACCCACGAAGGATTTGATGCTCTTGATGGGAACCCTCCACCGATTCCCAGGGCAATGGCTGATTGTCAGCCTGATTTATCCGCCTAAGCGACAGAAAGAAGACGGTCAACAAATCGCTCTGTTTTGATCGGCAAATGCTGGGTTTGCAGCGAGCTGTGCAGCGCTTGGGCCGATTCCGCGATCAGGCTGCGATGGCAAAAATTGGCGTCTGCTTCATAACAGACCATGCAGATGCGCTGTTCAACCGCGCTGGACACCAGCTCGTTCAGCACGTTGTCCTGTGTGCGGATGTAAGCTCGGAAGCCGCGAGCGTACGCAACCCAATCTCCGTCTTCCTTGTACTGCTTGCGTATGGGTTTCGGGCAGCCCAAAGGCCGACTGTGTTCATAGGCGATGCCTTCAGCAGCGAGGCACTGGGCAAAGGCTTTTTTGGAGAAGCCCTTTTTACGCGAGAGTGGATACTCACGCACATCGAGTACCTTGTCGATACCGGCCTGCTTCAGGCGGGCGATAAACGCATCAATGGTGAGGCCCTCATAGCCTGCGGTATAGAGGTTCATGCGAATTCTCCTGGAGCCTCCCGGCGCGATCAAAACGTAAAAAAGCGCCGGGACTATACCATCGGCAACTATTGCTCAGGCCCCGAGGGTGACGGGCGGAGCGGGCAGATCCGCTTCTTCATCGGGATACACGCCAACTCCAGCCCCGACGGCGAATGGTAGATTGCCTGCTGCTCGCCCACATACCCGCACGCCCGATAGAAACTCGCTGCATTCAACGTGGCATCCAGCACTACTTCGCCTAACGCCAGTTCCCGCGCCAGCGCCTCAAGATGATCCAGCAGTGCCTTGCCGTACCCGCGCCCAGTGAACTGGGGCAGTACAAACAGTGCGCCCACTTCATTGTTGTCGAGGTCGAGCATGCCGGTGGCGACCGGTTTATCGTTTACCCAGCCAAGGTAAAACGGTTTGTCCATTAACCTGTTGTAACCATCGTCGGCACTGCCGCGGGTCCAGAGTGCCATTTGTTCTGCGGTGTAGGCGCCAATGCATTGGCTGCGGATGGCTTCGCGGCGGATGTCAAAAGCGGCGTTGGCGTCTTCGCGGGTGGCGCGTTTTATTTCCAGCATTGGGTCCTTCCTTTATGCGGGCGGGTTACCTCGCGGCCTGGTCGGTGCCTTGGGGCAGCGCGTGGGAGTTTATATTAACGCGATCCGGAGGCTGGATGCTGGGGCACGCCCACTCGCCACAAGAGCCCGTGTCACTCGGGGAGTTTGTATCTATCATGTGGCCCTTCACCCAATACCCAGGAACCCGCATGCCCGCCCACGCCTTCCGCAACGCCCTGCCCGCCGACGCCGCACGTTGCTATGAAATCGAAATCACTGCCTACGAAGGCGACGAAGCCGCGACCCTGGCGAAGATCGCCACCCGCATTGCACAGTACCCGCAAGGCTTTTTGATCCTTGAAGCCGATGACCACGTGGTGGGGTTTATCAACTGTGGCTGCGCCCATGACGTGGTGATGTCGGACGAGGCATTCAAGGAGTTGGTGGGGCATGCGCCCGAGGCGCCGAATGTGGTGATCATGTCCGTCGTGGTCGATCCGGCGCATCAAGGCAACGGCTATTCCACGGTATTGATGAACGAGTTTGTGCGGCGCATGAAGGCGCTGGGCAAGCAGACGATTCACCTGATGTGCAAGGAGCAGCATGTAGCGTTGTACGAGCGCATGGGCTACACCTACGTTCGACCTTCGCCCTCGGATCATGGCGGGATGGCGTGGCATGAAATGGTGATGGCGCTCTAAGACACAACTATATCGAGATATATACCGATAAAAATTTGCACCCGCGCAAAAGGCACGGCCACAGACAGAATCTTTATTCGCACCGTCGCTATTTAAAGAAAAACCGAGATTGCGCACCAACGCCAGGACGGAACCTACAGCCACAGCGCTTATTTTTCGAACGGCGTCCAAAGCGGTTTTAACCGGTTACACACCTGAAAATAAGCTCTCTTGAACGGCCTGGCAGGGCTCGATAGTCTCTGGAACGACCCGTCAGACCTGAGTCCGAAGGGCCCTTTTTTTTACCGTCAGAGAGGTTCAGTCATGTCTTCAATCAATGGTTTCAGTACATTCTCTTCGATGTTCCAGGCAGCGGGTACGGGCAGGATCGATAACGACACGCCTCGGCCCAACCCGCTGGACAAACCGGACAAAAATGACGTTGAACACTTCACTCCGCGACCGCAAGGCAAGCCACTCGACACTTCGCGTTTCTACTCGCTCTCGCAAATACTGCTAGGCAATATGGCGAGCAGAATCGACAACGATAAGCCCATGCACAACTCGCTGGATAAAACGGCCGGGGATGACGCAGAGATGTTCGATCCCGCTACCCAAAGCTGGCAGCCCACCCAGGCAGCCGGGAATGGCCAATACGCCCCTCTCGGCGATCCTTATCGCGAGGCAATAGATTTCGAGATCAAGTCCGATAACATGGGCGGATGGGTGCGAGCCTAAAAACCGCGAGAAGCCATGATGACTACCCCCCTCATTGAAATCAGCGATCTACCCCAGCCCGATGTCGAACGCCTGCTCGGCGCCGGCCTTGCTGCATTCAACAAGGACATCACGGGCTTCAACGACCGGCGGCCTCTGACGGCACTCGTCAGAGACCCACACACCGAGGAAATTCTGGGAGGCATTACCGGCAGAACGTCCTTTGGCATGGCCTTCCTCGACCTGTTCCACTTACCCGACGCGCTACGCAGCACAGGCCTGGGCAGCCAGCTACTGCGAGCCTTCGAAGACGAAGCCCGGCGCCGGGGTTGCCTGAATGCCGTGCTGTACACCATCAGCTTTCAGGCGCCAGGCTTTTACGAGAAAAATGGGTGGGTGCGGTTTGGGGAAATACCCTGCGCGCCGGAAGGCAGCAGCCGCATATTTCTGACCAAGCAGCTGTAACTTTCACGAACAGAAAGCCCCCCGCCAGTGGCAAGAACATTCGCCCTTACCAGCTCCCCGACGCCCCGCCGCCGCCACTGGACCCACCGCCGCCCGACGAACTGCTGCTGGAACTGGAGCTGGAGCTGCTGGAGCTTGAACCTGAATCACCACCCGAACCGCCCCCCGAGACACTCTGCACAAACAGCAGAAACGCTGCGAAAGAAGCCACCGGGATCGCGATGATCCAGCCCTGATAACCGTGCCCCAGCAGCACGCCCGCCGCCACGTAGATCGCCGCCGCCGCCAGCGCCCGCACGAAGAAGAAACGCGGACGGGTTTTCCACGATTCCCTGATGACAAAAAACAACCCCACGTAGAGCCCGAGGATCAACGCCCCGCCGAACGGCCACAGCAGCCAGTGGACAAAGCTGACCGCTACAAACCGGTCCGCCACCACGACCCCGATCACATAGACCAGCACGGCCATCACGCAGTAGAACGCCGTGCGCGCCAGCCACAACGCACCGAAGGTGGCGCCGCCGATCAATATCGTCAGCGGCAATACGAACAGGAACATCGGCCATTCGCGGCCACCGCTGAAAGTCGTCAGCAGTACGGTGACCGCCAGCGCAGCGATCAATGCTCGGCGCCAACCCAGTTGGCGGGAGGCGACCAGCACACCGCCAATCGCACCGAAGATAAACGCGAGCAGCACCGCCATCGCCTGGGGGTTGACGCCAGGCCCTGCCACGGCGGGCAGCTCGCCGCCGTCCACCAGCACGACCAGATCATTCACCCCCTGGCTGATACCCGCCGTGTAATCGCCCTGACGAAACGCAGGCGTGATGTGCTCCTCGATGATGCGGTGGGCCAACAGGTCGGTGACGGTGCCTTCCAGGCCATAGCCCACTTCGATGCGCACCTTGCGATCATCCTTGGCCACCAGCAACAGGATGCCGTCGTCGACGTCCTTGCGCCCCAGTTTCCAGGCGCGGAACAGTTGGTTGGCGTAATCCTCGATGCTTGCCGCGCCAATGGAGGGCACCAGCAACACGGCCACCTGGGCGCCCTTGCGCTGTTCGAGGGCGGCAAGCTGCTCTTTCAGACGAGTGGTGGTGCTGGCGTCGAGGGTATTGGTGAGGTCGATGACCCGCTGGTCAAGGGCGACGCCAATCGGCGAAGTGTCAGCCTGGGCGATGATTGACAGGCTGGCGAGCACCAGTACCAGCAGAACCGAGAGAGAGTGCCGCAACCACCGCATCATGTTTGTTACCTGAAGTTTCTTCCTGAAGGCGCCGACTTTACCTTATCAGCGCTATAACACGTGACCTCACAGCGGTGACTATTTAAACTGCCGCACACATAGCAATACGCCATAACTTTGAGACCCTCATGGACCTACGCCACCGCAACAACGTCACTGTGATGGGCTGCGGGACTTCGACCCTGGTGTTTTCCCATGGTTTCGGCTGCAACCAGGCCATGTGGAACTACCTCGCGCCGCAATTCAAAGAGCGCTTTCGTGTGGTGATGTATGACTTGGTAGGCGCCGGGCTCTCCGACCTGGACGCCTTCGACAAGACCAAATACAACACGCTGGAAGGCTACGCCCACGATCTCAATGAAATCATCGACGCCTACGCCGAAGGGCCGGTGATTCTGGTGGGGCATTCGGTCAGCGCCATGATCGGCACCCTCGCCGATCGCCTGGTGCCGGGACGGATCGCCGCCCATGTGATGATCGGCCCCTCACCGCGCTATATCGATACCGATGGCTACGTCGGCGGTTTCAAGCGCAGTGATATCGACGACCTGCTCGATACCCTCGACAGCAACTACCTCGGCTGGTCCAGCGCCATGGCCCCGGTGATCATGGGAGCGCCAGAGCAACCTGCGCTGAGTGAGGAGCTGGCCGAGAGTTTCTGCCGCACCGAGCCGGACATCGCCAAGCAATTTGCGCGGGTGACTTTCACGTCCGACAACCGCCAGGACGTGACTGGCCTGACCACCCCGGTGTTGATCCTGCAATCGAGCGACGACCTGATCGCCCCGGTGGCCGTGGGCGAATACCTGCACAGCGTGTTGCCCAACAGCACCTATTGCCTGGTGGACAACGTCGGCCACTGCCCGCACATGAGCGCGCCGCAAGCCTGCGCCGCGGCCATGGACACGTTCCTCACGCCGTGGGCGGTGGCCCGTGCCCACTGAGCTGTTCGACAGCGCCGCCTGCGCCCTGGCCGTCACCACGCAAGACGGCACGATCCTGCAGGCCAACGCGCGCTTCAGTGACTGGCTGGGGTTCAGCAACGCCGAGCTGTGCGGCCACCGCTTCCAGGACCTGCTGACCATCGGCGGGCGGATCTTCCACCAGACTCATCTGGCGCCAATGCTGCGCATGCACGGCAGTGTCACCGAAGTGAAGCTGGACATGCTGCACCACGACGGCCACAAGGTGACCGTGCTGCTCAACGCCAACAAACGCGAACAGGCCGGCGCGGTAGTGCACGACCTGGCGCTGTTCGGCACCACCGACCGTGACAAGTACGAACGCGAGCTGCTCAACGCACGCAACCTGGCCGAAGCGCTGTTGCAGGAAAAGAGCGCCACCGAACTGGCGCTGCAACGGGCCCAGGCTGAATTGAGCGAGGCCTACGCGATTGCCCAGCGCCGTGCGCTGTTTGCCGAGCAGATGGTCGCGATTGTCAGCCATGACCTGAAAAACCCGCTCACGGCGATCCGCATGGCGTCGGACTTTCTCCGCCGTGGCGAGCGCACCGCCAAGGAACGCCAGCTGCTCGGGCATATCGGCCAATCATCCGAACGTGCCCAGCGCATGATCGCCGACCTGTTGGACTTCACCCAGGCCCGGGTCGGCCAAGGCATCACCATCAAGGCGGCGCCACTGGACCTGCATGAGGTGATTCATCGCACGGTGGACGAGCTGCGTGTGGCGTTCCCCAAGGCGACGTTGGAACATACCGCCAAAGGCACTGGCGACGCCTGCCTGGACGCCGACCGCGTGCAGCAGATCATCGGCAACCTGGTGGCCAACAGCGTGGCCTATGGCGACCTGCAACGACCGATCACCATCACCTCGCAATTGGATAACGGCGCATGCGAAGTGGCCGTGCATAACCACGGCGCGGTCATTCCCGAGGCCTTGCTGGCGGTGTTGTTCGAGCCTATGACCCGTGGCACCGACCAGGGCAGCGAAGTGCGCAGCGTGGGCCTGGGCCTGTATATCGTGCGCGAGTTGGCCAAGGTACATGGCGGCGATGTGGCGGTGAGTTCCTGCGCCACGGGCGGTACCACGTTTACGGTGAAGTTTCAGAACAGGTAGCCCTTCAAGACAGATAGACACTGCCCTGCATCACCGGCTCCACGCTGCCGGTCAACACCACGCCGCCCTCGCCCGTCCAGTGCACGGTGACCGTGCCGCCATCGCACTGCACCTGCACTGTGGCATCCAGCAAGCCACGCCGGATGCCATTGACCACCGCCCCGCAACAGCACGAACCAGACCCCAGCGGCACGCCACCGCCACGCTCCCAGATGCGCAGGCGGATATGCCCACGGTCGAGCACCTGCACAAAATGCACATTGGTCCCGGCCGGGAACAGCGGATGAATTTCCAGCGCAGGGCCCACTGCGGCCACCTCAACGGCGTTGATGTCGTCGACAAAAAACGTGCAATGGGGATTGCCCATGCTGCACGCCGCCGGGCTCCCCTCGATCGGCAAGGTGCAGGTGTCCATGTCCTCGGCCAGCGGTACAGAGGCCCAGTCCAGCGACGGCTCGCCCATGTTCACCGACACCCGTCGCCCCGCCTCGCGCACGCAGGTCAGCAGCCCACGGTCCGTGCGCAGCACCACCGAATCGCTGCCGGTTTCATGCATCAAACGGTCGGCCACGCCGCGGGTGGCGCTGCCGCAGGTTTGCAGCGGCGTGCCGTTGGGGTTCCAGAACTTGATACGCGCCACGGCGTCTTCGCAATCCAGCACCACGGCCAGTTGATTGAAGCCAATGCCGGTGTGGCGATTGCCCAGGCGCCGGGCGACCTGCGCGGTGATCGGGTCATCCAGGCCACGGCGGTCGACGATGATGAAGTCGTCGCCATGGGCGTGCATTTTTACGAACTGCAAGGGCATGGAGTGTCCTGGGGTCGACCTGTGGGGGAGCTGGAGGATACCCTGAACCCGCCCCACTGACCTATCGAAGGACCGAACCATGCTTATCGTCTTCAGCGGCTTGCCCGGCACCGGCAAAACCACGATTGCCCGTGAACTGGCAGGCCGGATCGCTGCGGTTTACCTGCGCATCGATGTGATCGAGCAAACCCTTCGCGATGCGGGCGTGGCGCCGGGCGCCAGCGGCTACGGCGTGGCGAATGCCCTGGCGCTGAGCAACCTGCAATTGGGGCGCACGGTGGTCGCCGACTGCGTGAACCCGGTGCAGGAAAGCCGCGCAGCGTGGCGAGTCACCGCCGCAACAGCGGGTGTGGCGTTGGTCGATATCCAGCTTGTCTGCTCGGATACGCGTGAACACCAACGCCGCGTCGACAGCCGTGAGAGCGATATTCCAGGGCTGATTCCACCGAGCTGGCAATCGGTATCGACTCACGAATACGAGCCTTGGGATGAAGTGCCCTTGACGCTCGACACCGCCCGGATCAGTGCGACGCAGGCGGTTGAAGCGCTCCTCACCCACCTGCGCCATTGATCACTGCGCCACAAAAACCATCCAGTTGTTGATAACCATTATCAACCACAGCTAAACTCCGCGCCCTCTCACTTCCCAGTCTGTGCCACGCGGCACGGTCGCGCGCAGGCAGCTGACTCTCTTGGCGGATGAAAAACTCCAGCTTTACCTGACCCACCGGGCCGCGCTGCTGGACTATGCCGCGCCCATCGTGGGCTGCCGCGCCCGCGCCGAGGACGTGGTGCAGGAAGCCTGGTTGCGTTTCAGCGGCCAGGATGAACACACCGATATTCGCCACCCGGCCAGCTACCTGTACCGCATCGTGCGCAACCTCGCCCTGGACCTGACGCGCCGCACCGCCACCGAACGGGTGCAGCCCGGTGGCGACGAACTGCTCAACGAGTTGCCCTCCAGCAGCGCCTCCCCCGAACGTGAAGTGAGCAGCCAGAACGAACTGCAAGCCGTCTCCCGCGCCCTGGCCCAATTGCCGCAACGCACCCGCCGCGCCTTTGAAATGCATCGCCTGGGTGGCTTGACCTTGCAGCAGGTCGCGGCAGAGCTTGGGGTGTCGACGGCGCTGGTGCATCAGTTGGTTCACGACGCGCTGCGTCATTGCATGGACTGCCTGGGGACGGACGATGACTGATCGCACCGAGACGTTTCTGAAAAAAACCGCGGCTGATGCGTCTTTTGCGGTGAAGGGTGAATCCATGGGATCCTGCCCGCCGTTTTTTGCCTGCGGAGATGCTCCATTCATGCCCACTGAGGATAGCGCCAACCCCCGCCGCGACCAGGCCCTGGACTGGCTGATGCGCGTGCAACAGGCACCGCTGGACGCGGACCTGCGTGGGCAAGTGGCCGATTGGTGCGCCGCCAGCGAGGCCAATGCCAAGGCCTATCGCCAGGCTGAACGTGTGTGGCAGTTGACGGGGCAAGTAGCGCCCGTTGAACCCATTCCACAACCCGCAGCGCCTATGCCGCGCCCCGCCGCCCGCCCGCGCCGGGTTCGACGCTGGGTCGCCGCCGCCATCGCAGCCTGTCTGGTAGTCGCGCTGGCGCCAAACCTGCTGCTGCGCTGGCAAGCCGATTACCGTACCGGCGCCGGTGAAACCCGCGACATCACCCTCAGTGACGGCAGCGTGGTGCAACTCGACAGCCAAACGGCGATTGTGGTGGATATCGCCGGCAATCACCGCGATGTGCGACTGCTGACCGGCCAGGCGTTTTTCAAGGTGATGCCGGACAAGGGCAAACCCTTTCATGTATTGACCAAGACACTGCGCGTGACCGTGACCGGCACCGCGTTCAACGTCGATGCCTCGCCGGATAAGCCGAGCGTCGCCGTGCAACAAGGCTCGGTCAATGTCGACGATGCACAAGCCCGTCGCCCGCTCGCCAGCCTGGTGCCGGGGCAGCGCTTCACCTTGCGCGCCGGGCGTGCCGAACTCGGCAGTTTTGCCCCCAGTCAGGTCGCGTCCTGGCGTCAGGGCCACTTGATTGCCGATGACCTGCCGATCAGCGAGGTGCTGGAGCAACTGCGCCGCTACACCCCGGCCATCATTGTGCTGCGCGATAAGCAACTGGGTGCGCAGCGGGTCACTGGCGTCTACGACCTGCGCAAACCCCAAGCGGCGCTTCAGGCCGTGCTGCAACCCTACGGCGCAAAAGTCAGCGCCTACAGCCCGTGGCTGCTGGTGTTGAGCAAGTAATTTCCCGTGTTTTAAAAATATTTCAGTTTTTTTCTGAAAATCCCCCGCGCTGTCCCGTCTTCTGTCCCGCGCGCAGCAATTGAGATTTATTCGTATTCATTGACTGGCCGGTTTTTATGCCGGCGCGGGGATCTTTGCATGACACACACCCTTCACACGTTCGGTACGCCGGGCACGTGGCCGCTGCGCCTGAAGAAAGGGGCCGCCGCCGGGCTGCTCGGGCTGTGCTGCGCGTTTGGCCCGCTGCCGCTGGCCCTGGCGCAACCCGATACGCCCGCCTCGACCCACGGCTTCAACATCCCCCCACAGGCCCTGGCCGGCGCGTTGATTGCCTTCGGCCAACAGAGCGGCAAGCAAGTGAGCGTCGATCCGCAACTGCTCAAGGGTGTGAGTTCCCCCGGTGTGAACGGCGACATGAGCAACGACGCAGCCCTCGCGTACCTGCTGCAAGGCACCGGCATCGGCTGGGGCTATCAGGACGGTGCTCTGGTGTTTCACCGCTTGCCCAGTGCCGATGCTGGCGGCCCGACGATGTTGGACAGTACGGTCGTGCTGGGCTTCACCGAAGAAAACTCGTTCCAGGGCGCCACGGTGATCGATCGAAAGGCGATCCAGGCCTTCCCCGGCGCCAACGGCGACATCACCACCTTGCTGCAAATGCACCCCAGCGTGCAGTTCAGCGGTGCCCAGCAAAATTCCAATGCGCCGGGCGAAATCGACCCCGCGGACATCAGCATCAACGGCGCAAAGTTCTACCAGAACAACTTCATGATCGATGGCATCTCGATCAATAACGACCTCGACCCCGGCGCCCACGGCTATGGCGAAACCCGCCAGTTCGATGCTTCGCCCAGTCGCTCCCACGGCATTGCCCTGGACGCCGACCTGTTGCAGGAAGTTAAGGTCTACGACAGCAACGTGCCGGCTGAATACGGTGGCTTCAACGGCGGCGTGGTCGATGCGATCACCCGTCGCCCCAGCCAGGACCTGCACGGCAAACTGTCCTATTCCATGAGCCGTTCGGCGTGGACGAGTTACCACACCACCGAAAAGGACCAGGCCAATTTCGACAACGCGTCCAACGAGCAGTACCAGCCCGAGTTCGAAAAAACCACCGTGCGCGGCATGCTCGAAGGCCACCTCACCGACGACTTCGGCGCCATCGTGAGCTTCTCGCAAAAGCGCTCGGTGATCCCCCTCAACAAGTATGCAGACGGCTACAACAGCCCGAATGGCGACAACCGCGAAGACCAGACGCGGCAGCTCGACAACTACATGTTCAAGGCGTACTGGAACGTCAACGAGCGCTTGAGTCTGGACGGCTCGTTCATCAAGGCGCCACAGGAAAACACCTATTTTCGCGAGAACTACAAAAACTCCGGTTTCACCAATATCAACGGCGGCTGGCAAGGGTCGCTCAAGGCAGTGTGGGAAGGCGATTCAGCACGCTGGTCGCACACCCTGGCGTTAACCGACCTCAACAGCTCCCGGGAGTCGGAGTCCAACGATGCGATCGCCTGGTATTACTCCAGCACCAAGAACTGGGGCCTGCCCACCACCGCGACCTCACGCAGCGGCGAAGGCTCCTACGGCAACCTCACGCAAACCCAGCGAGGCATCAACTACAAACTCAAGGCCGACTGGCAAGGGTTCCGCTGGGCGGGCGCCGAACATGCCGTGGTGACCGGCATGGAGCTGACCCGCAACCAGGCGACCTGGGAGCGTGAAACCGAAGCGACCTCGGTCAACATCACCCGCCGCGACAACATCGCCACCTGCCTCAATGATGACCCGTTGTGCTCCATCGGCTTGCTGCGCAATGGCAACACCCGTCAATGGGCCAATGCCCGCAACGTCTATGGCGCCGGCAAGCTGGACCTGACCGAAAACAAGTACGCATTTTTCATCCACGACAACCTGCAGATCGGCAAACTCGGCCTGCGCCCAGGCTTGCGCCTGGAAGGCGATGACTACATGCAGAAGCAGAACCTGGCGCCGCGCTTTTCCGGTGACTACGACTTCTTTGGTGATCGCAGCACCGTGCTGGTGTTCGGCGCCAACCGCTACTACGGGCGCAACCTGTTCAAGTACCGCCTGGCCGAAGGTCGCCAAGGCTTCAATACCCGCTACACCCGCACCACTCAAGGCGGTGCATGGACGGCCACCCAGGTGGAGAACCTGAACAAGTTCTCCGACCTCAAGGTGCCGTACGACGATGAATGGACCCTTGGGCTTGACCAGGTCTGGCTCGACACCGACTTCCGTCTCAAATACGTACACCGCGACGGCAAGGACAAGATCGGCCGGGCCTCCTCCCGCGTGCTTGGGCTGGGCCCCGCCGCCGGTTTCGACAGCATCTATTACACCTACACCAACGACGCGTCGAGCGAGAGTGACAACGTCACGCTGAGTATTACCCCACGGCACGAATTCCAATGGTTGGGGTCACGCACCAGCGTACAGGCGGCGTTTGACTGGTCGCGCACCAAAGACGCCTACGGCACCTATGAATCAGGCATCACCGCCGATCAATACGCCAATGAGGACGTGCTGTACGACGGTAAGCGCATCGCCTACAGCGAGTTGCCCGCCAGCGACTTCAATCGCCCCTGGACAGCCCGCCTGACGACCATCACCGAGATCCCGCAATGGAACCTCACCCTGAGTAACTTCCTGCGTTATCGCGGAGCCTACGAACAGATCATCGATAGCAGCGAAATCGTAACCGTCAATGGCGAGGACCTCGCCGTGTACGAGGCAGCCAAGGTCAAGGCGGCACCCACCTGGGACATGCGTGTCAGCTGGGAAATCCCCACGGGCAAGGAACAAGCGCTGTTCGCCGCCGTGGACATCACCAACGTCACCGACCACGTCAACGAGATCGTCGGCAGTGGCAGCTCCACCGTCACCTATGAAGTCGGCCGCCAATATTGGCTCGAAGTCGGCTACCGCTTCTAACGCTGCCACCTGATTAGCCTGGAACCCCTGATGAACAAATTACTTGCAGGCCTGCTCGGCCCGCTGCTGCTGTGCGCCTGCGCATCGCCCGTCACCCAGGCACCGCTGCCGTGGGCGCCGCAGGTGGTGCGCGGCCAATTGGCCAATGGCCTGGAATACCGCCTGGTACAGGACAGTACCCAAACCGGGCGCCTGGACCTGCGCCTGACCGTGCGCGCCGGCTCGGTGGATGAAGACGACGACCAGGTGGGCGTGGCCCATATGCTCGAACACCTGACCTTCCGCAGCCGCGCCGGCCAAACCACCGACCTGCGTGCGCAGATGACGGCGCTGGGCTGGGTGCAGGGCCGCAACTTCAACGCCATGACCAGCTACGACCGCACCCAGTACCTGCTCAGCCCCATGGCCGGGACCACGCAAACCCCGGTGGCCCTGTCGAAACTCGCGCAGCTGGTGTTCGCGGGTGATTACAACGCCGCTGACCTTGAGCGCGAACGGCCTATCGTCATTGAAGAATGGCGCGGCGGCCTTGGCGTGGCCCAGCGTATGAATGACCAGCGCGCAGCCACCCAACGGGTCGGGTCGCGTTACCCGCAACATCGCACCATCGGCAATGAAACGGCGATCCGCGACGCCTCGCTGGGTGCGTTGCAGCGTTTTCAACAGCGTTGGTACGTGCCCAATAACATGGTGTTGTCGGTGGTCGGCGACTTCGAACCGCAGCAGTTGGCGCAGCAGATCCAGCAGGCCTTCGGCGCGCCCGCCGCCCAGGCATTGCACGAGCGTGAACACCGCGAACTGCCCCTCGACAACCAGTTGAAAATCTTCCGCCTGCAAGACCCGCAGACCGGCAGCAACCAGGTGTCGCTGCTGTTTCGCCTGCATGAACCGGACAGCCGTGGCGTCACGGCCGAGGCCACCCGCGAGCGCTTGATCGACCGCATGGCGCTGTCGGCCCTGTTGACCCAATTGCGCCGCCAGCCTCTGCAAGCCGGCGTGCGCAGCCTGACCGCACAGAAAACCTTGATCGGCGAATACTCCAGCGTACTGGGCGTCGCGGCGGCAGTTGACGGGGCTCATCATGATGAAGCCTTGAAGCAACTGCTGACCGAGTTGGAGCGTTTGCGCCAACACGGTTTCACTGCGCAGGACCTGGACCGGGAGAAGCGCAAAATCCGCCAATTGGCAGACGGCATGCTGGCCAAGGACGAATCACGCACCTTCGAGCAATGGGTGACCTCGCTCAACGATGCCGCGGTGCAGAACCGCCCTGTCGTCGCGCCCCATCAGATCGCCCGGCGTACGCTCCAATCGCTGGACACCATCGACCTTGCGGCCCTGGATGCCCGCCTGCAACGTTGGCTGGACAGCCCCGACCAAGTGCTGCAATTCACTGCGCCGGGCAACCGCGTAGTACGCCTGCCGACGGTGGACGATGTGCAGCAGTTGCGTGACTCAATTGCCCACTCATCGCTGGTTGCGCCACAGTCAGCCGCACCGGCGGAACCGCCCATTGCCACCTTCACACCGCCAACGGCGGGCACGCCGGGCGCGGTGATCGGCAAGCGCAGCTTTAGCGCTGAAAAGGTCGAGCACTGGCAGTTGAGTAACGGTGATCGGCTGGTCTGGCTGCGCCGCAATGCCGAAGACGGCCAATGGCGCCTGCAAGCCGAATCGGCCGCCGGTTACGAGCGCCGTGACGTACCCGCCTGGCGCCTGCAGATGGCTGCGCAACTGGGCAACCAGAGTGGCGCGCCAGGCCTGGAGGCGTGGCGCAAACAGCACAAGGCAACCTTGAGCCTTGAACAAAGCGCCACACGCCTGCAACTGAGCGCCACGTCAAAAGCCTCGATGGGTGCGCTGACCACGCTGCTGCAAAGCTATCGCCAGAGCCAGGTTGGCGTAGCAATCGATGACGAGCTGTTCAGCGCTGCCCGCGATGATTTGCTGACCCGCGTGAGCACCCGCCCGGACGCCATCGCCGCCGCCCGACGTGAACTGCGCTACGGCGCCGACACCTGGCAAGCGCCGGATCAACAGGCCTTGGAGGTGTTGCAAGCCGGCACCCTGACCGAAGACTGGCAGCGACTCACCCAGGCCCCGGTCAGCTACTACCTGATGGCGGACGTGGACCCTGTGCAACTGGCAAACGCGGTGGGCGAACACCTGGCCAATATCCCCCGTGGCGTTGCCCAACCCAGCCGCCCTGCCCTGCAAAAACCCGGTCAACGCCGCACCGACATCGCCGTGGCCCTGGAGCCACGGGTGGTGCTCGAAGCCAGCAGTTTCAGCGAACAACCCTGGACGCCCGAAGCGGCGGCCCGTGTCGCCGCCCTGCGTGAGTTGGCCAACCAGCAGCTCAAGCAACGCCTGCGCGGCGAAGCGTCCGGCGTCTATCGCCTACGTTTTGACAGCGAACTGAACCCCGACACCCAGCGTATCGAAAGCCAATTGAGCTTCACCTGCGACCCCCAACGCGCCGAGGAACTCTGGGCGCTGGCCCAGCAAACCCTGGCGCAATTGGGCGGTTCGGTGGATGCCAACTGGGTCGCCGGCGAACGCAGGGAACTGCGCCGCCAGGAACACAAACGCCTGCTCGATCCCA
The DNA here is from genome assembly GCF_002742485.1 of Pseudomonas sp. 2822-17. Lineage (NCBI taxonomy): Bacteria > Pseudomonadati > Pseudomonadota > Gammaproteobacteria > Pseudomonadales > Pseudomonadaceae > Pseudomonas > Pseudomonas sp. 2822-17. Next base: position 87,703 of record NZ_LJRZ01000760.1, read on the forward strand.
CCACCCAATGGCGCCGCCTGTTGCTCAGCGAACGCCAATGGCAAGACCCGCGCTACCTGAGCCGCCAGGCCCGCTTGCCGGACGGCCTGCGCCTGGAGTTGCTCAAACCCTTGGCCAGCCAGATGTTCCCGCCCAATAACCAAGTGCTGCTGCGCGTACTGCCCAAGGCGGATGCGCCGTGAAGAGCTTGCGTACGTTCTATCGCCTGGCCGCGCCGTTCTGGCGCCAGGGCTCGCAGTGGCTGGGCTGGCTGATGCTGGCCAGCGTCATCGGCATGGGCCTGTTGATCGTGCAGATCAACGTGCTGATCAACGCCTGGAGCAAGAGTTTCTACGACACCCTCGGCGCCTTCGACACGCCTGCGCTGTACGCGCTGATGGGCCGCTATGTGATTTACCTGGGCGCCTACGTGCTGATCGTCGTCGCCCTGGACTGGGTGCGCAAAGCGCTGGTGCTGCGTTGGCGCCAGGCCATGACCGAGCAGTTCACCCACGCGTGGCTGGCGGACCAGGCCTTCTATCGCCTGGGCCTGAGCGGCGAGCCAGACAACCCCGACCAGCGCATCAGCGAGGACGTGGATATCGTCGCCGACCTGAGCGTGGAGCTGGTAGCGTCGTTCATCATCAACATGGCCCAGGTCGGCGCGTTCATGAGCATTCTGTGGCAGTTGTCTGGGGTGCAGACTTTCAGCGTCGGGGAGTACAGCATCACGTTGTCGGGTTACCTGGTGTGGATTGTGGTGCTCTACACCCTGGCCGGCAGCTTGATCACCCATTGGGTCGGTCGCCCGCTGCACCGTTTGAATGTGGACCGCCAGCACTATGAGGCCGACTTTCGCGCCAGCCTGCTGCGCAAGCGCGAGCATGCCGAACAGATCGCCCTGTACCGCGGCGAAGCGGTGGAGCGCGCGCACCTGGCCGAGCGGTTCCAGGCGATTGCGCACAACTGGCGCCAGTTGATGGGCCGCGAGCGCAACCTCAGCCTGTTTACCGTCAGCTATGAACGGGTCAGCCTGATCATTCCGGTGTTCGCCGCCCTGCCCGCGTTTCTGGCCAAGACCATCACGTTGGGCGGCCTGATGCAGATCCGCAGTGCGTTTGGCGCGGTGCAAGGTTCCCTCAGTTGGTTTATCAAGCTGTACCCGAAGCTGATGCGCTGGAGCTCGGCGGTGGAAAGGCTGGGGCAGTTTGAACAGGCCATCGCCGCCAGCCGCTGCCAGGCCCAGGCGCCGGTGATTGGCGACTGCCTGTGTATCAGCGGCCTGGATGTACTGCGCCCGGACGCGGGCCTGCTGCTGGCTGATGTGTCGGTGCAAGTGGCCCAGGGCGAATGGCTGTTGATTGCCGGACGCAGCGGCATCGGCAAGTCCACATTGCTGCGCACCTTGCAGGGCATCTGGCCGTATTGCCGGGGTGGCTGGCAATTGCCACCGGGTCGCAGTTTGCTGCTACCGCAGAAGCCTTACCTGCCGAGCATGCCGCTGCGTCAGTTGCTGGCTTACCCAGCGATTGAAGTGCCGACTGGCGTCCACTTGGTTGCGGTGCTGCTGCAGGTGGGGTTGCCGGGGTTGGTGCAGCGTTTGGATGAACAGTGCGAATGGGCGCGGGAACTGTCCGGTGGCGAGCAGCAGCGCATCGGCCTGGCGCGGGCGCTGCTGTATGCGCCGGATACGCTGTACCTGGACGAGGCCACCAACCAGTTGGACGAGGCAAGTGCGCATGCCCTATTGGTGCTGCTGCGCGAACAGCTGCCGGCCTGCACGGTGATTGGCATCAGTCATCAGGCGGCGTTGGCACCATTGTTTGATCGCGCCTGGTCGCCTGAAACATCACAAGCCCTGAGGTGAGCGGCCCGTTCGCTACAGCACACTCCCCATCGCCTTCATCAACACCAGGTCCCGCGCGTAAATATCCGGCGCGTACACCAGCCCACCCTGGCGGTCGACCTCGACCGTCCAGTAGCCGAGCAGCACCGGCACCGGCGTGGCCAGCCTGAATTCATGGGTCACGCCGGTGGCCAGCAGTTCATCGGTGCGCGCGCGTTCGGCCGGGCTCACCAGCAGGTCGCGCAGCAGCAACGGTTGCTCTACCCGCACGCAACCCGAGCTGAACGCACGCGGGCCTTTGGTGAACAGCGGCTGGCTCGGGGTGTCGTGCAGGTACACCGAATACGGGTTGGGGAAGCGCATTACGATCTTGCCCAGCGGGTTGCGCGGCCCGGCTTCCTGGCGCAGCAGGATATTGCCGGGGCGCGCCCAATCGATCTGCTCGGGCGCCAGCGGGTGGCCTTCGGCGTCGAGCACTTGCAGGTTTTGCTGGCGCAGGTATTCGGGGTTGAGGCGGATGGCCGGGAGTTTGTCCTCGCGCATGATGGTCGGCGGGATGGTCCAGGTGGGGTTGAGCGTCAGCCGGGTGATGCGTGACTTGAGCAGCGGCGTCTGGCGCTCGGCGCGGCCTACTTGCAGGCGGGTTTGCCACACGGGAATGCCGCTCTGGTACACGCTCAATTGCGCGGCGGCGACGTTGACCAGCACGCCCTCGGGCTCCAGGTCCTGGGCCAGCCAACGGAAGCGTTCGAGGTTGATGCGCAGTTGCTCGCGGCGCATGGCCGGGCTGATATTGAGTTCCGCCACGGTGCCAGCGCCGATCACACCGTCCGATTGCAGGGAGTGGCTGACCTGGAAGGCTTTGACCGCCGCGACCAGTTCGGGGCGGTATTGCTTGCTGGCACCCGTGGGTTCGATCGGCAGGTAGCCTCCGCTGTGCAGCCGACGCGCGAGTTCCGGAACACGTGGATCGTCCATGCCAGGACGCAACAGCGGGCCGCTGCCAACCGCATCCCATTGGGGCAACGGCTGCTGGCGCACGGTGGAATAGGCATTGCGCAGGCTGCGGTACAAATCCGCGCTGGGACGGGCCTGGTCGAACGCTTGCGCCATGTCGTGCAGGCCGGTGGCGGCAAAGGCCAACACCTCGGTGTCGGGGTCGCGGGCAGGTGGCTGGGAATGCCACAGCGGTTCGAAGCGCGATTGCTGCAAGCGGCCGAAGTGCAGATCCTGCAGGGCTTGCAGGTAGTGCTGGCTGCTGTCGATATCGCTGCACAGCACGTTCTGCGTGGCGTGTGGCACGGCCAGACTATAGTGAGTGGGGTCCAGGCCATCGTCGGCGAGCATCAGCAGCTGGGTCTGGAGTGCTTGGCGGCGCGTCTCGTCCGACCATAACGGGGCATCGCCTTGTTGCTGATAAAAGGCTTGCAGGCGCGCCAGGGCGGGCGCGTCGATCTGCGTCGCCAGGCCGGGGCAGACGCTGGGCAGTTGCGCCAGGGCTTGTTGCACCGGGGCCAGGTCCACCGGCGCGGGAGTCGTGACCGGCAACGGCTCCACCGGCAGCGCGTCGGCCGTGGCGACCAATGGTGCAACGAGCAAGCAAATGCTCAAGTAACATGCGTGTTTTTTGAACAATGACTTGGCTCCAATCCACAGTGGGGGAGATGTACTGTAGATGCTGACTTTTATGTACCGCCTGGGGATCGCCGTCAGTCTGGCTGTATTGAGCAATGCTGCGCTCGCCGCCAACGGTAACCCGCCTACCCTGTATAGCAGCCTGGCGCGCTCGGCTCCAGAACTCAACCCCACTGTACTTAAAAGCGCCCTGAGTGCGATGCAATGCGCGGTCAGCAATGGCGAGGAACGCTCCGAGCGCCTGGCCGTGATTGACTATTCCCAACCGTCGACCGCCCGTCGCTTGTGGATTTTCGACCTGCGCAAGAAAACCCTGGTGCTGCGCGACCTGGTGGCCCACGGCGCCAAGTCCGGGGAAAACTTCGCCACCCAGTTTTCCAATACCGAAGGCAGCCATCAATCCAGCCTGGGCCTGTTCCGCACCCAGGAAAGTTACCTGGGCACCCACGGTTATTCACTGCGCATGGACGGCCTGGAGCCGGGGTTCAATGACCAGGCCCGTGATCGCGCCATCGTGATTCACGCCGCCGACTATGTGAGCCCGCTGTGGAGCAAGCGCGAAGGCCGTATCGGCCGCAGCCAGGGTTGCCCGGCCGTACGCCCGCAGGTGGCGCGCCAGGTGGTGGACAAGCTCAAGGATGGGCAGTTCATGTTTTCGTGGTACCCGGACCAGCGCTGGTTGAAGTCCTCGACGTACCTCAATTGCAAACCCCAACAGGTGGCGAGTAGTCGTACAATCCGTGGCGGTTAGCCTGTCCCCACAGATAAAAGAGAGCTTCGCATGCTTCTACATCAATCGACCTGGATCGAGATCGGGCAGTTTCTGGAGCGCAGTCGTACGGTGGTGATCCCCATCGGCTCCAACGAGCAACACGGCCCGACCGGCCTGTTGGGCACCGACTGGATGTGCCCGGAAATCATCGCCGTCGAGGCACAAAAGAACGCCGACATCCTGATCGGCCCGACCTTCAATATCGGCATGGCCCAGCATCACCTGGGTTTTCCCGGCACCATTTCGCTGCGCCCTTCCACCTTTATCGCCGCGATTGGCGACTGGGTGCGCTCGCTGGCCGGGCATGGTTTCGACAAGATCCTGTTCCTCAATGGCCATGGCGGCAATATCGCGACCATTGAAGCGGCGTTTTCCGAGTTGTACGCCGAAGCCAGTTTCGCCCGCCGCCCAGCCGGCTTCGCCTTGAAGCTGGTGAACTGGTGGGACCTGGAAGGCGTCAGCGACCTGGCCCACCGCCAATTCCCCGTAGGCCACGGCAGCCATGCCACGCCGTCGGAGATTGCGGTGACGCAATGGGCGTACCCTGGCTCGATCAAGTCAGCAGACTATGCGCCACAGATCGCCAACACCGGCCCGATCCGTGAAGCCCTGGACTTTCGTGCGCGCTTCCCCGATGGACGCATGGGCTCAGACCCGGCGCTGGCGACGGTGGAGAAAGGCGGTGAGTTGGTGGCGTTGGCGGCTCAAGGGTTGGTCAAGACCGTCAACAGCTTCAGCAACGAAGCCAAAGCCTAGGCCGAGTACACATCAACCGGTAGGAAGGGCTGCTTCGCAGCCCAGCGCAAGCCTGCTCACTACAGGTTGCCTGAAGTTATTGGCATTCCTTGGCAGCCAATTCCAGCCGCGACGGCGTTAGTGCCGACGCCAGCGGCTTGCGCTCATACAAGAACACCTTGCCGCCCTCTCCTGCCTTGTAGGCTTCAAGCACATCGTCGGCGGCGATCTTGCTGGTCAACACGGCGCGGGCGTGGCGCGAGTTCTGGGTCACGGTCGACGTGATCCCGTGTTTTTCCAGCTTGGGCAGGACGCATTGCAGATAGGCTTCGGGGCCTTTGCTGGTTTGCAGGGTCAAGGTCGGCGTGTTGGGGGCGGACACACAGCCGGCCAGCAACAAGGCTGCGACCGGTAAGAGAAAAGAGCGCATTAAGAATCCTGACGGTAAAAAAGTAAAAGTTCACGTTAACTGGCGCGCACCAGCGCCTTGAGCGACGCATCAAACTGCTTCAAGGCATCGAGCTGTACATCGCGTTGCTGTTCGATCTGCGCGGCAATTTCCGGCGCGGCCTTGTTGCGGACCCACACCGAGGCCACCTGCCTGTGCACCGCGCCTTCGGCCTTGGCGATGTATTGCAGGTCGGCGTCATAGAACCGCGCAATAAAACGCGCCTCGACCTGATCGTTACGCTGGGTCAGCAGTTGGTTATGGGTGTCGAGCATCACCACCACATCGGGGTGAGCCTGCACCAGGGCATCCAGGTTGTCGTAGACGGTGACCGACAAAAAGGTGCCTTGCAGCGAACTCATCAACCAGTCAATGGCCAGTTCCGGGTCGGAACTATTGACGAACGCCTGGCGGATACGCCCGTCGAGGGCATCCTTGGCGCCATTCAAGGCCATGTCGTGGTAGCGTTCGAGGTAGCTGAGGTTGTCGCGGGTGTTGTCGCTCAACAACACACCCACTGACTGCGCGTGCTGCAGGGAGTTTACGCTACCGACGATGGGTAGCAAATGGCCTGTACGCAGTTCACCGGCAATGGCCGCGTTGTTCACTGCCACCGTGGCCAGCATCAGAATCATTAAACCCAGCTGAATCATCGTCCTCATCGCGCATTTCCTTGAACAGCGTCTCGATGAAGGGATTTTGCGCTTTCCTTGTAAAAACAGAACTTGCGATGCGTGATGGTGACTATTATCTGAAGCGATAGTGTCACGATAAAACCGATAAGGAGCCGCCATGAAGCCCCACCAGAAAACCTTCGACCGTATCCGTGAAGCCGTCCTGCCGGAGTTTCGCGAGCGGATTGCCGATTACCTGGTCGACTATGAAACCGTGCTGCAGGACATCAACGCCGACGCCGACCAAGCCTGCGCCAGCGCCCAACAATTGCGCGGCTACCTGCGCGGCTTGAACACCACGCGGGTGCTGGGCATGGCGGATTGGGAAGACCTGGACCGGCGCGTGCAACAAATGACGGCCAACGCTACAGCGCAGGACGTGGCTGATTGACCCATCCCTGCACCGACGGCCGTTGCCACTGGCGCTGGGCATAAGCCACCAGCTCGGCCGGCACGCTGTCACCGTTGAGGATCAGGCGGTTGAGCATGATCGCCAGGTCCACATCGGCAATCGACCACTCACCGAACAGGTGCGTCAGATTACCCGCCAACAACGCCTGCGCCCCAGTGATCAACCGGCTGGCGGCCGCTTTGGCCACAGGTGATAACGGTGGCATCTGCCGTCCGTAGAACACCACCAGCGTGGAGCGCTCCTGACGGATCGGCAGCAAATCACTGCGCAACCACGCCTGCACCTGACGCGCCCTCGCCCGGAGCTTGAAATCTGCCGGGTACACCGCTGTGTCAGGGTAGGCGTCTTCCAGGTACTCGGTGATCGCCGAAGATTCGGACAGCGCAAAGTCTCCTTCTACCAAGGTCGGTACACGCTGGGTCACAGATAACCGGGCAAAATCGGCGGTCTGGTTTTGCGCCGCATCCAGATCCAGGGTAACCAGATCGAAGGGCAGGCCTTTTTCCCGCAGGGTAACGAACACCGACATCGCGTACGGGCTGGTGAACAGCGAATCAACGTAAAGGCGCAACGGGCTCTGGCTCATGGGCAATCTCCTTGAATGAGCCTTCACGCTACGAGATGTGCGCGGATAAAGACAATGCAGGGTTTTTATGGAGGCATTCCTGGGAGGAATACCGGGTTAGCCGGCAAACCCGCCCTTGTCCAGAAAAACGCGCTCTTCATCGGTGGTGACCCTGGCCAGCACCGCATTACGATGCGGGAAACGCCCGAAGCGCTGAATGATCTCGGCGTGCTCCTTGGCCCAGCGGTAGGTGTTGGCATCCAACTGCTGGTTGACGGTCAGGGAGCGTTGCTGGTCCTTTGGGTCTTCCGAGTGCTCGAACGGCAAATAACAGAACGCACGCAATGCCGGCTCAACCTGCTGGTCGAGCCCGGCGTCCACCATGCGCTGGGCGTACAGGCGCGCGAGCGGGTCGGTGGCGAACATGTGCGCGCTGCCGCGAAAGGCATTGCGCGGGTATTGGTCCAGGAGGATCAGCAGGGCCAATGCGCCTTCGGCTGAGTCCAGCCAGTGTTCAAGCTCGCGCCGGGCGGCTTGCAGGTGGGTGGTGAAGAAGGTGTCGCGAAACAGTGCGTCGAAGGCGTCGTCCTTGGCGAACCAGCGTTTGGGGCCGGCGTGTTGCCAGAAGTCGATGACGGATTGTGGGGTGATCATGGCGAGGGGCTCCGATAGCGCTTTCAATGACGGTATCAGAACCGTCGGCCCGATCAGAGAGCAATTGAGGGCAACGGGCACGTTAATGTTATAGGATAACGTCCAATTTCCACCCTGCCCTGCGATTCCGCCCATGACTGATGCTGCTCCCCTACGTCAACGCCTGCTCTCCATCGACGCCCTGCGCGGCCTGGTGATCCTGTTCATGCTGCTCGACCACGTGCGGGAAACCTTCCTGCTGCACCGCCAGGTCGGCGACCCGATGAGCATCGACAGCACTGAACCCGCGCTGTTTATCAGCCGCACCCTCGCCCACCTGTGTGCTCCGGTGTTTGTGTTGCTCACCGGGCTGTCCGCGTTTTTGTACGGCCAGAAATACCAGGGCCGCCGCGATGTGTCGGCGTTCCTGTTCAAGCGCGGGTTGTTCCTGGTGGTGCTGGAGTTCACCCTGGTCAACTTCGCCTGGACCTTTCAACTGCCGCCCAGCGTGATCTACATGCAAGTGATCTGGGCGATCGGCCTCAGCATGATCGCCCTCGCCGCCTTGGTGTGGTTGCCGCGACCGCTGCTGATCGCGCTCGCGCTGGTGATCATCGGCGGGCACAACCTGCTCGATGGCGTGCACTTCACTCCTGGTTCGGCGCTGCAAGACGTGTGGGCCATCCTGCATGAACGCAGCTGGATCGACGTGTCCGCAGACCTGCGCCTGCGCACCACGTATCCGGTACTGCCGTGGATCGGCGTGATTGCCCTGGGCTACGGCATCGGTCCGTGGTTTGCCAATGCCACCTTGCCTGCGGTGCGCCAGCGCTATCTGTTGCTGGCCGGTATGGGATCGTTGGTAGGGTTTGTAGCGCTGCGTGCAATCAATGGCTATGGCGAGAAGCCTTGGCAGACGTACGACAGTGGTGTGCAGACGGCGATGAGCTTTTTCAACGTAACCAAGTACCCACCTTCGTTGTTGTTCCTGGCGTTGACGCTGGGGATTGGGCTGTTGCTGCTGTTGGCGTTTGAACGCGCCGGGCACAAGCGTTGGATCGGGGTATTGGCCGTGTTTGGTGCCGCGCCGATGTTTTTTTACCTGTTGCACCTGTACGTGTTGAAAGTGCTGTATGTGGCGTGTGTGGCGCTGTTCGGGCTTAACCAGGGCAACTACTTCGGGTTCGACAGCATCGGCGCAGTCTGGATGGCGGCGCTGTTGCTACCGCTGGCGCTGTACTTGCCGGTGCGTTGGTTTGCCGCGTTGAAGGCGCGTCGACGGGATCTGGCGTGGCTCAAATATCTCTGAGCTGACTTAGATTCAATTGTGGGAGGGTGCAAGCCCCCCACACTTTTTGACCGTGCTATGCCAATTCAGCTCGAAGCTGGCGAGCCGCAGTCACCATATGAATCAACGCCGCCTCAGTCTCCGGCCAGCCCCGCGTCTTCAACCCGCAATCCGGGTTCACCCACAGCCGCTCGGCCGGAATCCGCTTGGCCGCCTTGCGCAGCAGGTTGGCCATTTCCGACGCCTCCGGCACCCGTGGCGAGTGGATATCGTAGACGCCCGGACCGATGTCATTCGGGTACGCGAAGGCTTCAAACGCGTCCAGCAACTCCATGTCCGAGCGTGACGTTTCGATGGTGATCACATCGGCATCCATCGCCGCGATGGACTCGATTACGTCATTGAATTCGCTGTAGCACATGTGCGTATGGATCTGGGTGTCGTCCCGTACGCCGGAGGCGCACAGGCGGAACACTTCGGTGGCCCAGTCCAGGTACGCCTGCCACTGCGCCTGGCGCAATGGCAGGCCTTCGCGGAAGGCGGCTTCGTCGATCTGCACGATCTTGATGCCGGCCGCTTCCAGGTCCACCACTTCATCGCGAATGGCCAGGGCCAATTGGCGGGCCTGCACTTCGCGGCTCACGTCTTCGCGGGGGAACGACCACATCAGCATCGTCACCGGACCGGTCAGCATGCCTTTCATGACCTTGTGGGTCAGGCCTTGGGCATAGCGGATCCACTCCACCGTCATGGCCTTCGGACGGCTCAGGTCGCCGAAGATCACCGCCGGTTTCACGCAGCGCGAACCATAGCTCTGCACCCAGCCAAAGCGCGTGAACACGTAGCCGTCCAATTGCTCGGCGAAGTATTCGACCATGTCGTTACGCTCGGCTTCGCCATGCACCAGCACATCCAGGCCGAGGTTTTCCTGCACTTCGACGGCGTGCTTGATCTCGCTGTGCATCGCTTCGACGTATTCGGCTTCGCTCAACTTGCCGGCCTTGTACGACTGACGCGCCAGGCGGATCGAGGCGGTTTGCGGGAACGAACCGATGGTGGTGGTCGGGAACAGCGGCAGGTTGAGGCCTGCACGCTGCTGCGCGATACGCTGGGCAAACAGCGAGTGGCGCTGGCTGTCCTTGGCGGTAATGGCGGCAACGCGTGCCTGGACCGCCGGTTTGTGGATACGCGGCGAAGCGGCACGGGCGGCCTGCACGGCGCGGCTGTGCGTCAAGGCAGCGAGCACATTGGGCGCTTCAGGCTGGTTGACTGCCTGGGCCAGCACCGCCACCTCGGCGCACTTCTGCACGGCGAAGGCCAGCCAGCTTTTTAACTCCGCATCAAGCTGGTCTTCACGGCCCAGGTCCACCGGGCTGTGCAGCAATGAGCAGGACGGCGCCACCCACAGGCGATCACCGAGTTTTTCATGGGCATGCTGCAAGGTCGCCAGGGCGTTTTCCAGGTCGCAGCGCCAGACGTTGCGGCCGTTGACCACCCCCAGGGACAGCACCTTATACGCCGGCAGGCGATCGAGGATGGTCGGGTACTGTTCCGGTGCGCGTACCAGGTCGATGTGCAGGCCGTCGACCGGCAGGTTGGCGGCCAAGCCCAGGTTTTCCTCCAAACCGCCAAAGTAAGTGGCGACCAGTTTTTTCAGCGGGTCACGCTGGATCAGGTTGTACGCGCGTTCAAACGCGTTCTTCCATTCCTGCGGCAGGTCGAGCACCAGGATCGGCTCGTCGATCTGCACCCATTCCACGCCCAGTTCCGCCAGGCGCTGGAAGATCTGGCCATACAACGGCAGCAGGCGGTCCAGCAGGTCGAGTTTGTCGAAGTCACCACCCTTGGCCTTGCCCAGCCACAGGTAGGTGAGTGGACCGATCACAACAGGCTTGACGTTGTGGCCCAGCTCGCGGGCTTCCTGGACTTCTTCGAACAGTTGGTCCCAGCCCAGGTAGAACTGCTGGTCGACACTGAATTCCGGCACCAGGTAGTGGTAGTTCGTATCGAACCACTTGGTCATTTCCTGGGCGTGAGCACCGCCGCAGCAACTGTCGCTGACACCACGCGCCATGCCGAACAGGGTGTGCAGCGTGGCCTTGCCATCCGCCGGGCGAAAGCGCTCGGGAATCACGCCGAACATCAGCGAATGGGTCAGCACCTGGTCGTACCAGGCGAAATCCCCAGCGGGCAGCAACTCGATGCCGGCCTGTTTTTGCAAATCCCAGTGGGTTTTGCGCAAGTCACGGCCAACGGCGCGCAGGCCGGCTTCGTCGAGCTCACCCTTCCAGAACGCTTCCTGCGCTTTTTTCAATTCACGATCGCGTCCAATGCGCGGAAATCCAAGGGAATGAGCGACTGCCATGACTTACAACTCCAATGTCGGTAGATATGGCAGCCATTGTCGGGATTAGATCATAGTGAGACAAACTCATTATATTTTAGACCATCACAAGTTTCACTCATGTTAAGACCTACCTTTAGCAGACACGGCACCCATTCATTGCGGGTACTATGCTCGCGAACAACACATCCAAATGAGCACCCATGATCAAAGCCAGCCTGCGCACTCACTTGACCCTATGGTTTGCTGCTTTGTCCTTGCTCACGTTACTGAGCGTGGGTTTTTATGTGGGGCACATCGCCACCGGGCAAATGAAGCAGGCCAGCGGCAATACCTTGTTGAGCACGGCACGATCCACGGCTGCGCTGCTGGCTGTGCAACTGCACGAGCGCCAGCTGGAGGTTTCCCTGCTCAGCAAAGCGCCGCTGTTTCGCAAAGGTGGCTTGAACGAGCCGGACATCCTCACGCTGATGGAACTGCGCACCCAGTCTCGCGCCGAATACGCGTGGATGGGCGTCGCCGATGTCGATGGCCGTGTGCGCCAGGCGGTGAATGGCCTGCTGGTGAATCAATCCGTCAGCCAGCGCCCTTGGTTCCAGGCGGGCCTGCACGGTGAGTACACCGGAGATCCCCATGAAGCGGTGCTGCTGGCCAAGTTGCTGCCGGGCGCGGCGAATGGCGAGCCGTTGCGGTTTATCGATTTCGCCGCGCCGATCCGTAACGCCAAAGGCGAGACCATCGGCGTACTCGGAGCCCATGCGCACTGGCGTTGGGTCACGCAAATCGTCGATTCGGCGGTGATGCAGAAGGACGCGATCCCTGACATCGAGGCACTGATTGTCGACTTCGATGGCAAGGTGCTTTATCCCGAAGTGTTGGCCGGTGAGCAGATGCCCAAAGACAGGCTGGTCACGTCTTCCGGCTGGAGCACAGCCAACGGTTTTGTGACCGCTTCGGTCGCCGTGCCAAGCCCCGCCAACGCGAAAATGAACTGGTACATCATGGTGCGCCAGCCCTTGGAGGTGGCACTGCAACCGGCACGCACGCTGCTCTACAAACTCCTGATACTCGGCGTACTCGCCGCCGTGGCGTTTGTGGTCGCGGCGTATTGCCTGGCCTCCTCCCTCAGCCGGCCTATCGAACGGCTGGCCAAGTCCGCCAAGCAAGTCCAGGAGCATCAGCCCGGCGCGGTGTTTCCCCAGGCGCACTCAGTGTTGGAAATCGCCCAGCTGGGCCGCTCGCTGACCGGCATGACCCAATCCCTGCTGGCCAAGGAGCGCCAGTTGCAGGACGCCAACGCCTCCCTGGAAGCCACCGTCGCCCAACGCACCGCCGACCTCACCCAGGCCAATACCGAGCTGCTCAACCTTGCGACCCACGACGCACTGACCGGCGTCTACAACCGTCGCCGCTTCGACGAAAAACTCGCGGAAAACAGCCTGCTGTTCCAACGCACCGGCCGCACTTTTGCCCTGCTGCTGATCGACGCCGACTACTTCAAACGCATCAATGACACCCACGGCCACGCTGTCGGCGATGACGTGCTGCGCCAACTCGCCCAACTGATCCAAAGCACCACCCGCGTCACCGACTTTGTCGCCCGCTACGGCGGCGAAGAGTTTGCCGTGCTGCTACCAGAGGTCGAAGCACCGGACAGCCCGGATGTGGTGGCCGAGAAGATCCGTGCCGCGATTGCCGGCGCGCAGTTTGAACAGGTGGGGCCTGTCACGGTGAGTATCGGCGTGGGCATTGCCGCACCGTCGGACCGCGACACACGGGCGCTGCTGAATCGGGCGGATCAGCAGTTGTATGAGGCCAAGGCTGGCGGGCGTAATCGGGTGGCGTGAGGCCCGGGAGCTAGCTTTGTGGAGAGCGGGCCTGTCGTGGTGAAAGGCTGATCACAAGGCAGGGTTGTCATCTTGGCAGGGCAGAATAATCGCGGCGCAGCTAAATCCGCTCACTAACCTTTCGATCCTGACCAAGTGCGGGCACAATGCGTGTCCTTTTTTGGCAGGCACCGCCGCAGGCTCTCAAAAATGATCAAAACGCCGTACTACCTCATCGATAAACAGAAGCTTCTGGTCAACATGCAGAAGATTGCTTACGTGCGCGAGCAGTCCGGCGCCAAGGCCCTGCTGGCGCTCAAGTGCTTTGCCACCTGGTCGGTGTTCGACCTGATGCAGGAATACATGGACGGCACCACCTCGTCGTCGCTGTATGAGTTGAAGCTCGGTCGCCAGAAGTTCGAAGGCGAGGCGCACGCCTACAGCGTGGCCTGGGCCGACGATGAAATCGAAGAGATGCTGGATAACTGCGACAAGATCATCTTCAACTCGATCAGCCAGTTGCAGCGCTTTGCCGAGCGTTCCGAGGGCAAGACCCGTGGCCTGCGTGTCAACCCGCAGGTAAGCAGCTCCGACTACCTGCTGGCCGACCCGGCACGGCCATTCAGCCGCCTGGGCGAATGGGACCCGGTGAAGATCGAAGGCGTGATCGAGCAGATCTCCGGCTTTATGTTCCACAACAACTGCGAGAACGGCGACTTCAACCTGTTCGACCAAATGCTCAACACCATCGAAGAACGTTTCGGCGCGCTGCTGCACAAGGTCAACTGGGTCAGCCTCGGCGGCGGCATCCATTTCACCGGTGAAGGCTATGCCATCGACGCCTTCTGCCAGCGTCTCAAGGCGTTCTCGCAGAAGTACGGCGTGCAGGTCTACCTGGAACCCGGCGAAGCGGCGATCACCAACAGCGCCTCCCTGGAAGTCACCGTGCTCGACACCCTGTACAACGGCAAAAACCTCGCCGTGGTCGACAGCTCCATCGAAGCTCACCTGCTGGACCTGCTGATCTACCGCCTCAACGCCAAGCTGGCGCCAAGCGACGGTGAACATACCTACATGGTGTGCGGCAAATCCTGCCTGGCCGGGGACATCTTCGGCGAGTATCAATTTGATCGTCCGCTGGCCATCGGCGATCGGCTGTCGTTCATCGACACTGCTGGCTACACCATGGTCAAGAAAAATTGGTTCAACGGCCTGAAAATGCCGTCCATCGTAGTGAAACAACTCGACGGTACAGTCGAAGTGGTTCGTGAATTTGGTTACGACGACTACCTGTCCAGCCTTTCGTAAGCTGGCGGATATAGGAGAAAGAAAGCAATTGAAAAAGAACGTTCTTATCATTGGTGCAGGAGGTGTCGCCAAGGTGGTGGCCCACAAGTGCGCGCAGCACAACGACGAACTCGGTCGTATTGCTATCGCGTCGCGCAACATCTCCAAATGCCAGGCCATCATCGACAGCGTCAAGGCCAAGGGTAGCCTCAAGGTTCCCGCCGATATCCAAGCCTTCGCGCTGAACGCCATGGACGTGGAAGCGACCAAGGCCCTGATCCGCGAGACTGAATCGCAGATCGTCATCAACGTCGGTTCGTCGTTCCTGAACATGTCGGTCCTGCGTGCCTGCATCGACACGGGCGTTGCGTACCTCGACACCGCTATCCACGAAGAGCCAGGCAAGGTCTGCGAGACCCCGCCGTGGTACGGCAACTACGAGTGGAACCACCTACAAGAGTGCAAAGACAAGAACATCACCGCCATTCTTGGCGTGGGCTTCGACCCAGGCGTCGTCAACGCGTATGCCGCGCTGGCGCAGCAACAGCATTTCGACCGCATTGATTCGATCGACATTCTCGACGTCAATGCCGGCAGCCATGGCAAATACTTTGCCACCAACTTCGACCCGGAAATCAACTTCCGCGAGTTCACCGGACAGGTGTGGAGCTGGCAGGACAGCCAGTGGACCAGCAACACCATGTTCGAAGTCAAACGCACCGACGACCTGCCGGTCGTGGGTTCGCAGAACCTCTACCTCACCGGTCACGATGAAGTGCACTCGCTGTCGAAAAACCTCGACGTGCCCAACGTGCGGTTCTGGATGAGCTTTGGCGAACACTACATCAACGTGTTCACCGTACTGAAAAACCTCGGCCTGCTCTCCGAGAAGCCGGTCAAGACTGCCGAAGGCCTGGAAGTGGTGCCGTTGAAAGTGGTCAAGGCCGTACTGCCTGACCCGTCTTCGCTCGCCCCTGGCTACACCGGCAAGACCTGCATCGGCGACCTGGTCAAAGGCACCAAGGACGGCCAGCCGCGTGAACTGTTCATCTACAACGTGGCCTGCCACGAAGAAGCCTTCGCCGAAACCGACAGCCAGGGCATCTCCTACACCGCAGGCGTCCCACCGGTAGCCGCCGCGCTGCTGGTCGCCCGTGGCGAGTGGGACGTGAAACACATGGCCAACGTCGAGGAACTGCCGGCTGAGCCGTTCCTGAAAGCGCTGGACGTGATGGGCTTGCCGACTCGGATCAAGGACGAGAAAGGTGATCGAGCCTGGGATGCGATTGCCTGATAGGCGATAGCTGACCGAACAAAAAAATGCGCCCCCAGGGGCGCATTTTTTGTTTGGGGTGGGTAGCGATTCCAAGACCGATGAAGATCCAAATGTGGGAGGGGGCTTGCCCCCGATGAGGCCGTTTCAGTTGATGCATCTTTGGCTGACACACTGCCATCGGGGGCAAGCCCCCTCCCACAGGGATAGCACTTCGCCCCAGACTCTCAGAGTTTTCCCACGACTGTTTCAGGTTGTCGCTCGGAACGCGGCTGACTAACCTCTGCGCCGTCGCTGCCAATTCAGCGACCGGATTTGACCGTCCGTTTCCCAACTGCATCTGTGCCACATCGAATCAGGCGTTTTCTTGACGCCTGCTGTATCGTGTCGCGGCAGCTGTACGCGGGATACCTTCGGGTATGCCGGGCTCCTTGGGACCGGTCGGTCAACCCGCGTATAGCTGCCACCCTAATTCGTTTGACCGCGAACCGTGGCAGCTCCATTCCCCTTGGAGTTCCACCATGATCAAAGACACCCCAAATCCCCCAGAAAAACTCTTCACCGTACGCCCCAACCTGGGCACGGAAACCCTGCTAATCAACGCCTCCCAGGATCTATCCTCAATCACCGACATCGCCACCCACCTCGCCTTTGAAATCGACGGCACCCAACGCAATGTGGCATTGGGCATCTGCCGAATGCTGGAAGGCGTGCAATTGCTGGTAGACAAGGCGCTGGACACGTCTCACCCCGCTGCTTGAGATAAAGATCGTTCCACGCTGCGTGGGAATGAATCACGTGACGCACTGCGTCACCGTTGCGCAGGAGGGACGCAGAGCTTCCCAGGCGGCATTCCCACGCAGAGCGAGGGAACGATCACATCAAAAATTCGTATTGCCGGTGATTGTTTATATTTCGATTTAATCTTGTCAACTGTCATTTCTGACAGTTACGGGCAGGCTGCTTAATACCTAAAGTCAGAGGGTGTTAACAGTGCCAAAAAACTCATAAGCGTTCTTAAGAGTCACCTTATTCCTTGGAGATGAATCATGCCAAACGTAGAAAACACCAAAGGTTCCACGGAAGATACCGTTAGCGACACCACGGTAGAGGCGATGTTTAAGAAAGTTGGGATTGGCAACAAATGCAAGGTCACTCACGTTTCCGCCGATGACAACATGAAGGAGTTATATACTGAGGGAACATTAAAGCACTACGACATGACTCACAGAACATGCATCGTCACTGGCTCTGACTCCGAACAGGTCATTGACATGAATCTCATTTCAGAGTTTTCTAGCTTGACCCTCGAAGATCTGAACATGAGAAAGAATAATGAACGAATAAAAAGACTCTTCAAACTGATGAGTCTTCAAAGCGTAATTCACATTGCACTTTCGAACAATGACGACACCGCCTTGAATTCCGATGATCTAAAAGAGTTCAACATGCTGACTTTAGAAGATTTGAAAAAATTTAATTCAACCAACCCTTACAAAATAGTTTTTGAACTTAACTCTCCTGAGCTTTTAAAAGCAGACAATAAAGATCGTTTTGAAAGTTATAAACGCCTGGCAGATGGCACAACATAAAGTCCGGCTTGAGTTTAGCCTCACCTAAGGCTTTTCCAGTACCCGACACAGTGTGCCGGGTGCTTTTGCAAGAGTTCAAATTCTTCATCGAGAGCGCAGCGCACAGCGGTCCAGGCAGCGTCTTGAATGTGCTCTTCCCACTCCCGTTCAGTCCGGCGAACATGCGAACTCGAGGCGTCGTGCTCAAGCCTGAATCTGCGCTTGGGCAGACCGACGATCCAAAAGAGACTTTTTGGTTTTCAAACGGGTACCTGCCTTAATAGTTCCGTATGTTTCAACTGGGCGGATGACCAGCGTCTCTGTATTTGAAACTTTCATCAGTTGGCCAGCATGGACCACGAGCACAGACTCACCTTTGGAAATCGCAACTTCATAAGCATCCCTGAATGCCTTGGCAGCAATAGAAGGGATACTCGATTCTTGAGCAAGAATCTGCGCTTCAGTGATTTGCGGTTTAATTTTCTTACGTGACATGCTGGTCTCCGGCTTAGGACAAGGGAGGATCGATGACAATTAGCATAGATCACATCAGGCGTCGATCGCAGGGGCGACTTACCTCAATATGTCCCCATGTCCTCTCAGCCAGCGTTTACAGCGCCCTAGCCCCAGCTGAATCACATCAAAACACCGACCACCCAATCCGCTCACTCAACAATTCCAACGCCCTGATCCCCGCCAGCGAGTTCCCCGCCGCGTTCAACTCCGGCGACCACACGCACACCGTAAACTGCCCCGGCACCACTGCGACAATCCCGCCGCCCACCCCGCTCTTACCGGGTAACCCCACGCGATAGGCAAAATTGCCCGCCTCGTCATACAGCCCGCTGGTGGCCATGATCGAGTTGACTTGCTTGGTCTGGCGCGCCGTGAGGATCTGTTCGCCGCTGTGGGCGCTGGTGCCTTCGTTGGCCAGGAAGCTGAAGGCCTTGGCTAGGTCCAGGCAGCTCATCTGTAAGGCGCAATAGTTGAAGTAGCTGTGCAGCACCGCGTCCACGTCGTTATGGAAGTTGCCGAAGGACTTCATCAGGTAGGCCATGGCCGCGTTGCGTGCGCCGTGCTGGGCTTCGGAGTCGGCGACAACTTTGTTGACCAGGATCTGCGGATTGCCCGACAGGCGCCGCACAAAGTCACGCATCGACAGAATCGGCACGGCGAAGCGTGACTGGTTGATGTCGCAGATCACCAATGCGCCGGCGTTGATGAAGGGATTGCGTGGCCGGCCGCGCTCGAACTCCAGTTGTACCAGGGAGTTGAACGGTTGCCCCGAAGGCTCATGGCCCAGGCGCTCCCAGATGCTTTCGCCGCCGTGGTCGATGGCCTGCACCAGGCTGAACACCTTGGAAATGCTCTGCACCGAGAACAGCGTATCGGCGTCGCCGGCGCGGTAGGCCGAGCCGTCGTTGCCGTACACGGCGATACCCAGTTGGTTGGCCGGTACATCGGCCAGCGCGGGAATGTAATCGGCAACTTTGCCGAGGCCGATCAGTGGGCGCACTTCGTCTAGGATCGACTCCAGCAGCGCCTGCATGTCTTGTCCTGTCATCGTGGTTTGAATCAGTGATAAGCGGGGCGCGGAGGATACCTGAAACACGCAGGTCAGGTGAGCTACTACAGAACGTGAAACCCCGCCTCGTCCCGGTAATACATGAGGGACTCGTACTGAAACGACATCAGGAAACAGGCGTCACACCTCGTAGCCAGTTGCTGCGCCAGTTCCCTGACGTCAGCCAATGGATCAGCGCCCTCCGGCGCAGGCCCTTTGATGCGCAGATAACAACGAATGGCCACCGTAAATGCCAGATCATTCGTGTCTTGCGCCCGAATATCAGGATCATCCACTTCATAGCAGCCGCTCAGAAAAAGACCTGAATAAAAATGCGCCTCCACCGACTGTTCATGCTGTTCCAGTTCAGCACCACCCACCGCGTTCACAGCGTCAGCCAGATGTGCCAGGGACATTCGCTTATCAGCCTCAAGATGAATATCAAGCCCCATGGAGCGCAGCCTCCAACTGTGTGTACAGGCGTAACCCCTCAGTCTCGTCAGCGTTTGCATCGAGAAACACCAGATCCTCGCAAAGCCCGGACGGCAACGAAATACCCACCACAAAATCTCGTCCTGCTGCGCCCGCCAAGGATTTTGCAAACAGGACCAATTGGTCAATTTGAGATTGGCTAACGGGAGGCAAAGGAAGGTTGAGCCCGATAAACCAATCATTCAGGTCATCAGGCGCCATGTCGGGTGTACGCTCGTGCTGGTGATTCACAAACACGGCGCAATATTGCGCCCAATCGCTGACAAACGCGCGAAAGGCGTCGACCAATACCGATTCGACTGCTTGGTTGTCAGAACCATCGACGTAACAATAAAGCGTGGGCATGGTGCGCATCCTGGGTCCGCGTGCGGCGATTCTAGCGTGAACGCGTTAATACCTCGATTTTCAAGGCGCGCGGAAGCCCCACACAATCTCTACCACCCGCTCGGCCACCACCAGATAAACCAGGACCAGCAACAGCTGCAAGGCCAGGTGATAACGCAGCTTGGCCAGCCTGCGAATGCCATCGCTGACGTTCAGGAACATCAACACCGTGGACAGGATGATCAACCCCCAGCCCGCCACGTTTGACGCAAACACGCCGATAAAAAGGGCCTGCTGACCGAGAAGCGCGTTGGTGCCCGCCGCAAACAACAGTGCGCAGACCAGCAGGTTTTTCACATTGTCGAAAATCTGCGTACTCAGGTCGTTGTCCAACAGGGCCATATATCTTTTCAACAACGTGCGCATGGATCAGTACCGGGTAGGGATCGCTCGTCAGTCAAAGTAGTTCAATTGACCCTGCACCGCTCGCCGACCGGCGAGAAAGCCTGCCTCCTCGCCACAGATAGGTGTTGCGCGCCTTCAAAAATGCGCCACATCCGACACCCGCTCATCCAGCACATCCCGCGCCAGCGCCCAGGCCTGGTCCTTGGACTCCACCACCAGCAACGGATAGCCCCAGGCCTTGCCGAACATCAGCGCAAACGGTTTGAGTGCCAGGCGTTTGGCGGCGCTGGGTTCTACCTGGATCATGCCTTTGACGAACGTGTGCAGCGCCTGTCGGTGTTTCTTCATCCAGATCGAGGCTTGCTTGCGCTGTTCATGGGAGTGTTCGTAGTCGTTTTCGTCCACGGCTTTTTCGTGCAGCAGCAGGAAGGATTGCTGCCGTGCCAACAGGTCTTCAAAGACCCGGAAGGCGTCCTCCGGCCCGCCTTGGTTCGGGGCATCGAAGACGATTTTGACTACAGGGAACGTTGTACTGTCGAGTCGCATGGCAAAGTTCCTTAATGAGAGTGGATCTCACTATAAGAAAACCCGCGCTGGACGGCATTGCACAGAATAGCCAGACTATTTCGCAATTCGGCCAACTTTCGAGACCTGCCATGAAACACCTGCGCCTTGATCTGCACGACCCGCTGCTGGCCAAGGATGCCGATGTGGTTCAGCGCGCCGTGGTGGCCGTGGGCGCCAGCAGCGCGTCGGACACCTGGGAGCACACCCCGCACACCCATCGCAAGGGCCAGTTGATGTACACCCTGCGCGGGGTGATCCACTGTGAAATCGAGGCCGGGATATGGATCGTTCCGCCGCAATGCGCGCTATGGATTCCCGGTGGCGTGTCGCATTCGGCGCGGGGCAATGGCGAAGCCCATGTGTATTGCCTGCTGATCGACCCCGATGCCGCAGGCGCCCTGCCCACGCAATGCTGCACGTTGGGCGTGTCGGGTCTGTTGCATGAGTTGATCAGCAAGGCGATCAGCTTCCCACAGCTGTACGAGGTCGACGGCGCCCAGGGACGGTTGATCAACACGCTGTTGGATGAACTCGCCCAAGCCCCACTGGAAGCCCTGCACCTGCCGATGCCCCAGGACGCACGCTTGCGCCGCCTGGCCAATAGCCTGCTGGCCGACCCGGCCGACAAAGCCACCCTCGGCCAATGGGCCATGCGTATCGGCATGAGTGAACGCAGCATGACGCGCCTGTTGCTGGAGGAATTGGGCCTGAGTTTCGGCCGCTGGCGTCGGCAGTTGCATGTGATCCTGTCGTTGCAACGTCTGGCCACGGGCGACAGTGTGCAGCGGGTGGCTCTGGACCTAGGTTATGAAAACGCCAGCGGCTTTATCACCATGTTCCGCAAGACCGTAGGCCAGCCGCCGGCTCGCTATCTGGCGGATCGGGCCGCGATGAGCTGGCACGAATTCCCCAGCGGCCTGCCGCTGCTCGAAGCGCCGGACAATGGGTGAAAAACCATCCGCAGGACGCGGCGAAAGTGCTGGGACCGCTGTGGGGTAACCTGGATGTGGCCACGGTTGAAGCGGCAAACGCGCGCCGCAGCTATCAGGTGCAACCGGTGACGGTGGGTGACAGTTACAGATGAGCTGACTGATAAAACGCTATCGGGGGCAAGTCGAATCGTCGCACCGCCCCTCCCACAGTTGATCTCCACGGGTCTTTAGAGAAGGGTGCGGGCCAAGGCCTTTTTCCACTCTGCGTAACGGGCTGCCATCGCCGGATCATCCTGCGGCTCGAACCGCTCGCGCTGGCGCTCCAACTGCCCCAACGCTTGATCACTCGCCCAAATCCCCAACGCCCTGCCCGCCAGATGCGCTGCGCCCAACGCCGACACTTCCGGCGACAGGCTGCGCACCACCGGGCGTTGCAGCAGGTTGGCCAGGAACTGCATCAGCCAACGGTTGCGCGTCGCGCCGCCGTCCACCCACAGTTCCTTCAACGGGCTGCCGATGTCCTGCTGCATCGCTTCAAACACATCACGAATCTGATAACCGATGGACTCCAGCGACGCCCGCAGGATATGCGCGCCCGAGGTGGCTTCCGTCAGCCCGCAGATCAATCCACGTGCATCGGCTTTCCAATGCGGTGCGCCCAGACCCGACAGGGCCGGCACGAAGTACACGCCGCCATTGTCCGGCAGTTGCGCCGCTTGTTCGGTCAGGGCATCCAGGGATTCGCCGGCCACCAGCCGCGAGGCCCACTGCACGGCGGCGCCGGTGTGGACGATATTGCCTTCCATGCCGAAGGTCGGCCTGCCGCCGTCATGCCAGGCCAGGGTGGTCGACAGCCCATGGGTGGACGCAATCGGGCCGCTCATGGGCGTCATCAAGGATGAGCCGGTGCCGAGGGTGGCCTTGACCAGCCCCGGTGCAAAACCGCCCTGCCCGTACAGCGCGGCGTGGGAGTCGCCGATCATCGACATCACCGGGATGCCCGCAGGCAAGCCGCCCAACGCGACGGTTTCGGCGAAGAAACCGGCGCTGGGCTGGATCGGTGCCAGCGCCGCCAACGGAATGGCAAACAGGTCCAGCAACTCGGGATCCCAGGCGCAGGTGTGCAGGTTGAACAGCTGCGTGCGCGCCGCGTTGGAATAGTCGGTGGCAAACACCCGGCCGCCACTGAGTTTCCACAGCAGCCAACTGTCGACGGTGCCCAGGCAAATCTCACCCGCTGCGGCGCGGGCGTGGCCGTTGTCCAGGTTGTCGAGAATCCAGCGAAATTTGCCCGCCGAAAACATCGGGTCGAGGGCCAAGCCGGTTTTTTCGAGGATGAGCGCCTCATGCCCCTGCTCATGTAATTGGGTACACAACGCCATGGAGCGGCGGCATTGCCAACTGATGCACGGTGACAACGGCTCGCCGGTTCGCCGGTCCCAGGCCACCACGGATTCACGCTGGTTGCTGATCGCCACGGCGGTGATGGGCCGATCCACCTGGGCGAGGCATTCTTCCATCGCGGCCAGGGTGCTGTGCCAGATAAACAGCGGGTCCTGTTCGGAGAAAACGGCCTGGGGATGGCTGACGCTCAGTGGCCGCGAACCGCGAGCAATCACCTGCCCCAGTTCATTGACCAGCACCGCCTTGGCGTTGCTGGTGCCTTCGTCTATCGCCAGGATCAGCGGAGTGTTGTTAGTCATGGGTTCACCGCAACCGAGTGGCAGCCGCCACAATCCCAGCCGCGTCGATGTTATGCAAGGCGCGGGTCGGTTCACGGGCGCCGGCAGCGGCGTATTCGCCATCGCCGATGCCCAGGCGGATCAGGGCAATGCCCAGCCCGGCTTCGGCCAGCACTTCGGCGACCAGGCTGCCGACGCCACCGTTGATATTGTGTTCTTCCACGCTGATCACCGCGCGGGTGCCGCTCAAGGCGCTGAGCAGTACCTCGCGCTGCAACGGCCGGATCGATGACAGGTTGATCACCTGCGCCTGGATGCCCTGCTCCGCCAGCAAGGCGGCGGCGTCCACGGCTTCATGCACCACCGAGCCCAACGCGACGATGCTCACATCCGCGCCCTGGCGCAGGATATCCACCTGACCGGGTTGGAAGTGGTAGTCGCCAGCGTGTACGTCCGGCAAGGCTTTACCGTCAAGACGGATATACACCGGGCCGTGGTAACGCAGCGCGTAATCGACAATCTGCCGACACTCGATGGCATCGGCCGGCGCGAAGATCTGCACATTGCCAAAGCCGCGCATCACCGAAATATCGTCGAGGCTGTGGTGGGTGCTGGCCAACGGGCCGTAGCTGGTACCGGCGTTCAGGCCGAACATTTTCACATTGGCCTGGTTGTAGCAGACGTCCACCTTGATCTGCTCATTGGCGCGGGAAATCAAAAACGGTGCCGCGTTGCAGGTGGCCGCAATCTTGCCACCCAGGGCCAACCCCGCCGCGACGCTGACCAAGGACTGCTCGGCAATCCCAACGTTGATCAAGCGCTCCGGGAAGCGCTGCACAAACGGGCCGATCTTGGCGGTGGACGTGGAGTCGCTGACCACTGGCACCACATCCAGCCCGGCGTCGACTGCGTCAATAAAGGCCTGCACCATGACGCTCGCCAAATGTTCACTCGCCATGGTTCAACTCCTCCAGTGCCGCATTGATTTCATCGCCCTTGGGCACGCGGTGGTGCCATTCAGGGCGGGCTTCGATAAAGGACACGCCCTTGCCTTTGATGGTGTGGGCGATCAGCACCTGGGGCGCGCCGGTTTGGGTCTGCATGCGTTCCAGAGTGTCGATCAACTGGCCCACGTCGTTGCCATCGCACTCGCTGACGGTGAAGCCGAAGGCGGCCCATTTCACATCCAGCGGGTCGAGCGGCATGATCTCGGCGGTCAGGCCGGCCAGTTGCAGTTTGTTCTTGTCGACGATCACAAACAGGTTATCCAGCCCGTACTTGGCGGCGGCCATGGCGGCTTCCCAATTGGAGCCTTCGGCGAGTTCGCCATCGCCGGTCAGCACATAGATGCGCTTTTTACTGCCGGACATCTTCGCCGCCAACGCCAGCCCCACCGCCACCGGCAAGCCGTGGCCGAGGGCGCCGGTGTTGAGTTCGATACCGGGGGTTTTCTGGCGCACCGGATGGCCCGGCAAGTGGGAATTGAAGTGCTGGTAGGTGGGCAACCATTCGGTGGGGATATAGCCCGCCTGCGCCAGGCAGCAGTACAAACCGCCCACACCATGGCCCTTGCTCTGGATATAGATATCGCGCTCAGGGTCTTCGGTGCGTTCCGGGCCGGTATTGAGGATGCGGAAGTACAGGGTGGCGAGGATGTCGGTTTCCGAAAGGTCCGCCCCGGTGTGGCCGCCGGCCGGTGAGTCGGCGTTTAGGCGGATCACATGACGGCGGATCAGGCGGGCCTGTTCCTTGATCTGGTGGGCGTCGTACTGGAAGGCATTCATGCAGCGGCTCCTGTGGGGCTGACCACGTGAGGTAAAAGCGTCCAAAGCTGTTTTGAATATTTATTCAGCAGTGACAATATATTTCTATTTAGACGCTGATCGTCCGCGCGGTCAAGTGAGCGATCCACGGAAAAATCAAATAAATCGAAGAAACATCCCTCGGACAAACGGGCAAAATCCCACACCGGCGGGTCTATCCCGTGGCTTTGGCCGGGATAAAAGCACCGGATTAGAGGCATATCCGAAAAATTAAGCGCTTGACTTTGACACGGTGTCACTGGAATCTGAATTAACAGTCAGGCACGCATAAATATTCATGGCGCCTGAAAGCACTCCAAAAAAAATAAATCAGGAGAACACTGTGGACGCCAAAGCTATTGTCCAGCACCCGGCCGAACTCAAGCCGCCACCCCGCCCACGCTTGGTGAAACTGCTCCCCAGCAATATCGGCGGCCCGCTGATCGGCCTTGTGCTGCTGGTGCTGGTCTTCTCCTTCAGTTCCGAATTCTTCTTCTCGTTGCGCAATGGCCTGAACATCCTTGATCAGGTCACGGTGCTGGGCATCCTGGCGATTGGCATGACGGCGGTGATCGTCATCGGCGGCATCGACCTGTCGGTAGGCTCGGTACTGGCCTTCTCGATGATGATGCTCGGCTGGCTTTATCAGGACCAGGCGGTGCCGCTGGGCTTTGCGATTCCGATCTCGATCGCCACCGGCATGCTCGCCGGGCTGGTGTCCGGGGGCTTGATTACCTACGCCAAGTTGCCGCCGTTTATCGCCACGCTGACCATGATGTCGGTGGCGCGTGGCCTGGCGAATATCCTCACCGAAGGCCGGCAGATCGTCGGTTACCCGGAGTGGTTCACCAGCCTGGCCACGGTGCGGCATTTCGGTTTTCTCTCGGCCACCGTCGGGCTGTTCCTGGTGATGTTGCTGGTGGCGTGGGTGTTCCTGCGCTTTCGTGCCGGTGGTCGCAATCTCTATGCCATGGGCGGCAGCCCGGAAGTGGCGCGGCTGTCCGGCATCAAGGTACGGGCGATTACCTTGTGGGTGTACGCCATCAGCGGTGCCCTCGCCGGGATCGCCGCCGTGACCCTGGCGGCGCGCCTGGACTCCTCGCAACCCAGTGCCGGCCTGAGCCTGGAACTGGACGCCATCGCCGCCGTGGTGATTGGCGGCGCCAGCCTCAGCGGCGGCGTCGGCAGCATCGGCGGCACCCTGGTGGGTGTGCTGATCATTGGCGTGTTGCGCAATGGTCTAAACCTGCTGGGCGTTTCCCCGTTTATCCAGCAAGTGGTGATCGGCGTGGTCATCGCCCTCGCCGTGACCATCGACACCCTGCGACGCCGTTCCAGCACTGCCCGTTAACCCTGTTCGACAGTTGACACCCTCCAACAATAAAACCAGGAGTCACCGACATGTTCAGCCCCAAGAAACTGCTTATCGCCACTGCTCTGGCGGCCGCGACCCTCACCGCCACCGGCACCACCTGGGCCAAGGACCTGACCATCGGCCTGGCCGTGGCCAACCTTCAGGCCGATTTTTTCAACCAGATCAAGCAATCGGTGGAGGCCGAGGGCAAGGCCAAGGGGATCAAGGTGATCACCGTGGACGCCCAGGGCAACTCCTCCACCCAGGTCAGCCAGATTGAAGACCTGATCACCCGCCAGATCGATGTGCTGATCTACATCCCGGCCGGTGCCACCGCGGCGGGTGTGCCGGTCAAAGCCGCCAAGAACGCCGGCATTCCGGTGATCGCCGTGGACCGCAACGCCCCCGACGCACCCGGCGATACCTTTATCGCCAGCGACAGCGTGGCCGGCGCCAAGACCCTGGCCGAATACGTGGGCAAGATCACCGACGGCAAGGGCCGCATCGCGATCCTGCAGGGCCAGCTCGGCACCACTCCGGAGAATGATCGCGCCAAGGGTTTCGAAGAAGGCCTCAAAGCCTTCCCGGACCTCAAGGTCGTGGCCCAGCAACCGGCCGAATGGGCCCAGGACAAAGGCTTCGCCGTGGCCCAGGACCTGCTCCAGCGTGACCCTAATATCACCGTATTCTTCGGCCGCGCCGATGCCATGGCCCTGGGTGCTGCCCAGGCGGTGAAGGTCGGCAATCTCGATCACAAGGTCGTAGTGGTCGGTTTTGACGGCGACGTGGCCGGGCTCAAGGCGGTCGAAAGCGGCGTGCTCAACGCCACCATGACCCAGCAGACCCAGAAAATGGGGCGCCTGGCCGTGGCCTCGGCAATTGACCTGAAGGCCGGCAAAGCCGTACCCAAGGAACAACTGCTGCCCACCGTGCTGACCACCAAAGAAAACGTCGCGCCGTTCCTGCAACAGCACCCGTAAGCCTTGGAGGTCGTCATGCAAGCAGCCGCTCTGGAGAGCAGCACCGATGCGGTGCTGTGCCTGCGCAATATCAGCAAGGCCTACGGCCCGGTGCAGGTGTTGTCCCAGGTCAATGTGGATATTCGTCCCGGTGAAGTGCTGGCCCTGCTCGGCGAGAACGGTGCCGGCAAGTCGACCTTGTCGTCGATCATCGCCGGCCTCGTGCAACCCGAAGCCGGGGGCAGCATGACCTGGCTCGGCGCGCCGTATGCACCCGCCTCGCCGGGCGCGGCGCTGGGCGCGGGTATCGGCCTGATCCACCAGGAAATCCGTCTGCTGCCGCAATTGTCGATCGCCGAGAACATCTTTGTCGGTCGCCTGCCCATGCGTCATGGGCGGGTCGACCGCGATTACATCGAGACCCAGGCGCAGATCCAACTGGAACGCCTGGGGCTCAACGTGCCGGCTTCACGCAAGGTCGAAGGCCTGAGCGTGGCGGCCCAGCAATTGGTGGAAATCGCCAAGGCGCTGACGTTGAAGGCCAGCCTGCTGATTCTCGATGAACCGACCGCCGCGCTGGGCGCCGAAGAGACCGAGCTGCTGTTCAAGCAGGTCGAACGGCTGAAAGCCGAAGGCGTGTCGTTTATCTATATCAGCCATCGCCTGGAAGAAATCGCGCGTATCGCCGACCGCGTGCTGGTGCTGCGCGACGGGCGCCAGATCGCCCTGCACGCCACCGCGCAAGTGCCGGTGCGCGAGCTGGTGGAACAGATGGTCGGGCGCAGCCTGGAGCGGATTTTCCCCGCCTTGCAGGCGCCGCAGGAGCAGGTGATGTTGCAGGTCAAAGACCTGACCTGCCGCGAATTCGCCCTGCACGGCATCGACTTCAGTGTGCGGGCCGGCGAAGTGTTCGGCATTGCCGGGGTGGTCGGCGCCGGGCGTACAGAACTGGTGCGCACCATTGCCGGTGCGGCCCTGGATATCCACGGTCACATGGTGCTGGACGGCGAAGTCCGGCAGCTGCGCAGCCCGTTTGAAGCGATTCAGGCCGGCGTGGTGCTGGTGCCTGAAGACCGCAAGCAGCAAGGTGTGGTGGTGGAACATCGCATCGAAGACAACCTGGTCTACGGCAACACCGACCTGCTGGACAAACGCGGCTGGGTGCTCCCTGCCCCGCTGCGTGAATTCGCCCGCACCGCGGTGGCGCGGCTCGGCGTGAAAGGTGCACCGCAGTCGCGGATTTCCAGCTTGTCCGGCGGTAACCAGCAGAAAGTGATCATTGCCAAGTGGCTGGCGCGCAATCCCAAGGTGTTCATTCTGGATGAGCCGACACGGGGCATCGACGTGGGTGCGCGGGCGGCGATCTATGAAGTGATTGCGGATCTGGCGGCCAAGGGCATGGCGGTGATTGTGGTGAGTTCCGACCTGGATGAAGTGCTGGGGCTTTCACATCGGGTGATGGTGATGAGCCGAGGCCGGCAGATGGGAATCCTGGAGCGCGGCGAGGCCACACCGGTTTCAGTCATGGAAATGGCCACCGCGTAACTAAGGTCCTACAGAGATTCAAATGTGGGAGGGGCTTGCCCCCGATGGCAGTGGTTCAGTTACAGATGCATCAACTGACACTCCCTCATCGGGGCATAGGTATCTACACAACTCTCAAAGGCTTACACATAGCACTGTGGTGAGCGGGCTTGTCCCGCGCTGGGCTGCGAAGCGGCCCCAATAAGGTCACAGCAGAGTGCCAGAACCAATCGAGGTGAAGGTTTTGGGGCTGCTTCGCAGCCCAGCGCGGGACAAGCCCGCTCACCACAACAGCCCATTTGCCATAGATTCAGCATCCACTGGAAGTTGTGTAGATACCTATGCTCATCGGGGGCAAGCCCCCTCCCACAGGGGTTCCATTGTGATTTCAAGATTGGAGTAATTCATGCAGCTTTTTAGTCTTCAGGGCCAAGTGGCCTTTGTCACCGGTGCCGGCAGCGGCATCGGCCAAGCGATTGCCGTTGGTCTAGCCGAAGCCGGTGCCGACGTGGCGTGTTTTGACCTGCCCGGCAGCCCCGGCATCGCCAGCACCGTCGAGCGCATCCAGGCCCTGGGCCGTCGCGCCCTGGCCCTGAGCGGCACCGTCACCGAGCGCGCCGCGCTGGATGCAGCGGTCGCGCGAACCGAGCAAGAACTCGGCGAACTCAGCGTGGCCGTCAACTGCGCCGGCATCGCCAACGCCCAGGCCGCCGAGGACCTGGAACTGCAACGCTGGCAGACCACCCTGGACATCAACCTCACGGGCATCTTCCTGAGCTGCCAGGCCCAGGCCGCCGTGATGTTGCCGCGCGGCAAAGGCGCCATCGTCAATATCGCGTCCATGTCCGGCAGTATCGTCAACCGTGGCCTGCTGCAGGCGCACTACAACACCTCCAAGGCCGGCGTGATTCACCTGAGCAAAAGCCTGGCGATGGAATGGGCCGACAAGGGCCTGCGCGTGAATTGCATCAGCCCCGGCTACACCGCCACGCCGATGAACTCGCGCCCGGAAGTGGCCGACCAGGTGAAGATCTTTGAACAGACCACGCCCATGGGCCGCATGGCCAGCGTGGACGAAATGGTCGGCCCGGCGATCTTTCTGGTCAGCCAGGCCTCGTCTTTCTGCACCGGCGTCGACCTGTTGGTCGATGGCGGTTTTGTGTGCTGGTAGGAGTTGATCATGTCGCAACGATTCAGCGGTAAAACTGTAGTGATCACCGGCGCCTGCCGTGGCATCGGCGCCGGGATTGCCGAGCGTTTCGCCCAGGAAGGCGCCAACCTGGTGCTGGCCTCCAACGACCTGGAGCGCGTGACCTTCACCGCCGAGCAACTGGCCGGGGAATACGGCGTGAACGCCCTCGCCCTCGGCATCGATGTCACCGACGAAAGCGATATCGAAAAGCTCTACCGCGAAGGCCACGCCCGCTTCGGCAGCATCGACGTGTCGGTGCAGAACGCCGGCATCATCACCATCGACCACTACGACAAAATGCCCCGCGCAGACTTCGACAAGGTGCTGCAAGTCAACACCACCGGCGTGTGGCTGGGTTGCCGGGAAGCGGCCAAGTACATGGTCAAGCAAGGCAGCGGTCGGTTGATCAATACCTCGTCCGGCCAGGGTCGCCAGGGCTTTATCTACACGCCGCACTACGCCGCGAGCAAGATGGGCGTGATCGGCATCACCCAGAGCCTTTCGCTGGAGCTGGCGCCGCATAACATCACGGTCAATGCGTTTTGCCCCGGCATCATCGAAAGCGAGATGTGGGACTACAACGACCGCGTGTGGGGCGAGATCCTCAGCACCGACGAAAAGCGCTACGGCAAGGGCGAGTTGATGGCCGAATGGGTCAAGAACATCCCCCTGCGCCGTGCCGGCAAGCCCTCGGATGTAGCGGGCCTGGTCGCGTTCCTGGCCTCGGATGACGCGGCGTACCTGACCGGTCAGGCGATCAATATCGACGGCGGCCTGATCATGTCTTAAGGGTTTGGTATCCTCACCGACATTGTTTCACTCACTGAGGCCTTCATGAGCCAGATCGAAGAACAGCGCCTGATCACCAAGATCGCGAGCCTCTATTACGAAGAAGGGCTCAAGCAGTCCGAAATCTCCACGCAACTGGACCTGTCCCAGTCCTTTATCAGCCGCGCCCTGCGCCGGGCGCTGCAGGAAGGCGTCGTGAAGATCAGCGTGATGCGCCTGCAAGGCCTGCACCTGGAGCTGGAAACCCAACTGCAACGCCGCTACGGCGTGCGCCGGGTGATCGTGGTGGAAGCCACCGAGCCCGGCAATGACGAAAGCATCAAGCAAGCCATCGGCTCGGCCGCCGCCCACTACCTGGAAACCAGCCTGTCGCCCCAGGACCATATCGGTATTTCGTCGTGGAGCAGCACCATCCGCGCCATGGTCGGCCACCTGCATGCGCAGTCGGGCAAGCAAGGCGCCGAGGAAGTGGTGCAACTGCTGGGCGGCGTCGGCAACAAAGGCGCGTTCGAAGCCACGCTGCTGACCCAACGCCTGGCCACCCTGCTCAACTGCCCGGCGTATTTGCTGCCGTCCCAAAGCATCGAACAGTCGGTGCAGAGCAAGCAGCGCATCGTGCAGATGGAAGAGGTCAAGGAAGTGCTGCAACGCTTTGACAGCATCACCCTGGCGATTGTCGGCATCGGCGACCTGGAGCCCTCGCAATTGCTGCGCAACAGCGGCAACTACTACACCGAAGACATGCTGCGCCTGCTGGCCGAGCGCGGCGCGGTGGGTGATATCTGCCTGCGTTACTTCGATGCCCAGGGCAAACCGGTGCTGGAAGAAGATGAAGAATTCGTGGTGTCGGTGGCGCTGCCCAAGTTGCGCAGCATCCACCGCGTGCTCGGCCTGGCCGGCGGGCTGAACAAGGTCCAGGCGATTCGCGGCGCGCTCAAGGGCGGCTACCTGGACATCCTGATCACCGACCTGGATACCGCACAGGCCCTCAACCAATAACCTTTTTTTGGAGACAGCCGCTCATGACGTCCAAGCTCGAACAACTCAAGCAATTCACCACCGTGGTCTGCGACACCGGCGACCTGGAAGCCATCAGCCGCCTGCGCCCGGTGGACGCCACCACCAACCCGTCGCTGCTGCTCAAGGCCGCCGCCATCCCGGAATACGCCGAGTTGCTGCGTAACGCGGTGAGCGTGTCCAAAGGCGATGTCGACCTGGCCTGTGACCGTTTCGCGGTGTCGGTGGGTTGCGGCATTCTCAAGGTGATTCCGGGGCGTATCTCCACCGAAGTCGACGCACGCCTGTCCTTCGACCAAGACGCGCTGTGGGCCAAGGCCAACCAATTGATTGACCTGTACGACCAGGCCGGTGTCGGCCGCGACCGTGTGCTGATCAAACTGGCGTCCACCTGGGAAGGTATCCGCACCGCCGAGCGCCTGGAAAAAGCCGGCATCCAGACCAACCTCACCCTGCTGTTCTCCTTCGCCCAGGCCCAGGCCTGCGCCGATGCCGGGGTGTTTTTGATCTCGCCGTTCGTGGGCCGCATCTACGACTGGTACCGCAAGAGCACCGGCCTGGACTACACCGGCGCCGAAGACCCGGGCGTGCAGTCAGTGACGCGCATCTACAACTACTACAAGGCCAACGCCATCCCGACGGTGGTGATGGGCGCCAGCTTCCGCACCCTCAGCCAGATCGAACAACTGGCCGGCTGCGACCGCCTGACCATCAGCCCGGACCTGCTGCAAAAGCTCGCCGAAGATAACGCCCCGCTGGAGCGCAAACTGCAACCGGGCGCGGCGGGCGAAGCGCGTCAGCCGTTGAACGAAGCACAGTTCCGTTGGGCGTCGAATGAAGATGCGATGGCCACCGAGAAGCTGGCGGAAGGCATTCGACAGTTTGCGCGGGATCAGGAGAAGTTGGAGAAGGTGTTGGCGGCGTTATGAGCCCCAACCAGCCGGCAAGCCAACCGCGCACCTTGGTGTTCCTGGCTTACCCGCAAATGGGCCTGCTCGACCTGACTGGCGCCCAGACCGTGTTCTGGGCAGCCACCAAGGCCATGGCCGAACGGGGCTTGCCAGGCTATTTAGTGCATACCGCGAGCCTGGCGGGTGGATTGATACCAACAGCCGAAGGGTTGAGCGTCGATACCGTGCCCTTGGCGACATTTGATCCTGGCACCCTCGACACCTTAATCGTGCCCGGCGCGCCTGCCATTCAAGAGGCGATGGCCGCCAACACTGACCTGGTCGACTGGCTGCGTCACGCCTCCACCCGGGCGCGCCGCACGGCCTCGGTATGCAGCGGCACCTTCCTGCTCGCCCAGGCCGGCTTGCTCCAGGGCCGACGCGCCGCCACGCACTGGGCGATGTGCGACATGCTCAAGCGCGGTTTTCCGGGCATTGAGGTGGACATGGACGCGATCTTTATCCAGCAGGGCAACGTGTGGACGTCGGCGGGTGTAAGCGCCGGCATCGACCTGGCGCTGGCGTTGGTAGAGGCCGATTGCGGACGGCACGTCGCCCTGCAAGTGGCGCGGGAACTGGTGGTGTTTCTCAAGCGGCCCGGTGGTCAGGCACAGTTCAGTCAATTGCTGCAGGCGCAGACCGACGACACGGCCGGTTTCGACGCCCTGCACCTGTGGATCGCTGACAACCTGAGCGACAGCGACCTGACGGTCGAGCGCCTGGCCGAACAAAGCCGCATGAGCCCACGCAACTTCGCTCGGGTCTACAAGCAAAAAACCGGGCGCACACCGGCCAAGGCTATCGAACTGTTTCGCATGGAAGCGGCACGACGCCTGCTGGAAGACTCTCAACGCAACATCGACCAAGTCGCGCGACTGTGTGGTTTTGGCGACGAAGAACGGATGCGCTACACCTTCCATCGCCACCTTTCGATTTCCCCCCGTGACTACCGCGAGCGCTTTTCGCGGTAAACGCCGCATATGGCAGTAATTCAGGGTTAAGTGTCCTACCAGACAAACAGCGGTGCTTTTACAGTGATCCGGTAACGCCTCACGGCGTGAGCAACCATCTCGACTGGGTCTCTGGAGCAACTCATGAAACAGCACATCCTTATCATCGGCGCCGGGTTCGGTGGTGTCTGGAGCGCGTTGGGCGCCGCGCGCCTGCTGGATAAAAATGATCGCCACGACGTGCAAATCAGCGTGCTGGCGCCTCACCCGGAGCTGCGTATTCGTCCACGGTTCTATGAGGCACAGGTGCATACCATGCAGGCGCCCCTGAGCCCCTTGTTTGCGGCGGTTGGCGTGAACTTCATCGAGGGCACGGCCGACAGCATCGATGAAAATGCCAGGCAGGTGACCTATCGCGACCTGACAGGTATCCCCACTACCGTCCAGTATGATCGCCTGGTGCTGGCCGCTGGCAGCCGCTTGAATCGTCCGCCCATGGAAGGCATCGAGCATGTGTTCGATGTGGACCAGATCGAAGACGCCACGCGCCTCGAAGCGCATATCCATACCCTCAAACATCTGCCCGACAGCCCCGCGCGCAATACCGTGGTGGTGGCCGGTGGCGGTTTTACCGGCATAGAGACCGCCACCGAAATGCCGGCGCGCCTGCGTGAAGCACTGGGCGATAACGCCGATATCCGTGTGGTAGTGGTGGACCGTAGCCCGCAGATCGCCGCTTCCATGGGCGATGGCATTCGCCCTTCGATCATCGAAGCCAGCAAAGAATTGGGGCTGGAGTGGGTACTCAATAACTCCGTGGCCTCGGTGGATACCCGTGGCGTGACCCTGGCGGATGGCCAACGGATCGAATCCAGCACGGTGATCTGGACCATAGGCTTTCGCGCCAACCCCATGACCGAACAGGTCAGCGGCACTCGCGACCCGCAGGGCCGGTTGCATGTGGACGGCACGCTGAAGGTCAAAGGCCAGGCCGACATATTCGCCGCCGGTGACGTGGCCTACGCCGCCACCGACGACCTGGGCAACGTCGCCGCGATGTCCTGCCAGCACGCCATCGCCCTCGGCCGCTACGCCGGAAACAACGTCGCCGCCGACCTGATCGGCGTGGCGCCGATGACCTATAGCCAGCCCAAATACGTGACGTGCCTGGACCTCGGCGCCTGGGGCGCGGTGTACACCGAAGGCTGGGACCGCCAAGTGAAGCTCGTGGGCCAGGAAGCCAAGGACCTCAAGCACCAGATCAACAGCGTGTGGATCTACCCACCGGCGGCCGAGCGGGCAGCGGCCCTGGCGGCGGCTGACCCATTGATTCCCGTGGCCTGATTCACGCATCGCCTATACCAGCCGGCTCGCTCCTTGCTGCGCCGGCCCCCCCCCCGAGCGCCCGCCGATGATGATCAGGCGGGCGTTTTTTTGCTTGGCACGTTCATCGAGCACACCGGTCAGTCGCGCTCATCCAAGCCCCGCGCTGCAAACGCTCCCAGCACGCCGCCGACAATCGGCGCGAGCCAGAACAGCCAGAGCTGCGACAGGTAATCCCACCCGGCAAACAACGCCGGCCCGGTACTGCGCGCCGGGTTGACCGAGGTATTGGTCACGGGGATCAGGACCAGGTGAATCAGGGTCAGCGCCAGGCCGATGGCAATCGGTGCAAACCCGGCGACCGCACCCGGTGCAGTCACGCGCATGATGATCAGCACAAAGAAGAAGGTGGCGATCACCTCAGCCAGCAATGCGGCTTTCATGTCGAACAGGCCAGGACTCAGTTCGCCATAGCCGTTGGCGGCGAAACCACCCACTTCGAAAGCGGGCTGCCCGTCAGCGATCACGTACAGCGACGCAGCCGCCGCAATCGCCCCCACCACCTGCGCCACGATATACGGCAGCACATATGCACCGCACACACGGCGCCCGGC
Source organism: Pseudomonas sp. 2822-17 (assembly GCF_002742485.1). NCBI lineage: Bacteria > Pseudomonadati > Pseudomonadota > Gammaproteobacteria > Pseudomonadales > Pseudomonadaceae > Pseudomonas > Pseudomonas sp. 2822-17. Next base: position 123,431 of record NZ_LJRZ01000760.1, read on the forward strand.
CCACAGGCCGATAGTCACCGCCGGGTTGAAGTGCCCGCCGGAGATACCGCCTACTGCGTAGGCCATGGTCAGGACAGTGAGGCCGAATGCCAGGGACACCCCGGCAAAACCAATGCCCAACTCGGGAAATGCTGCCGCCAGAATGGCGCTGCCACAGCCGCCGAACGTCAGCCAGAAAGTACCCAGAAACTCTGCGGTCAAACGCTTTTGCACACGTGACTCCGTTGCTGTTCAAGTGCCGTCACCACAGGGGCGTGGGCGGTCCCAGGCGACGGTAGCAATGGGTATCAAAGGGGGGTGTAAGACTTGTCTGGTTTTGGTTGAGGGCTTCACTAGCGCCCTCGCGGCAGCGGATAAAACATCCAAATTCCTGATCCGTCCTATTTGCCAGTTGCGACCAGACACCTCGCGCGCTAACCTTCTGGCTCGCAGCAAATGCTGCGATTGGACTTGGCGGTCCGAACAGATATAGGCGCAACAGCGCCCCCAACACGATTGCAGGCGCTTTTTTTGCGTCCGTGATTTCGTGCAATGGCGGGTTGCGCAGGGACTTCTTCGGAAGTGCCGGGTCCTATATCCCCGGTCCGCCAACCTTGCGTAATCCGCCACCCTAATTCTGCTTGGCGGCAGAAGGTGACGGCTCACTTAGATATGGGAGCAAGATCCATGACCGCACTAGATCGGTATATGCCCATCACGGGCCCCGATTGCACCATCCCTACCCTGCTCATCGACACCGAAGCGCCGCTGGATGCCCTGCATGACGCGGCGGTTTATCGCATTCGGGCTGTCACTCAAGTGCTTGAAAATCTAGCCCTGCGTGATGGGATCAGCAGTGATGCTGTTGTACTGCAGGATTTCGCATTGTTGCTGAGTATTCCGTTGCGTGACGGCTGCGATTTGCTGGATGTGATTGGGCGTAGATTGCAGGAGACTGCCGGGTAAATGAAAACGGGCGACCCAGCGGTCGCCCTCTATCCTAAATAAAATAGTTACTTGCGACCCGGACGTCCGAGCAGGTTGAGCCAAATGGTCGGCTCATCCATTGATCAAGTAACAGAGCATTCAACGCGACCTATTTTTTTTGTTGGTGAGCTTTGTAGGCAACGTGCCAGGCGGCGTTTAAAGGTGAAAAAAGTTCTCTCACCGAAATCAACTTATCCTCCTGCCCCTCATATTCCGAAAAAATTTTCTCTTGCTCGACCCTGAGTTCTTCTACCACTTTATTAAACAAACTATAGTCTTTCAGCTTTTTGACTTCCTGCTTTGACTGCAACCGCGCATCCAAAATAGCATGCAACTTACGGCCGTAACCGCTACCACATATAACTTCCGACTCCAACACTTCAAGATAATATCGTTCCAACTCAACAAGCCCTGCAATGGACTTCCGAACCGCTAAGTGATCGCCTGATAATCGTGAATCCAAAGAATCCACAACAAATTTTCGCCGCAAAAACGTCTCCTTCAATGCCCCCTGCGCGCTGCCGAACTCCGCATTTCCGGAGTAAAAAAGCAAAGAATTAATGGTCAACGTAATGACTTCAAGACACTCCTGCGGCGAGTAAATATTGACTCCCAAATGTTGCCCATTGGATTGTAGATCACCGTCCATGATTTCTAGCTGATAGGAAATTTTCAGCTCCTGCATCAGGTGCTGCATTTTCGTAATCAACAGATAACCTTGCAGATGCACCACAGGTCTCAAGTGTAGATAATGCAAAAGCTCCAAATAGTTGCTGCGCAACTTTACTAAACCAGATACAGCGCCTTCGTTCTGTTCAAGGTCAACGACATAGCTGCACCTCGTAGGAGAATTCTGCGGAAACACCCATTGATATAAAGCATCTTTATTGGCAAATCGAACTGCATGAGCAAAAGTTGCTTCGAGGCTATGCAAGCGATCAAAAAAAACTTCGCGATGCTTCAAGTACTGTTCGAAAGTCTGCGCTTTGAGCTGCTGTGCGATCACATCATCATGTTTAGCCTGAGCATGCTGTCGTTCACGCTCTTGCTCGCGCTGATACGCTTGATTATTACGCTGTTGAACCAACAAAAACACCAGTGTACCCAACGTAGCAGCAGCTCCCAGCAGTGTGAAAGCCCCCGACAGTATTGAACCAAATGCACCCCAGTCTTCTGTCTTACCCGAGATCGGTCCCAGCTTCACTCCATACGCGACCAATACTCCAACCGTAACCAACAACCCTAATGCCAAGGCGATCGCCGTTAAATAAGAGATCCATCTGTAGTATTTCAACTAAAACTTCCTGCAATTGAACGGCGATAGATAAAACAGATAGTAAAACTTATTAGCGAACTGTGATTTGAATGCGACGCTAGTTGTTCCCCACCCCCGTCCCAAACCTGCGAATCGCCAGGCAATACCCCGCCAACGCCACCGCCGCCAGCAACCCGCCCGCCACGCCGATCCAGGCGAAGCCGAAGTGGCTGCCGACCCAACTGCCCATCAGGGCGCCGCCGCCGATGCCGATGTTGTAGATGCCGGAGAACATCGCCATGGCCACATCCGTGGCGTCCGGCGCCAGTACCAGCACCTTGGATTGCATAGCCAGGCCGAAGCCCATGATCGCCATGCCCCAGAAAATGCTCAGGATCACCAGGTACGACTCGGCGCCGCTCAGGGGCAGCATCAGCGTCAGGCACGCGGCGAGGATAAACACTGCGCCGACCACAAACAGGTGCGGGTTGAAGCGGTGCACCAGGCTGAACAGCAACGAGCCGATGATGCCCGCGCCGCCGAAGACCAGCAGGATCAGGGTCACGGCGCCGCCATCCATGCCGGCCACGCCTTCGACGAAGGGTTCGATATAGCTGTAGGCGGTGAATTGCGCAGTCACCGTGAGCGCGGTCAGCACGTACAGCGCCACCAGCGCCGGGCGCTTGAACAACAGCGGCAGGCTGCGCAGGGAGCCGGAGTTCTGGCTCGGCAACGGCGGCAAGGTGCGCGCCAGCCAGAACACCAGCCCGGCCGCGAAAACACCGATGACCAGGAAGGTGGTGCGCCAGCCCATGGCTTCGCCGAGCAGGCGACCCAGGGGAATCCCCAACACCATCGCCAATGACGTACCGGTCGCCAGTAACCCCAGGGCCTGCACCTGCTTGCCTTCCGGCGCCAGGCGCACCGCCAGGGACGCAGTGATCGACCAGAACAACGCATGGGACAAGGCAATGCCGACGCGGCTGACCATCAGCAAGCCAAAACTGTTGGCGACGCTGGAGAGGATATGGCTGACGATAAACATGCCGAACAGCACGATCAGCAATTTGCGCCGCTCGACGTTGCGCGTCAGCAGCATCACCGGCAGCGAGGTCAGGGACACGATCCAGGCGTAAATGGTGAGCATCAGGCCGACGCTGGACACGGGCATGTCGAAGCTCGCACCGATGGCGCTGAGCAGGCCGACCGGCACGAATTCGGTGGTATTGAACACAAACGCGGCCAGCGCAAGGGCGATGACCGGTTGCCAGTTGGCTTGGGGGGTTGCGGCTGAAATGCTCATTGAAGGGCGAGGTACTCTGGCGATGATCGAGCGGCCACCCAGGACAAGCGCCGCCGCCCGACATTCTATAGGTTTCTCGGCCGGCTGTTGACGCTCATCCCCCTCAAAATACCTTCAGTTTTGTCACGGTGCGGTCACGGTGACCACATAGTTCCCAGACTGAATGGGCTTGCCGGTGCTGTCTACCACCCGATACCGCTGGTCGTAATATCGCCCGCTGCCGCTGTCGGCCACCAGCCTCACGTTGCCCACGGCGTTGACCGTGGTGACCGGCCGTACGTCGAACTGACTGCCTCCTCGCTTTAAGGAACGACTGGTAGACAGGCCCGACTATTAAGGTTCCACCCGTCCCATCAACTCGGGAATGTTCTCCGGCCGATTTGCGTACCGCTGTGCCAACGCCGCACAGACCATCAATTGGATCTGGTGAAACAGCATCAATGGCAGGATCAGCACGCCCATGCTCGCCCCGGCAAACAGCACCTGGGCCATGGGTACGCCGGTCGCGAGACTCTTCTTCGAGCCGCAGAACAAAATGGTGATGCGGTCCTCCTGACTGAAGCCGAACGCCTTGCCCAGCACGCTGGAAGCCACCAGCACCAAGGCCAGCAGCACACAGCAGGCGACCACCAGACCACCCAGTTCCCACAGCGGGATCTGGTGCCAGATGCCTTCATTGACTGCCTCGCTGAACGCGCCGTAGACCACCAGCAGGATCGAGCCCTGATCGACAAATTTCAGCCAGGCTTTGTTGCGGCCGACCCATTCGCCGATCCAGCGGCGCGCGATTTGCCCTGCGATAAATGGCAGCAGCAACTGCACGCTGATTTTCAGGATTGCGTCGACGGTGGAGCTGCCTTCACCGTGCACATTGAGCAACAACGTCACCAGCAACGGCGTCAGGAAGATACCGAACAGGCTCGACGCCGCCGCGCTGCAAATCGCCGCGGGGATATTGCCCCGCGCCAATGAGGTGAAGGCAATTGCCGATTGCACGGTGGCCGGCAAGGCACAGAGGTAAAGCATGCCCATGTAAAGGTCTTTGCCGATCAGCGGCGACAGCACCGGCTTGAGCGCCAGGCCCAATAAGGGGAACAGCACGAAGGTCAGGCTGAACACCAGCAGGTGCAGGCGCCAATGGCCGGCACCGGCGACGATGGCCTGGCGCGATAGCTTGGCGCCGTGCAGGAAGAACAGCAGCGCGATGGCCAGGTTGGTGACCCAGCCGAAAGCCACGGCGGTCTGGCCGCTGGCGGGCAGCAAGGACGCGAGGATCACCGTGGCGATCAGGGTCAGGGTGAAGTTGTCGGGCAGAAAACGGGGGCGGGTCATAAGCGGATCTTCCAGGGGTTGCCAAGAGCGTCACCGCGACTCTAACGTAACAGCCTGTTACCGACTAACGCCAATGAGCCAGTAAATGCCGCCTAAAGGACATGACAAGACCGTGCGCCGCAGTATCCCCGGGCTGTCCAGCCTGCCACGGCCGGTGTATGGGCGAACTGAATCCTTGCCCAATCGCGCGTTGACCCGGCGTCACAGTCACCCGTGGGTGCAATTGTCTTACGCGATTTCCGGGGTGCTGGAGATCCAGACCAGCGCCGGCCGTTTTGTCGCGCCGCCGCAGCGGGCGGTGTGGATCCCGGCGGGCATGCCGCACCGGGTGTACAGCTCGCCCCACACTGAAATGCGCAGCTTGTATCTGGATTGCAGCGTGACCGCCTGGGCCTCGCAGCTTTGCCATGTGCTGGAAGTGAGCAGCCTGTTGCGCGAATTGATCCGCAGCTTCAGTGAAGTGCCGGTGGAGTATGCCGAGGACGGTCCAGATGGGCGCCTGGCCCAAGTAGTCCTGGACCAACTCGCCGCCGCGCCCCACGTGGACTTGATGCTGCCCCTGCCCCTCGACCCGCGTTTGCGCCAGATCTACCGCAGCCTGAACCTGCGCCCGGAGCAACAGACCACCTTGGGGCACTGGAGCGAAAAACTGGCGGTCAGCGAAAAGACCCTCAGCCGCTTGTTCTTGAAGGACACCGGCCTGACCTTCCGCGCCTGGCGCCAGCGCTTGCGACTGTTGAGCGCCCTGCCCGCCCTGGAGCAAGGCGAGCGGGTGACGGATGTGGCGCTGGGGTGCGGGTATGAGTCGACGTCGGCGTTTATCAATGCGTTTCGGCAGCAGTTTGATGCCACACCGGGTGAGTTCTTTCGGTGAGCCCTCACACCCTGAATACCCCCGGCACCCGCCCGCTCTGCGTGGAAATGCTGTTCCACACTTCGCCCGGCTGCTATTGTGCCGCGCTTTGAAAAATGGCCACCGACCTGCGAGGAAATGCACGTTGAACACTGACGAAAAAATGACCGGGGACCTGTTCGAGGTCGATAAGCGCCTGTCACTCAAACCCGTGGTGGACTTCAACACCTACCTGCGCAGCGCCTTTGGCGACGGCCCGTGCACCTGCATCCGCTGCACCGCCAGTGGCGGCGACGAAAGCGGCTATGCGTTCCAGCACATGTTCACCTTCGACGGCAAACCCACCCACCGTCGCTTCGCCTCCACGGCGGGCAGTGATGTGTTGATGGCGTTGAAGAGGGCCTGGTTGTCTTACACCAAGGCCGAGTTGCCGCTGAGCGGCGTGCTGACGCTGGAAACGGTGAAAGAGTTTGTCGAACCGCAGTTGCACAAACGCCTGGCACCGCTGTTTCTGGCCAGCGGGTTGGTCAAGGCGGTGGACACTGAGCTGCACCTGCAACCACAAGCCGCCGCCTGACGGGCCAGCTAGGCCGGGCGGGCAGCGCCCACGTTGAACCCTGGGGTCAGCGTGTCCAGCGGCTCAGCCACTGGCCGCTCGTCGATCCCCGGCAGCAGGATGACCTTGCGGCAATCCTCTTCGCCCTTGTCGAACAGCTCATAACCTCGCGCCGCCTGCTCCAGTGACAGGCGGTGCGTGACGATCGCCTCGGGGTTCAGGTGCCCCAACTCAATATGCTCCAATAACTCCGGCAAAAAACGCTGCACGTGGGTCTGGCCCATCTTGAACGTCAGGCCCTTGTCGAACGCGTCGCCAAACATGAACCCGTGGATAAACCCGGCGTACACCCCCGCCACGCTGACCACCCCGCCGCGGCGCACGGCGGCGATGCACTGGCGCAAGGCCTTGCCGCTGCTGCCTTCGATCTTGAGCGTGGTCAGGATGGTTTCGGTGGTACTGCCCTTGGCCTCGAAGCCGACCGCGTCGACCACCCCATCGACGCCGCGCATGCCGGCGGTCTGGCGGATGATGGTGTCGGCGGGGTCATCGTCCTGCTCGAAGTTGATCGGGATCACGCCATACATTTTCTGCGCGTAGGCCAGGCGGTACGGGTGGTCGTCGACCATGAAAATCTGCGCGGCGCCCAGCATCTGTGCGCACGCGGCGCTGAGCAGACCCACCGGCCCCGCGCCATAAATCGCCACGCTTGAGCCCTGCCCGATCTCGGCGTTGGTCACCGCCTGCCAGGCCGTGGGCAGGATGTCGGAGAGGAACAGCACCTTTTCATCCGCCAGCAAGCCAGGCACCTTGAACGGCCCGGTATTGGCCTTGGGCACGCGCACCAGTTCGGCCTGGCCGCCGGGAATGCCGCCGTAGAGACGACTGTAGCCAAACAGTGCCGCGCCCGGTGGGATCGCCTTTTTATTCAGGATCGCACCGCGCCCATCGTTGGTGGTTTCGCAGGCGGCAAACTGCTGGAGTTGGCAGAAGAAACAATCGCCACAGGCGATCACAAACGGGATCACCACCCGGTCGCCACGCTGCACTGCCGTCACCGCCGGGCCGGTCTCTTCAACAATGCCCATGAATTCATGGCCGAAAATATCACCGTGTTCGACCGTGGGGATCTTGCCCCGGTACAGGTGCAGATCCGAGCCACAGATCGCCGTGGCCGTGACTCGCAGAATAATGTCGTCGGGTTGCTCAATGATCGGATCGGGCACCGTGTCCACCTGCACCTTGTGGGCGCCCTGGAAAGTCATCGCTCGCATGCTCTGCGCTCCTGCTCTTGAGGGATTTATTATTAAGGGCCACACAGACGGCGAGTGTTCACTTGGCCTGGGCCAGCACCCGATCAATGGTCAGCGCGGCTCTGGGCCAGCAGACGGTCGACCACCTGTTGCAGGCACGCAAACGCTTCGGCGCCCGAAGCCTGGGCGGCGGCGTGGCAGTGCAGTTGCTCGACAGCGCTGTTACCGCCGTCCAGCAACCTGTGCAAGGTGTCAAACAGCTGCGGCTCCCCCAGGGCGTCAGCGGTGGCCGCGAAAGTGCGTTCGGCCTGTTGCAACCACTGCTCGGCAGTGCCCGTTGCGCCGTGATCGTCCAGCGCAAAGGTGCCGGCAGCGCCGTAGCGCTTGGCCTGCCATCGGTTTTCCTGGAGCAGCCAGCGGCTTTCGGCGGTGAAGGCCACACCGGGCGATGGCAGGCCACAGGCATGGGTGACCATCACGCGGTAAAACGTGGCCAGGGCCAGGGCGTCGGCCATCCTGGGGCAAGCATCGGTCATGCGCAGTTCCAGCGTCGGGTAGCGCGCCGCCGGGCGAATGCCCCACCAGCCGTTGCCATCGGCCTTGATCGCGCCGATGCGTTGCAGCAGTGCCAGGTACCGCTGATACGCGGCCCAATCGGCGAAGTGTTCCGGCACGCCCATGCGCGGCCATTCATCACAAACGGCCTGGCGGTAGCTCATGAACCCTGTGGGCGCACCGTCCCAGAACGGCGACGAGCAACTGAGCAGCAACAACAATGGCAACCAGGACGAAACCTGATTCATTACCGCAATACGGTCCACATCCGTCGGCACCGCGACATGCACATGCAAGCCGCACAGCACGCTGCGCCGCGCGACATGCTGGATAGCGTCGAACAATTGCCGGAAATGCGCGCGCTCCGTGGGCGCCTGCTCCCGCCAGTCAGCCAACGGATGGCTGCCGGCACACACCACACCCAGGCCGAATTCGCCGAGAGATCGGGCCAGGTCATGCCGCACCGTCGCCAGGTACTCCGCCGCCTCATGGCTGGTGTGGAACACCGGCGACGCCACCTCGATCTGCCCTTGGAACATTTCATCCGCAAAGCCTGCGCCAATAGCCTTCCGGCAGGCGGCCAAGACCGCCGCCGAAGGCTCGGCCAGCATGCGCCGGGTGTGCAGGTCGGTGATGAAATACTCCTCCTCGATGCCGAAGGTGAGCATCGACGTCAACGCAGGCGCGTAACGGTGAGCGCGACCACGGCAATCCGCTCGACACGCTCGTAGCCCGGCTTGTCCAGCTCTTCGCCAAACACGTCGGGGTCAAGCTCGCGGTAGGTCCAGCCATAGGCATGGCTGCCGAGCAATGGTTTGACGGCCGCCAGGAACGGGTCCTCGCCACCAGCAACGATCGCCACGCCGGTGTACAACACCAGGCTACCGCCCAGCGCCAGGCTCCCCATGGATTCGCCGACAATGCGCACCGACAATTGCTCGCCCAGTGCGCCGCCGCCATGCCGATACGCACGCTGGCGGTCATCATTCATATAGGGCGGGTTGGCGACGATAAGGTCGAACTCGCCTTCGACGCTGCCCAATACGTCGCTGTGGTACGCGACCACATTGGCCAGCCCCGCCAACTCGGCATTCACTGCGGTCAGGCGCAGCGCGCGCGGGTTGATGTCCACCGCCAACACCTCGGCGTCGTGCCGTGCCCGAGCCACCACCAGTGCGCCCACGCCCGCGCCGCAGCCGATGTCCACCGCGCGCTTGATGGGCTCGAAACGCTGTTGCAGATGCGCTTCAATCAGGTGCGCGAAGCGGTAACTGTCGGGCCCGAAAAACACCGCATCCGACTGGGTCGTGGGGTACGCCGAGTGAACGAACAACAGGTCATCCAGGCTCGACCAGCGCACGGCGCTGCGCCACAGCGAATCGTGCTTTTCGATCACGTCGGCCTGCTGCAATTCTTCGCAGAACGCCTCGGGCAACAGCGCGCCGTCAAACGGCATCGACCAACCGAACACGTCGCGCAGGTCCATTGCCAGCGGCGTCGCCAGGCGCTGGAATACCCGCTCATGGGTCATGGGCGTCGGCGTGATAAAGCGGTAGCCGCTCTCCTTCAAGCCCCGGCCCAGGTTGAGCAGTGCGCGATCAGCGAGTTGTTGTGCAGACATGGGCGAATTCCTTAGCGCAGGCGCGCGCGCAATTGGATAAACCGGCGAGTGGCGTACAACCCGGCGGGCGTGCAATGGCGCCGCGCCGACAGCCAGGGAATCAGCGCGTTGAGCTGCTGTTCGTCGGGCAGTTTCCACAGCGAGTCCACGAGCGCCTGGGTGTCAGGGTCGGCCGGGCGGTGCTGTTCCTGGGAAAACCGGCTGGAGCGCCCGCGCCTCACCGGCGCCACGCGCTGGTCGCTGATCCACTCGCCAGCAATCCAGTCATGTAACACCTGTTTTTCATAGCCGCTGAACACGCCGAACATCGCCGCGCCCGCGCCCTCGATGAGTTGCCAGAAGCGACTCTCGGCCGGGTCCTGGTTGCGCTTGATCCACCCCTTGTCCTGCAACGCCTGGAGGAACGCGCCGACCTGCCCGGGCTGCGCCAGCCACTGGTTGACGGTCTTGCCTTCGAAGCGGCAATAGTCCGAATGCATGTGCTGGCCGAAGGTGCGTTTGCGTTCGAGCATCGCCACCACTTCGGCGTGCAGGTCGAACTGCTCGATAACGGCCGTGGTGCCCGCGCCAAGGTCATTAAGGCGATAACCCTCGGCCACGCGGCGGTAGAAGTCCGCCCTGCCCTCGCCCAGCGGCAGCAGGTTCAACACCGACTGCGCCGCCTTGCACGCGTGGCCGCTGCTGGCGTTGTCGATGGTGACGTGCAGGGTGAAGTAATACGGGTCGATGCCCAGCTCGCTCAGCTCATACGAAGTGATCAACAAGTGCAGCGGCAACTGCTCGTAACCCAGGTTGTAGCCGATGACCTGCGGCAGGAATTCCTCGGCACACAGGCCCAAGGCCAGTTGCAGCGCGCCCTGCAGGTAGTGCTCGTCTTCGACGCCCGCGTCGCTGTCGGCGTCGTGATCACTGAGCAACTTGCGGTAGATCACCACATGGTTCTGCGCGGCTTCGCCGTCCCCCAACTCTTCAAGATAGGTGCTGAGCAGGCCGTCAAAACGCTGGTCTTGCCAGTAATGCAGCAGTCCATACAACCACGCCCCGTCGACCTGTTTGGTCGGCGCCACACGTTGCAATACGTACAGTGCATGGGCTTTGTTCTGGAAGTAACGGCGCGGCCGGCCTTGCTGGCGCTGCTCAAGGTAATCGGCGTAGTCCTGAGCGACCGCAGCACAACGCTGCTCAACCCAGGCCAAGAGCTGTTCCGGCTCAGCGGGCAGCTCGTTGGTGGCATCCTGTACCCGGGCCAATTGGGTTTGCAGGAACTCGCGCGCCACGCTCTCGGCGTTCGGCGCTTCGCCATACAGGTGTTGATAAACCCGCTGATACTCTCCGTAGCCCGAGTGATGCATAGAGGCCAGTTGGCCCGACAGCGCCGTTAATAGCGTCATAATGGCAGTTCCCGCAAAGTCCGAGACAACGCCCCTTCAACAAGAGGCCCCGCAAGAGCGCTCAAAATCACGCGCTTCTGAAGGAAAGAGCATCGGGCCTGGCGGAAAATTCAATCGGGATTCGAACATGCCTGATCAGTGGCGCCCGTTCGCCGTACGCCTCATGTGCCGCCATGAACACGCCCTCGGCAGTCCACGCCGCGGATTGCGGAGCAGCAGAAAAACAAAACGGCACCTGAGTGCCGTTCTGCCCAACCCTAGATTTTTACTTGCGCGCCGCCTCCCACGACTTGAGCAGGTCGTTGTAGCTAACGGTCTCGCCTTTCGGCTTCTCGTTCGCCAGTTTCGGTTTTGGCGCGCCCGGTTGGTCGAACCAGTATTGCGCGTCACGCTCGGAGTTCATTTTCGGGCCGCACACCGGTTGCACTTTGGAGCGTTCCAGGCGCGTCATGATCGCGTCCTGTTCCTTGGCCAGGTTGTCCAGCGCCTGTTGCGGGGTTTTCTCGCCGCTGGCGGCCGAGGCGATGTTGCTCCACCACAGCTGCGCCAGGCGCGGATAGTCCGGCACGTTGGTACCGGTTGGCGACCACTCGGTGCGCGCCGGGCTGCGGTAGAACTCCACCAGGCCGCCGAGTTTGGGGGCCATGTCGGTCATGGCTTGCGAGTTGATGTCGGACTCACGAATCGGCGTCAAACCGACGATGGTTTTCTTCAGCGAGACGGTTTTGGACGTCACGAACTGAGCGTAGAGCCAGGCCGCGAGTTTCTGCTTCTCGGGCGTGGACTTGAGGAAGGTCCAGGAGCCTACGTCCTGATAGCCCTTCTTCATGCCCTTTTCCCAGTAAGGTCCGACAGGCGACGGCGCCATGCGCCATTTCGGCGTGCCGTCGGCATTCACCACCGGCAGGCCAGGCTTGACCATGTCGGCGGTAAACGCGGTGTACCAGAAGATCTGCTGGGCGATGTTGCCTTGGGAAGGTACCGGGCCGGACTCGGAGAAGGTCATGCCCGCCGCTTCCGGTGGCGCGTAGGCCTTCATCCAGTCCACGTATTTCTGCGTGGCGAACACCGCGGCCGGGCCGTTGGTGTCGCCGCCACGGGTCACGCTGGAGCCCACCGGATGGCAGTCCTCCACGCGAATGCCCCACTCGTCCACCGGCAAGCCGTTGGGCAGGCCTTTGTCGCCGCCACCGGCCATGGAGAACCAGGCATCGGTGAAGCGCCAGCCCAGGGACGGGTCTTTCTTGCCGTAGTCCATGTGCCCATAAATGCGCTTGCCGTCGATTTCCTTGACGTCTTCGCTGAAGAACTTGGCGATGTCTTCATAGGCCGACCAGTTCACCGGTACGCCGAGGTCGTAGCCGTATTTTTCCTTGAACTTGGCTTTCAGTTCCGGACGCTCGAACCAGTCGGCGCGGAACCAATAGAGGTTGGCGAATTGCTGGTCGGGCAGTTGGTAGATCTTGCCGTCCGGCGCGGTGGTGAAGGACAGGCCGATAAAGTCCTTGAGGTCGAGGGTCGGCGAGGTGAAGTCCTTGCCTTCGTTGGCCATCAGGTCGGTGATCGATTCGGTCTTGCCATAGCGAAAGTGCGTACCGATCAAGTCGGAATCGTTGACCCAGCCGTCATAGATGTTCTTGTCGGACTGCATCTGGGTTTGCAGCTTCTCCACCACGTCGCCTTCCTGCAGCAGGTCGTGGGTCAGCTTGATGCCGGTGATTTCACTGAAGGCCTTGGCCAGCACCTTGGACTCGTATTCATGGGTGGTGAGGGTTTCCGACACCACGTTGATCTTCATCCCACGGAACGGTTCCGACGCCTTGATAAACCATTTCAACTCTTCGAGTTGCTGGGCTTCGGTGAGGGTGGACGGTTTGAACTCGCTGCCGATCCATTTCTTCGCGGCATCTTCGTACGCATCGGCCCAGGCCGAAGCGCTCAAACCGCTCAGGGCCAGTACGGCGGCCAATGAAATGCTATGTCGCAGCTTATTGTTCTTATTCAACATAGAGACCTCCTGGTTGTTTATTCATAAGGGCACTAGCCCCAACGCATCACACTCAACAGCCATACCAGGGAGAGCGCGGACGCCACCCAGATGCTCCAGTCGGTAACGCCGATCACCAGCAAATGCAGGTAGGCGCTGCCGAGAAGACCGATAAACAAGCGATCACCACGGGTGGTGCTGATCGGTAACAAACCCCGCCGGGGGATGCTCGGCGAGCGCAGTTCCCAGGTGGTCATGCCCGCCAGGATCAGGGCGATGCCGCCGAAGAACAGTGCAGTGGGGGTGGTCCAGGCCATCCATTCCATCATCGACTCCTCAGACCCGGCCCAGGGCAAAGCCCTTGGCCACGTGGTTGCGAACAAACCAGATCACCAGCATGCCCGGCAGGATGGTCAACACCCCCGCCGCTGCCAGCACGCCCCAATCGATGCCAGACGCCGACACCGTGCGCGTCATCACCGCCGCGATGGGCTTGGCGTTGACCGAGGTCAGGGTGCGCGCCAGCAGCAGCTCGACCCAGGAAAACATGAAGCAGAAAAACGCGGTGACACCGATGCCGGAGCCGATCAACGGGATGAAAATTTTCACGAAAAACTTCGGAAACGAGTAGCCGTCAATGTAGGCAGTTTCGTCGATCTCCTTGGGCACGCCGGACATAAAGCCCTCAAGGATCCACACCGCCAACGGCACGTTGAACAGGCAGTGGGCCAGGGCTACAGCGATATGCGTATCGAACAGGCCGATGGACGAATACAGCTGGAAAAACGGCAGCAAAAACACCGCTGGCGGGGCCATGCGGTTGGTCAGCAGCCAGAAGAACAGGTGCTTGTCGCCCAGGAAACGATAGCGCGAGAAAGCATAGGCTGCCGGCAGCGCCACGCTCAGGGAAATCACCGTGTTCAGGCTCACGTAGTACAGCGAGTTGAGATAGCCGGTGTACCAACTCGGGTCGGTGAAGATCACCTTGTAGTTGGCCAGGGTGAAATCCTGCGGAAACAACGTCAGCCCGCCGAGGATTTCGGTGTTGCTCTTGAAGGACATGTTCAGCAGCCAGTAGATCGGCACCAGCAGGAACAGGATGTAGATCAGCAACGGGATTAGCTTGCGTTTGCTCATGTTGGCGGCCTCAGCGGTTGGCGTCGGAGTGGGTCATGGCGGTGTAGAACAGCCAGGACACCAACAGGATGATCAGGAAGTACACCAGCGAAAACGCCGCGGCCGGGCCCAGGTCGAATTGGCCTACGGCCATCTGGGTCAAGGTCTGACTGAGGAACGTGGTGGCGTTACCCGGTCCACCACCCGTCAGGACGAAGGGCTCGGTGTAGATCATGAAGCTGTCCATAAACCGCAGCATCACCGCGATCAGCAGCACGCTCTTCATCTTGGGCAGTTGGATATGTCGGAAAACTGCCCAGGCCGATGCACGATCAATCCGAGCGGCCTGGTAGTACACGTCCGGAATCGCCCGCAACCCCGAATAGCACAGCAACGCCACCAGTGAAGTCCAGTGCCACACGTCCATCACCAGCACAGTGACCCAGGCATCCGCCGTATTGGCCGCGTAGTTGTAGCTGATGCCTACCGCGTTGAGGCTGTACCCCAGCAGGCCGATGTCGGCACGGCCAAAAATCTGCCAGATCGTGCCCACCACGTTCCACGGAATCAGCAACGGAATCGCCAGCACGATCAACACCAGCGACGACCAGCGACCCTTGGTCGGCATGGTCAGGGCGATGGCGATGCCCAGGGGAATTTCGATCAACAGCACGCAGGCTGAATAGATGAACTGGCGCAGCAGCGAGTCGTGCAGCCGCGGGTCGAGCAATACCTGCTTGTACCAGTCGGCGCCGACAAAGTAGCGGCTGGACTGGTCGAAGATGTCCTGCACCGAGTAATTGACCACCGTCATCATCGGGATCACCGCACTGAACGCCACCAGCAGGAACACCGGCAGCACCAGCCACCAGGCCTTGTTGTTCTGCACCTTGTTCATGGCTGCACCTCCAGCAGGTAATCGTCGGCGTAGAGCATCAGCCATTGCGCGGGAAAGCTGATGGACGCCGTGCCTTCAGGCACCGGTTTGTCTTCGGCCAAACGCACTTTCAAGGTGGCGCCATCGAGGTTGAGGGTCATGATCTTGTAGGTGCCAAGGTCTTCCAGATGTGTGACGCCGGCCTGCAGGGCGTCGGGGTTGTACTCGTCCCACACATGGATAAATTCCGGGCGGATACCCACCTGCAACTTCTTGTAGTCGGTGCTGGCAATGCGTTGTTGCAACGCATCGGGCAATGGCAAGTGGGTGCCGGCAAACCGCACCCCGCCCGCCTCGGCCTGCACTTCGATCAGATTCATCCCAGGGCTGCCGATAAAGTAGCCGACAAACGTGTGGCTCGGCCGCTCGAACAGCTCCCGTGGCGTGCCGAACTGCACGATCTGCCCGCCGTACATCACCGCGATTTTGTCGGCGAAGGTGGAAGCCTCCAACTGGTCGTGGGTGACGTAGACCATGGTGATATTGAACTGCTCGTGGATCTGCTTGAGCTTGCGCCGCAGTTTCCATTTGAGGTGCGGGTCGATCACCGTCAGCGGCTCGTCGAAGAGGATCGCCGAGACGTCGTCGCGCACCAGGCCACGGCCCATGGAGACTTTCTGCTTTTCGTCGGCGGTGAGGTTGCGCGCTTTCTTGCTCAGCAGGGTTTGCAGGTCGAGGACTTCGGCAATTTCCTGCACCTTGCTGTGAATTTTCGCCTCGGCCATGCCCTGATTTCGTAGCGGGAACGCCAGGTTGTCGAACACCGTCATGGTGTCGTACACCACCGGGAACTGGAACACCTGGGCGATGTTGCGTTTTTCTGGCGTGAGGTCGTTGACCACTTGGGTGTCGAACAGCACCTGGCCTTCAGACGGGCTGAGCAAACCGGAGATGATATTGAGCAGGGTCGACTTGCCGCAGCCCGACGGGCCAAGCAAGGCGTAGGCACCGCCCTGCTCCCACACGTGGTTCATTTCCCGGATCGCGTAGTCTTCCGGTCCGGTCGGCGTAGGGTTATAGCTGTGCGCCAGGTTCTGCAAATGGATCTCGGCCATCACGCAACCCTCGCGACACGGCGTCCGGGAGCCTGGACCAAACGGCCCTGACCATCGAACACAAACAGTTTATGGGTGGGGATATACACGCGGATCGGCGCGTCAACGTCGTACTCATGCACCCCCGGCAAATGCAGCACCAGCAGGAAGTGTTCGCTGCGCACGTGCAGGAAGGTTTCCGAGCCACTGATTTCGGCGACTTCTACGGTCACCGCCAGCTCCAGGTCGTCGTCGTTGCTCGGCACCAGGCTGATATGGCTGGGGCGCACACCGAAGCGAAAATCGCCTTCGCCGATGGGACGCAGGTCAACATTGAGTGGGAAATGTACGAAATTGGCGAAGCTCACTTCATTGCCGCTGATACGCCCCGGCATCAGGTTGATCGGTGGCTCGGAAAACAGCTCGGCCGCGAGCACGGTATGTGGCTGGTGGTAAACCTCGGCAGCCTTGCCACTCTGGATCACCCGGCCTTCGTGAAGGATGGTGGTAGTGCCGCCGAGGGCCAGGGCTTCGTTGGGTTCGGTAGTGGCGTAGATCGCAATGGTGTGGCGGGCCTGGAACAGCTCGCGCATTTCCTGACGCAGCTCTTCGCGCAGTTTGTAGTCCAGGTTCACCAGCGGCTCGTCGAACAGGATCAGTTCGGCATCCTTGACCAGAGCGCGGGCCATGGCCGTGCGCTGCTGCTGGCCACCGGACAGCTCCAGCGGGTGACGCTTCAGGAACTTCTCGATGCGCAGCATCCGAGCGGTTTCCAGCACCTTGCTCTGGATCACCTCGTTGGACACACCGGCCTGACGCAACGGCGAGGCGATGTTCTCGAACACGGTCATGGTCGGGTAGTTGATGAACTGCTGATACACCATCGACACGTTGCGCAGGCGCACCGGCTTGTGGGTGACGTCGACGCCATTCATCAGGATGCGACCGCTGTCGGGCTTGTCCAGGCCGGCCATCAGGCGCATCAGGCTGGTCTTGCCGGACAGGGTGCGACCGAGCAGCACGTTGAAGGAACCGGGCTCGAAACGCAGGGTGGCATCGTCGATCCAGGTTTGGCCTTCGACGACGCGGGAGACATGTTCCAGGGTCAATGACATGACACGACCTTTTTTATTATTGGAATGAATCTGGCCAGTCGTCAGAGCGAATTTCGTGCCAAAACCGGCAGGTGCTTGATCCACAAGGAAATGGGACATATGGAATGTTCGGGAGTGAACAATCGGGCTGAACAACTGAACACTTCTAGGGTTGACAATGAACAGTTCTGAACAACACTAATGGGGCCCCCGCGCCTGCGGGGCCCCATAAAAACAATAAAAACAGAAGGTCGCCCGATGGCCGAACCCTTGGCTCACGACACCATCATCCAGGACTCCTGGCGCCGTTGCCGCGCCTTTGGCCTGGACCACCAGAGCACGCCCAGCTTCGATCAACTGCCTGCCGAGGGCATCAGCCAACTGCTGGAAAGCCAGCATTCCCTGGTGCAGACCACCCACCAGGAAGTCCTGCCCTACTACGAGAACATCCTCAGTAATTCCAATTGCCTGATCATGCTGGCCGACAACCAGGGCCAGGTGCTGACCTCGTGGGGCACCCAGCGGTTTATCGAGCCCAAGCTGGCCCATGGGTTCAGCGCCGGTGCCAGTTGGAAGGAACGCTCCAGCGGTACCAATGCCATCGGCACCGCGCTGGCTTGTGCCCAGGCGGTGCATATCGAACACGATGAACACTTCCTCAAGGCCAACCGTTTCATGACGGGTTCGGCAGCGCCGATCTTCGATGCCCAGCGCGAAATCATCGCGGTGCTGGATGTGTCCAGCGACAGCTACCTGCCGCCCTCTCACACCTTGGGCATGGTCAAGATGATGAGTCAGACCGTGGAGAACCGACTGATCCTCAACCTGTTTCGCGGCGAGCACTTCCAACTGACCTTCAACACCGGCCTGAGCAACCTGGACAGCCAGTGGGCGGGCCTGCTGATCTTTGATGACAGCGGCCAGGTGCTGTCGGCCAACCGTCGCGCCGACAACCTGCTGGGTATCAGCCTGTCGCGGGTGATGATCGACAGTTTGTTCAAAGTGTCGCTGCTGGAACTGCTCAACCAGCCGGAGGGCTTGCCGTTTTCGTTGCAGGCGGCGGGACGCAATCGGTTTCAGTGCCTGTTGAAGCGCCCCAAGCAGATGCCGGTGCAGGCGCGTGTGTTCAGCGAGCCGGTTATGTCGAAGCCGGCAGCCATTGGCCTCAAGACCCTGCATTTTGGCGATATGCGCGTGGAGAAAGCCGTGCGCCAGGCCGAGCGGTTGCTGGAAAAAGACATCCCGCTGCTGATTCATGGTGAAACCGGCGTGGGCAAAGAGGTGTTCGTCAAAGCCCTGCACCAGGCCAGTTCCCGCAGCCAGAAGGCATTTATCGCGGTGAACTGTGCGGCGATTCCCGCTGAGCTGGTGGAATCGGAGCTGTTCGGTTACGAAAAAGGCGCGTTCACCGGCGCCAATCAGAAAGGCAGCATCGGTCTGATCCGCAAGGCCGACAAGGGCACGCTGTTTCTCGATGAGATCGGCGATATGCCGTTACCGACCCAGGCGCGCCTGCTGCGTGTGTTGCAGGAGCGTTGCGTGCAACCGGTGGGCAGCAGCGAGTTGTTCCCGGTGGATTTGCGCATTATCTCGGCGACCAACCGCGCACTGCGCGAACAGGTGCAGGCCGGGCGTTTTCGTGAGGATTTGTACTACCGCATCGGCGGCCTGACCCTGGAATTGCCGCCCTTGCGCGAGCGGACCGACAAGCAGGCGCTGTTCCAGCAACTGTGGCAACAACACCGCGAGCCCACCCAATGGGCCGGTTTGAGCGCCGAGGTGCTGGCGCTGTTCGAGCAGCACCCGTGGCCGGGGAATTTGCGCCAGGTGAGCAGCGTGTTGCAGGTGGCGCTGGCGATGGCCGAGGAGAAGCCGATAAGGCCGGAGCATCTGCCGGATGATTTTTTTGTGGACTTGAACGTGCCTGCGCCGCTGCCGACCAGTGAGTACCTGGACGACAGCATTGACCTGACCCAGCGCTTGAAGGCGGTAGGCGGCAATATCTCCCACTTGGCACGGGAGTTGGGGGTAAGCCGCAACACTTTGTACAAACGCCTGCGCCAAGGCAATGAATGCCCCCCGTAGAGGCCCACAGATCGCAGGGTGTCAGTACGTCAGCTACGGCAGGCTCAGCGCGGCTTGACCACTACCAGCAAGTCGGTGAAGTACTCCACTTGGATCGGCAGGTTGTCCGCCAGGGTCGACAAGGCCGCCGCCGTGTCGTCCAGCTTGAATACGCCGGACACACGCAGGCCGCGCAGGGCCTGTGGGTCGAAGCGGACCATGCCGTGGCGGTAGCTGGCCAGGGTTTGCAACACTTCGCTCAGGGGCTGGTCGTTGACGGTGAGTAGGCCACGCGTCCAGGCGTCCGGATCGGCATTGCCGACGGTTTGCGCGGGCGTTGCGCGCCCATGGTCGAGGACGGAACGCTGGCCGGCGCTGACTTTGACGCCCTCCTCTGCCTCACCTTTGACCGCCACGCTGGACTCGATCACCGTTACCACTGTCGTGCCGTCCGGCGCACGCTTGACCAGGTAACGCGTACCCAGTGCGGTCGCCGTGCCTTGGTCGGTGCGCACCACGAACGGCCGCTGCGCATCTTTGGCCACGTCTACCCACAGCTCGCCTTGCAGCAGTTCGATCACCCGTTGGTGGCCGTCGAATTTCACGTCCACCGCCGAGTTGCTGTTGAGCTGCAACTGGCTGCCGTCTTCGAGGGCGATCTGGCGACGTTCACCGACGCCAGTACGCTGGTCGGCCATCCACACTGGCAGGTGCTCCAGGCTCAGCCAACCGCACAGCGCGATACCGAGCACACCCAGCACCTGTGCGCTGCGTGCCCGTTGCGGGGCAAATGCGCGATTCAGGGCGCGGCGCGCCGGTTGTGCGGGCACGCTGTCGAGGCTGCCCCATAACGCACGCATGCGCTCGATGGCGACGGCGTGGCGCGGGTCGGCCTCGCACCAGGTGTTGAAGGCCTGACGGTCGGCGTCTGTGACGTCCTCGTCGTGCAGGCGTGTCAGCCAATTCGCTGCTTGCTGGATGATCTGTTCGGAGTTCATGACAGTGGGTCGGCCGCGTGCAGGCTGTGATAGCAGTGCACCAGGGCGCTGGAGATGTAGTTTTTGACGGTGCTGGGGGACACTTCCAGACGCACGGCGATTTCGCTGTAGGTCAGGCCGTCGAGGCGACTCAACAAGAACGCCTCGCGGGCCTTGGGCAGTAAGCCGGCGAGCATTTCAGCAATGCGTTCCAGCGCTTGCAAGGCAATGTGGATCGCCGCCGGGTCGGGCATGCCGGCGTCTTCGCACTGGATGACCAGCGCCTGCATGTAGGCTTTTTCGATACGGCGACGACGGGCACCGTCGATGAGCAAGCGTCCCGCCGTGGTGGCCAGGAAGGCACGGGGTTCCTTGATCGCTTGCGGTTCGGCCAGCATCAATACACGGATGAAGGCGTCGTGGGCCAGGTCGGCGGCGTGCTGGGAGCAACCGAGTTTCCTGCGCAGCCAGCCATGCAACCACCCGTGGTGCTCGCGGTACATCGCCGTAAGGATCTGCTGACGCGCTGAGTTGCCCAGCGCGGCCGGAATGTCATGCATGCGCAAAAATTTCTCAAATGGGAAATGTTACCAATTGCGCAAACAATGCCAGTAAAACGATGTCGGGGCAAGGGGCTCACATCCTGTAAAAGCGCCCTCCCATCGGTGTGTCCTCTTAGCGCCAGCTCCATGAAACGCCGGTGTAGATACCACGCCCATCTGCCGGTGTAGAGCGCGCAACATCCAGGCCTTTGTCGTCGTAACCCGGCGTGACAGTGTTGGCGTAACGGCGGTTGGCGAGGTTGCGCAGATCGACCCAGGCTTGCCAGTCCTGCTTGGGCGCGTCGTAGCCGAACGTTGCGCCAACAATCGTGTAGGCCGCGGCGTAGTAGGAGTTGGCGTAGTCCACCGCCACTTTTGATGAGTGCTCGGTGTTAAAGCTGGTGTAGAAACCGGTCGGGTGGCTGTAGCGCAGTTGCGCCTGGTAGTAGTGTTTGGGGATGCCCGGCAAGGTGTTGCCACCGAAACGGTCGTCGTCGCGGTAGTGGAAGTCGCTGAAGGTGTAGGCCTGGCGCAGGTCGAGTTTGCCGTTGCGGCCGCCGTCCCACAGTGGGCTGAGCAGGCCCAGTTCCACGCCCTGGTGCACGGTGGGGCTGGCGTTGGATTCGGCGACGATGGCATTGCTGGTTGCGGTCTGGGCCTGGGTTTCCACGGTGAGCAATTCGTGGCGCACTTCGGAGCGGTACAGCGCCAGATCCCACTGGCCGAGCCAGGCCTCACCGCGACCGCCGACTTCCAGGGTGGTGGCGGTCTGGTTTTTCAGGCTGACGCCTTCACGCGCCATGCCTTTGGCAGGACCGCTCGTAAAATACTTGTTGGAACCCCAGATCATCGACCACGCATGCGGCGGCTCGACGGAGCGACTGAGGTTGCCGTACACCTGCAATTGCGGGTTGAAGTCATAACGCAGGCCGATGCGCGGCGCGTAGTCCCAATCGTGCTGGCTAAGCGGTGCCTGGCCTTCGGGATAGGTGACCTCGGTTTCGCGGCGGGTGTAGATGGCGGCCAGGCCGGTGGTCAGCCACAGGTCCGGCACCAGTTCCAGGTCGTTGCCGATGTGCAGCACGGTGTCGGAGCCCAGGTAGCTGTAATCGCGGGTCTTGGTGCCGGGGGCATAAATGGCCGTGTTACCGGCGGGAATGCGCACGTATTCGGCGCCGCCATTGTTGGGCATTGCCTGGGTGGTGCGCAGGCCGAGGGTGGTTTTGCTGTCGTGGCCAAACACCGTGTCCTGGCGGATGTAGTTGAGGGTGCCGCTGACGTCGGTGTAGGCGACTTTCAGACGGATAGTGCCCTCGCGCAGGTCCATCGGGTAATCGTGGTACGCCAGGCCCACTTCAAGGCGGGAGTTGTCGTCCAGTTGCAGGGTGGTTTTGTTGGCGATCCAGGTGGAGCCAGGTTGCAGGCGCTTGGAGTCGCGCGCAGCGTTGAGGCTGTTGGCGGCGCGTGGGTCGTGGCTTATCTGGCTGCGAGTGAGTTTGCCGGGGGTGTCGTTAGTGGTTTCGCGATAACGGAAATAGAAGCGGGTTTCCAGGTTGGGGTTGAAGCGGTAGCCGAAGTTGGCGGTCACGCCCTTGCCTGTGGCCGCGCTCTGGCGCTGGTAGCCGTCGGATTGCGAGTCGGTGAGGCTGATGTAGTAGTCGGCGTCGCCCAGCACCTGGCCCGAACTGATCTCGCGCTGGGCATAGCCACGGCTGCCCGCCTCATAGCGCACTTGCAGCTTGGGAGCGTCGTAGCCCGTTCGCGTGACGTAGTTGACCGCACCACCGAGGGCCAACGCGCCCTGATCAAAACCGTTGGCGCCGCGCAACACCTCGACCCGGCTTTGCCACAGCGGGTCCTTGAGCTCATAAGGGGTGCCGCCGGGGCCGGTCAGCGGCAGGCCATCGAACATCTCGTAAAGCCCCGACGCATGGGAGCCAGGGCTGCGGTTGAGGCCCGACCCGCGAATCGACAGTTTCACCCCTTCGTTGTTCGCCGCCTTGGCGTACACCCCCGGCTGGTACTTGAACACATCTTCGTTGGTGCTCACCCGCCCCTGCTGCACGCTGCCCATGTCGATGTAATTGGTGGCGCCGGGCACGCTCTTGAGCTGCGCCTGGGCCACTTCGCCCGCACTCGCTTCAGCCGTGGTGACTTCGACCGGTGCCAATTGCAGGTCTTCGGCGTGCACCAGCGAGCTTAAGGTCAAGGCAGCAAACAGGAATGGAGGTTGGCGCAGCAGCATGGGTGGGTCCTTGGAATTCGGGGGCGTGAACGGCAGGGCCATCACGCGAACAGTGATGGGAAGCCAACGATGCCCGGCAAGTCACGCCTTATTAACGGACCAGCCCCTTCCCACAACAGTGTCGGACCGATTTTATTTACAAGGAAATAAACGATCTAACGCTGACTCAGATAGCCCGAAGTCAGGCCCTGCTGTACTGCAATTCCAGAGTGGTGCTGATCAGCCGGGTGAAAATCGTGAGTATCTCGACCATTTGCGGGTTCTCGAGCTTTTTCGGCAACACGTCCAAGGCGCACAAGGTGCCGAAGACGCTGCCGTCGGAGAAGACAATCGGCAGGGAGATGTAGCTTTCGAAGCCATGTTTACTGGGCAAAGGATTTTGCCAGAACACCGGATCCTTGCTGGCGTGTTCGATAATGATGGGCTTGGGATTGGCCCGCAGACCGTTGCACAGCGTGGCTTCAAGCTGCAATTCATGCCCGACCTCCACGCCAAAATGCAGCTCGTCGTACACCGCGCAGGCCACCCAGTGGGTGTCGGTCATCTTCGAGATCGCCGAGAAGCGCATATCCGTCAAGCGCGTGGTCAGGCGCAGGATATTGGACGCTGTTTCTATCTCGGCGATGACCGCCAGTTCTTCAGGGGTTAAAGGTTTAATAGCACTCTCCTGATTCTCAAATCAAAACCAAGCAGCCCTATGCCTGGGCTATTGCAGCTCGTTCGCAAAACGCCCCACTGCGTTCACCACCTGCTTGGCGCCACCCTGGATCTCCGTGATGACGGCGCCAGCCTGGTTGGCCAGTGTCAAGCCTTGCTCAGCCTGCTCGCGACTGCTGAACATCTCGGTAATGGCTTCGTCGGCGAGGCGTTGGTTCTGTTGGACCACGCTGACGATCTCTTCGGTTGCCGTGCTGGTACGGCTGGCCAATTGCCTTACTTCATCCGCTACCACCGCGAATCCACGGCCCTGTTCACCTGCACGAGCAGCCTCAATGGCGGCATTGAGTGCAAGCAGATTGGTTTGCGCGGCGATGCCGCCGATGGTCTGCACAATCGCGCTGATCAGCAGCGACTGTTTGCCCAGCGCCTCAATGCTGCCGGTGGCGGATTGCATCTGCAGGGCAATGTTTTGCATGGTCTGCACGGTGTCTTGCACAACCGCCGCGCCGCGTTCGGCCGTGACGTCGGTTTGTAAAGAAACCTCGTAGGCCACGCCGGCGGCGGCCTTGACCTCGGACTCGCGCAAGACCTGGTCGGTGACCACACTGGCAAACTTGACCACTTTGCACAGCTTGCCCTCGGCGTCGTGCACCGGGTTGTAGGTGGCTTCGAGCCAGACCTCGTTGCCGCGGCTGTCCACACGCTTGAAGCGGCTGGCAACAAATTCGCCGCGATTGAGGGTTTGCCAGAACGCGGCGTATCCGCTCGAAGCGGCCTCCTGCGCGGTGCAAAACAGACTGTGCTTTTTGCCGACGATCTGATCGAGCGTATAGCCCATGGCGTCGAGAAACTGGGTATTGGCGGTGACCACCGTCCCATCCAATCTGAACTGAATGACGGCCGTCGAGCGGATCAACGCGTTGATAAACGCTTCGTTTTCCTTGGCTTGCTCAATGGCGCGACTGACCTCGATGCCGTAGCCCTGGATCTGCGACAGCTGGCCGTCGCGCGCGTTGATCGGGCACCAGGTGAGGTTGATCCAGGCCAGGCTGCCGTCACTGCGCAGGAAGCGGTAATCGTCGCTCACCGGCTCGGAGCGGGCGACTGCTGCATTGAAATCACGGAAACAAGGTAAATCCCTGACGTAAGGCGGAACAATTTCACTCAAGAGACGGCCCTGCAATTGCTCGCAGGAGTAGCCCAGGGTCCGGGCAAAATCCTCGTTGACGGCAATGAGCCGCATGTCGGCATCCAGGCATATTGAGAGCATGCCGCGGTCATACTGCGTAACGAGCTGTCGCAATTGGAAAAGCTCGTCGTCCCGGTCCTGCAGATCCTTCTTCAAGCGGCGATTGAACATGGCGGCGTCCCTGAGGTAGTCATCACTGCATCGGCCATGCGGCCTGCGGCTTGAGCATAGGCCGATGAACAGTTAGTTGCTCACTCAGTTGTCTCGCGCAACAGAAATAGATCTAACCGGCAGGCCTAACCAGTGTCTGCATCAGATCGTCCGCCTCGGAGCCCACAGGAAACCTGAAGCCGTGCATCTGGTCGGCCGCCAGTATTGCCCTGAGGGCCTCGACAAACTGCGCCTCGGTGGGTGAATCACGCAGCAATTTGTGCGCCGGTAATAACAACTCGGCAGGAACCCCCTCGACACTTGCGGCGTCGATAACGGCAAAGAGGATAAAGCGCAGGCGTATCTCGCGGTCCGTCGGCCACACCGTTTTTCGCTTACCCAAGGTAGGGCCTCACTTTTTCGGAAAAGTCCGAGGCTATTGCCGACGTCGGGGCGTTTCAAGCAGGGGTGCGCAACATAGGCCACTTCTTACATTGAAAAGAGAAAAGCCGTACGCGCCATCCGTTCACTGCACCGGCAGGAAATTCATCAGCAACAAACTTTGCGCATAGTTGAGACCGATACGCCGATACCGCTCATCCAGCATCTGGGTCAGCAGGTCAAGCCGCGCCACAATCTTGCCGAACTCCACGGCAAAACTGAGGTTGCTGCCCTCCTCCGAGATCTCATTGGAAAACAGCAGCAACACGCCATTCGCATCCTGACGCTTGCTCAGCAGCCAAGTAGCCTTCTCGATATTGCGCGCGGCATTGCTGACGAACTGCGGGTTGATCGAATCGGTCATGTAGAACTCAGTGCGCCCGCCGTGGGCGGTCACCAACATACTGCCGATCGCGTATATAAAGGCGCCCACCCGGTCGCCCTGAAACTCCGGACTCAAGGAGTAACTCAACGCGGCTAGGTCGCGACGCTCACCCAGGGCAGGCAGCGGTCGACGCTGCTCGATTGCCTGGCGAATTTCCCGCTCGGCACTCACCGCATCCGGATAACCCGATTGCCGCCACTGGCTGGGGTTACGCAGGTATAGCTTGCTCATCAGCAGATACAGGCTTTGCAGATTGTCGCGCATGCCCAGGGTGGCCATGCGATCGACACTGGTCTGAAAGAACTCATCGGGCTTGCCATTGGTGAACTGCTTGGCAATGTCCTGCCCCTGTTGCTGGGTGCAACCTGTCGCGCCGAATATGAAGATCGCAGCCAACAGCAGCAGCCGGCGTATGCGACGAATGTTTGAAAGAGGAAACGTGCGATCCATCGGCACCCGATCTTGTTCTTCTGCCCTCGCGGGGAATCGGCGGGGCTGGGACAAAGATAGAGCAGAGAAATCAAAAAAAGTGCGACAGGCATCGGCAAATTGTCATGAGACCGGCATGCCAGCGCGTTTCGTGACGAATTCGTTTCAGGGTCTATACTTTTTGGAGCAGTTGCGTGTGTTGTTGGCGAGCCAGGGTGGCATTTCAACCTTCGAGCGGCCTGGCGTGTGTATGTACATCGCCTACGGCACTACCACCGGCAACTGCAAACGAGGTGACGGCGATGAAACATCCAATTCGAGCACAAATGTTTGCCCAAGTGATCTGCCTGCTTTCGGTGGCTCAGCTTTTTTGCTGATTGAGATGAGAAACGGCCTTGAAGATTGGCTGCGGGAGTGGCACGGCGAAGTATTGCCCATCGGACTGCCAAACCGCAGAAACACAAAAGCCCCGCATTGCGGGGCTTTTGTTTGAATCTTGGCGGGAAACCAGGGATTCGAACCCTGGGAACGCTATTAACGTTCGCCGGTTTTCAAGACCGGTGCATTCAACCACTCTGCCAATTTCCCTTGTGCATCACAGGATTATAGTAGGCCATCCTGTCTCAGCGGGCGCCATAATACCCGAATGAAACACACTGTCAAACTCTCGCCATCGCT
The DNA here is from genome assembly GCF_002742485.1 of Pseudomonas sp. 2822-17. Taxonomy (NCBI): domain Bacteria; kingdom Pseudomonadati; phylum Pseudomonadota; class Gammaproteobacteria; order Pseudomonadales; family Pseudomonadaceae; genus Pseudomonas; species Pseudomonas sp. 2822-17. The sequence goes on from NZ_LJRZ01000760.1 coordinate 150,444, forward strand.
TGTTACAGAGCGTCTGTTATGATCTTTGCGACTGAACGTTTCAAAACCGAAGGAGTGTCGCCATGCGCGAACAGAATTACGCAGTGAATGGTAACGCGCAGGCTGAGCAGCTTGAAGTCAGCCGCGTGTTGCGCAACACCTATGGCCTGCTCGCCCTTACCCTCGCATTCAGCGGCGTGATGGCGTTCGTGGCGCAGCAGATGCGCGTCGGCTATCCGAATATCTTTGTTGTACTGATCGGCTTCTATGGCCTGTTTTTCCTGACCAACAAGTTGCGTGACTCGGCTTGGGGCCTGGTGTCGGCGTTTGCCTTGACCGGGTTCATGGGCTTTATCCTCGGCCCGATCCTCAACCGTTACCTCGGCATGGCCGGTGGTGCGGAAGTGGTCAGCTCGGCGTTCGCCATGACGGCCCTGGTGTTTGGTGGCCTGTCGGCCTACGTGCTGATCACCCGCAAGGACATGAGCTTCCTGGGCGGCTTCATCACCGCAGGTTTCTTTGTGTTGCTGGCGGCAGTGGTTGCAGGCATGTTCTTCCAGATCAGCGGGCTGCAACTGGCGATCAGCGCGGGGTTTGTGCTGTTCTCCTCGGTATGCATCCTGTTCCAGACCAGCGCCATCATCCACGGCGGTGAGCGCAACTACATCATGGCTACCGTCAGCCTGTATGTGTCGATCTACAACCTGTTTGTCAGCCTGTTGCAGATCTTCGGCATCATGAGCCGCGATGACTGATTGTTAGCGGCATAAAAAATGCCCCGCATCGAAAGATGCGGGGCATTTTTGTTTACAGGGCATCAGTACTGGTTGGGTTCCATTTCCAGCTGGACCTTGAAACGCTCGGCGATATCCGTTTGGATACGCCGGGCCAGCTTCGCGATGTCGTGCCCTGTGGCGCTGCCATAATTGACCAGCACCAACGCCTGTAATGCGTGCACGCCCGCATCCCCTTCACGGAAGCCCTTCCAGCCGGCCTTGTCGATCAGCCAACCGGCGGCAAGCTTCATGTGCCCATCCGCCTGGGGGTAGGCCACCAGATCCGGATACAGCGCTTGTAGCTCTTCGGCCAAGGCCTTGGTCACCAGCGGGTTCTTGAAGAAGCTGCCGGCATTGCCCAGGACTGCCGGGTCCGGCAGTTTTTCGCTGCGGATGCTGCAAATTGCGCGGCTGACGTCGCTAGGCGTCGCGTCGGTGATGCCCTGCCCGGCCAAGCGCTGTTGCACCGGGCCGTAATCGAGCTTGAGGTGACTGGCGCGGCTCAGGGCAAAGCGGACCCGCAGGATCAACCAGCGACCGGTTTCGTGCTTGAACAGGCTGTCACGGTAGGCAAAGTTGCATTCTTGCAGGCTGAAGTCCCGCAGTTCGCCGGTGCGGCGATCCAGCGCTGTGAGGCCGGCGAATACATCCTTGATCTCCACGCCGTAGGCGCCAATGTTCTGCATCGGGGCAGCGCCGACGGTGCCCGGGATCAGGCTGAGGTTTTCCAGGCCGCAAAAACCCTGTGCCAATGTCCAGAGCACAAACGGGTGCCAGGCCTCGCCCGCTTCGGCTTCGACCACTACGTGCACGCCGTCATCGTGCAGCACGCGAATGCCCTGAGTGGCCATGCGCAGTACCAACGCAGCGATATCCTGGGTTAGCAGCAGATTGCTACCACCGCCAATCACCAGCAACGGCAACGCTTGCGCCGAAGCATAAGCCAGAGCCTCTCGCACATCGGCATCGCTTCGGGCTTCGGCATACAGCTGGGCGCGCACGTCGATGCCAAAGCTGTTGAATGGCTTGAGGGAAACCTGCGCCAGCACGTCCAAGGTCATAACCGCCCCTTCAATTCGATCACCAATAAATCACAGGCCCGTTCGATCAGGTCCAGCACCCGCTCGAAGCCTTGCTCGCCTTCGTAATACGGGTCTGGCACGTCGTCCACTTGCGAGTCGTAGCGGCGCAGGAACAAATCCAGTTCGGCCTTACCCTGCCCCGACTGCAGCGCCTTGAGGTTGCGCAGGTTGCTGCCATCCATCGCGAGGATCAGGTCGTAACGCGCAAAGTCGGCGCGGGAGACCTGCTGGGCGCGCTGAGCCGACAAATCGTAACCGCGCACCATCGCCGCACGTTGGCTGCGCTGGTCCGGCGGGTTGCCGACGTGCCAGTCGCCAGTGCCGGCAGATGCCACCTCGACCTGCCCGGCCAGCCCGGCCTCGCGCAATTTATGGCGCAGAACACCTTCAGCGGTGGGCGAGCGACAGATATTGCCCAGGCAGACAAACAGAACCTCCATCAGGCCCCCAGCAGGCGACGGACGCGCTCAAGGTCTTCCTGGGTATCGACACCGGCAGGCGGCGCTTCAAGGGCATCGCCCACATGGATACGCACGCCGTGCCACAGGGCCCGCAGTTGCTCCAGGGATTCGGTATTTTCCAGCCAGCACGGCCCCCAACTGACGAAGTCGTGCAGGAAACCGGCGCGGTAGGCATAGATGCCGATATGGCGGCGGTACGGCACGCCCTCCGGCAACACATCGGGATTGCTGGCGAAGGCGTCACGCGCCCAGGGCAAGGTCGAACGGCTGAAGGTCAGTGCCAGGCCATTCACATCGCTGACGACCTTCACCACGTTCGGATTGAACAAAGTGTCGATGTCCTCAATCGGCTCGGCCAGGGTGGCCATCCGCGCCTCACCATGGGCAGCCAGGTTGGCGGCCACCTGGTCGATCACACTCGGCGGGATCAAAGGCTCGTCGCCTTGCACATTGACCACGATGGCGTCAGGCGCCAGGCCAAGCTGCGTGGCCACTTCGGCCAAGCGGTCGGTGCCGGAATTATGGTCTTCGCGGGTCAGAACCGCTTCGGCACCGAACCCTTTGCAGGCTTCGATAATGCGCGGGTCGTCGGTGGCCACGACCACCCGATCGGCGCTGCTTTTGCAGGCCTGTTCCCAGACCAGTTGGATCATCGGCTTGTTGCCGATCAGTTGCAGCGGCTTGCCTGGCAGGCGGGTCGATGCGTAACGCGAGGGAATAACGACGGTAAAGGCGGTGGTCATTTATCCAGGCGCTCATCGGTGGTCAGGGTGCGGGCTTCGCTTTCCAGCATCACCGGGATGCCATCACGGATCGGGTACGCCAGGCCGGCGCCTTTGCTGATCAGCTCGGTTTTATCGGCGCTGAGCTTGAGCGGGCCTTTGCAGATCGGGCAAGCGAGGATGTCGAGCAGTTTGGTGTCCATGAGTGTTTCCTGGAAAGAAGCGTTTTAAGGCAAGAGACGGGCGGGCAACAAGCGCATCAGCTGCGTGTCGAACCAGACGACGAACGCCGGTGACGGCACGGCATCCACTGCAAGGTACCACCAGTCGGGCTGGGCAAAGGCGCGGCACTTCACCGCGTCCTTCTCGGTCATGACCAGCGGCAATGACGGTGTAAAATTCAAGACCTCGGCGCTGTAGGGCGCGTGGTCGGCAAACGCATGGGGAATCGGCTGCCAGTGTAGCGTTTCAAGGGTGTTGAAGAAACGTTGCGGGTTACCGATACCGGCGACCGCGTGCACCGACTGACCTGCTTGAAAGTACTCCACCGACTGGCGCTCGCCGGTATGCAGGTTGACCAGTGCCGTAGGCTGCAGACGGAAGGCAAAGCCGTCGTCGCGATCTGATTCAGCCCCGTTGTAGAGCAGTGCATCAACACTCTGCAGGCGCTCGACCGGCTCACGCAGCGGCCCGGCAGGCAGGCAACGGCGGTTACCGAGGCCGCGGGCGGCGTCGATCAACACCAGCTCCAGGTCACGGGCCAGGCGATAGTGTTGCAGGCCGTCGTCGGAAAGGATCAGGTCGAGAGTCTCGCTGGCCAACAGTGCCTTTACCGCACGGCTGCGATCAGGGTCGATTACCAAGGGCACGCCGCAGCGCTGCACGATCAGCAAAGGTTCGTCACCCGCCACCGCGGCACTGTGGCTGGCCTCGACGCGCCAGGGCAGTTGAGGAGGCTTGGCGCCGTAACCCCGACTGACCACGCCGACACGCAAGCCACTGCGTCGACAATGTTCGATCAGCCACAGGATCAACGGCGTTTTGCCGGTGCCGCCCACGGTGATGTTCCCAACCACCACCACGGGTACGGGCGACTGATAGATCTCTCCCTCGCCCGCCACAAACCGAGCGCGTTTGCGCTGCACCACACGGCGATACAAAGACTCCAGCGGCCGCAATAACGCGAGCGCCGGATGGCCCTCGTACCAGGCCTTGAGCAGACGATCGGACATGGCCATCAGGGTTGACTCGCCGCCTCAACGGTGCTCATGCGCAGATGGCTGAACCCGAGCTTGCCGGCCGCGTCCATCGCGGTGATCACGGCCTGGTGCTGGGTTTTACCATCGGCACTGATAGACAGCGGCAACTGGGTATCGCCGCCGGATTCTTTCTCCAGGGCGACCATCAGGCTGGCGAGATCGTTTTTCTCCAGCAACTGGTTATTCACCGAAAACACCCCGTCGGCGCTGATGGCGATGTCCAGTTGCTTGACTTGCTGGTCCTCGGCCGGCGACCCACTCACCGCTTCCGGCAAGTCGACACGCAGCTCGGTTTGCCGGGTGAAGGTGGTGGTGACGACAAAGAACAGCAGCAGGATAAACACCACGTCGATCAGCGACGCGAGGTTGATATCGACATTTTCCCGTTGCTTGCGGCGAAATTTCACGCTTTGCCCCCAACCAGGTCCACATCACGATCGCCTTGCACCACTTCCACCAGCTTGATGGCTTCCTGCTCCATACCGACCACCAGCTCATCGATACGCCGCTGCAGGAAACGGTGGAAGAACACCGCAGGAATACCCACCATCAGGCCCGCTGCCGTAGTGATCAACGCCTTGGAAATACCCCCGGCGAGCACGGCCGCATTGGTGGTCATGCCCGAGCCCATGAACGAGCTGAAAATGTCGATCATGCCCAGCACCGTTCCCAGCAAACCGAGCAGCGGCGCCATGGCAGCGATGGTGCCAAGGGCATTGATATAGCGCTCCAGCTCATGGATAACCCGAGCGGCGGCCTCTTCGATGCATTCTTTCATGATCTCGCGGCCATGCTTGGAGTTGGCCAGGCCCGCGGCGAGGATTTCACCCAGGGGCGAGTCAGCGCGCAGTGCCTTGAGTTTTTCCTTGTCCAGCTGTTTGTTCTTGATCCAGCCCCAGACCTGCCCCAGTAGATGCTCGGGGGTAACGCGACTGGCACGCAGGGTCCACAGGCGTTCGGCAACGATGCCGAGTGCGGCGATGGAGCTCATGATAATCGGCAACATCATCCAGCCGCCGGATTTGACCAATTCCCACACAGTGAATGTCCCCTCGAAAAAGTGCGCCACTTTACCATATAGGTTCAGCGGCGGGGTTTGTCGGCAATGCTGCCGACGCCGGACCCGGGTAACCGTTCACGCCAGAAACGCCGTTGACTGCGCGCAACAACGGGTGGCATGAAGGCGCCCAGTTGCAGGCGCACGGCACCCTGTTCGGCGCTGTCGTACACCCGGCTGCCCAACGCCTGGTACCGCGCAATGACCTGCGGATGGGGATGACCGAACGCATTGCCGCGCCCTCGGGAAATCAGCACCGATGTGGGCGCCAGGCGCTTTAGAAACGGCCCGGACGACGAACTGCGGCTGCCGTGGTGAGGGGCTTGCAGCCAATCGGTGCGTACGGCCAAGGGTGAGGCGAGAAATGCCCGCTCGGCGGCCCGATCAATATCCCCGGTGAGCAGCAGCCGCTCGCCGTTGGCCTGGACCTGCAGAACGCAGGACTTCGGGTTGCCCTCTGAAGCGTCAGGCCACTGCCACAGCTCGAATAACACACCATCCCATTCCCACTGCTCACCGCTGACACACGGCTGGGTGCCGAGAAACGTGGGCAACCCCTCGGTTTCACCGCCCACGACCCGCCTGATGGGCAACCCACGGGCAACAGCCGCCGCCCCACCGGCATGATCGGCGTCGGCATGGCTGAGCAACATCAGATCCAGCGACCCGACGCCGAGCTTTTTCAACGCAGGCAGCACCACGCGAGCCCCCAGGTCAACCGCCCCCGAACGCGGGCCGGCATCGTAGAGCAACGTGTGATGGCGCGTGCGCAGCACCAGGGACTGCCCCTGCCCCACATCCAACTGCACCACCTCCACCCGGCCATGGGGCACCGACTCGCGCGGTGGAAAGACTGCCAACAGCAGCATGGGCCAGCCCAGCAGCCGAAACGGCACGCCTTTGGGCAGCAATAGCAGCACCGCGCCCATCAGGCTGACCAGCCAGTACCCCACCGGCACCTCGGCAGGTACCCACGCAGGCACGTGGCCCGCAAGCCACGCCAGGCCCCGGAACAACCCATCCAGCGCCCCACCCGCCAGCCACAGCAAGCCCTCCCCCAGATAAGGCAGCGGCAGCATCAGGGTCCCCAGCAACGCCACTGGCAACACCACGAGACTGATCCACGGTACGGCCACCAGATTGGCCAGCGGCGCGCTGACGCTGATGGGCAATCCAAGCACCAACAACACGGGAAACAGACCAATGGCAATCAACCATTGAGGGCGCGTCCAGGCCTGCCAGGCACTCCACGGCCCCAAGCGCCCACCGAATGCCAGGATCAATACGGCAACAGCCGCAAAAGACAGCCAAAACCCCGGTTGCAGGCTGGCCAACGGCTCAAGAATCAGTACGCCATTAAGCGCCAGCAGCAATGGCCACCAGAACCCCAAATGACGGAAGCGTAAACGCCACAGCAGTACCAGGCCTATCATCACACAGGCCCGCTGAACCGGCACACCGAACCCCGCCAACAAGCCGTATCCCAGCGCGGCAGCGAACGCCAGACCACACGCCCACGGCAGCCACGGCCAGGTGCGGGGCCAGAAACCGTAGCGTGCCAATAACGCGACCAACCCGTAGATCAAGCCCGCCAGCAAGCCGATATGCTGGCCGGAAATCACCAGCAGATGCACCGTGCCCGTGTCCTGCAAGACCTGCCAATCCTCGGCTGACAGCCCGGAACCATCTCCCAGTACCAAGGCGGCCAGGCCCGCCTCGCGACCTTGAACGTCAACGGCGATCAACCGTTGGCGCACCGTGTCGCGCCAGGCATGCCGGGCCGGCGACAGGCGCTCACCGTCCTTAACTGAGCCAGTCGCGCCAATCCGCTGGGCCAGCAGCCAGGCCTCCTGATCAAAACCGTGAAAATTGAGCAGCCCGGAAGGCCGTTTAAGCGTGACAGCCAGGCGCCAACGCTCCCCGCTGCGCACCTCGGGCCCACCGTGCCAGGACACGCGGATACGCTGGGGCAAGCGGGCGTTGCGCGACCGACTGTCGGCCAGTTCAAAACGCACTCCGGTGCCGGTCTGCTGCGGCAGCCCAACGACGCGGCCCTCCAGCCATCGCGTCTGGCCATCGAGCGCCGGTCGCAGACGATCATCCAGCGCCCCCTGCGCGCTGATGCACGCCCAGCTCAAACCCAGCAGGAAAAACGCCAGGGGCGACGTGCGAAATGGCAGCAGCATCAATGCCAGCACCAGCATGGCTATCAGCCAACCAGTCGTCGGCAATGCCGGTAGAAAACGCAGGGCAAGCAACCCCAGCGCGAGTGCGAACATCCCTGTCTTCATGAATCATCCTTTTCAAGTGATCCACTCAGTCTTAGCTGGGTGTCGGGAACGGCCTATGATGTTTTGTCACAAAGTCTGAATTTTCTGTTTATAGAATGCGCGCATACTTGCCCCTCGAACTGACCTGGACCCCTTATGCCACGGCGCTTATTCAAACGGTACATGCCCGACCCCACCAGTATCAGGGAACACAAGTCATTACAGTTTCTTGGCACGCTGCTGCATGACCCGAACCTTTGGCACCTGAATCGGCACTCAGTGGCCCGTGCGATGGCGGTGGGCCTGTTCGCGGCATTTATCCCGATTCCGTTGCAGATGCTGTTGGCCGCAGTGCTGGCAATTACCGTGCGCGGCAATATGCCCATCGCCATCAGCCTGGTTTGGCTGACCAACCCGATTACCATGCCGGTGGTATTTATCTGCACCTACATGACCGGTGCCTGGTTGATGAACGTGCCACCGCGCAGCCTGCCCGATGACTTGACCTGGGAATGGATCAGCGGTCAGTTGAGTACGCTGTGGCAACCCTTCTTGCTGGGCTCGGTAGTACTGGGCATGGTGCTCGGCGCATTGGCCTATTGCCTGACCATGGGCTACTGGCGCTGGTGGGTTTCGCATCAATGGAAGAAACGCAAGCAGCGCAGGGCAAACGCCTAACGCGCCAGCAAACGCAGGTGCACACGTAAGCCCTGGCCGGTGTTTTCCGCCCACAGGCTGCCGTCCTGGCGTTGCACGGCATTGCGCGCGATGCTCAGGCCCAGGCCGAAGCCACCATCGCCGGGCCGTGAGCCGTCCAGGCGTGTAAACGGCGCGAAGATCCGCTCGAGATCCCCCTCGTCAATCCCCCCGCCCTGATCCTCCAGCCACAGGTGCCAGTACTCGCCATCTCGCCGCCCGTCCAGGCACACAACTCCATCCACCGGCGAATGACGTATGGCGTTGCGCAGGATATTTTCCAGGGCCTGGGCCAGGGCGTTCAGGTTGCCGCGCACCCAACAGTCAGCCCCCAGCAGGCAAGGCAATCGCGATACGGGCCAATCGCTTTCAAAGCATGCATTCTCCCGCAGCATGTCCCACAGTGCCTGCACCTGAAGATCTTCCTTGGGCAGCGGCGCCCGCTCCGTGTCCAGCCAGGCCAATTGCAGGCTGTCTTCCACCAGGCGCTGCATGGCATCGATCTCTCGGCCTAACCGCTCACGCAACTGCGCTAGGTCTTGCTCACTGTCACAGGCCACGCGCAAGCGGCTCAACGGTGTACGCAGTTCATGGGACATGTCCCGCAGCAGTTGCTGCTGCAACACCACCGTGCCCTGCAACCGCTCGGACATATGATCAAACGCGCGCCCCAACTCGCCCAGTTCATCCTGACGACTGGTGGCGTCGTGGGACATCCGCGTATTCAACTGATCAGCTCGCCAGGCATTGGCCTGCTCGCGCAGTTGATTGAGGGGCATGATCAACAGCCGATACAGGCCAACGCACAGCAACAAGGTAAACAAACCGGGGATCACCCCGTTGGTCACCACCCGCCAGAACACTTGATAGCGCCCCGGCATAAAACGCTGCGGCAGTTCGATGACCAGCGAACCGGCGCCCGGATCAACCGCAAACGGGATCTTGAGCCACGGCAAGCCCTTGACGTGGCGACTCACCGGCCAATCCAGGCCGCGCAGGAAGGTCAGGCGCTGGCTCTCTGTATCGGTCAGCGGGTAGCTGCTCAACGACTGCAAGTCATTGCCGATCACACCGATCCAGGTACGTTCCTGTTTGCCCATGGCCTGCAGCCATGCATCAACACCCGCATGACCGCCTCGGTTCCAGGCCTGCTCGGCGCTGACCGCATAACCACTCAACGTAACCCTCGCCTCGTCGGACAGGTACGCGTTCTTTTGCTCCATGTAGCGGCCCCAGGACCAACTGAGCCAGATCATCAGCAGGCAGAAGGCAATCAACAGGCAGGCGAGCTTCCAGAATAACGAATGCTTGCCCGGCAGCCGTTTCAGCGCACCGTCAAAGCCCATCGTCATGACCACTCAACACATAGCCCTTGCCCCACACAGTGCGCACTTCGCGCTCGTTGTAGCCGATGGCCTTGAGCTTGCGACGGATCTGGCTGATGTGCATGTCGAGGCTGCGGTCATGGGGCGCATAGCCACGTTGCAGTACATGCTGGTAGAGGAACGCTTTGCTGAGGACTTCTTCAGTGTTGCGGTGTAGGGTTTCCAGCAGACGGTATTCGCTGCGGGTCAGGCCAGCCGAGTGTTCCAGATGAAACACATCGCACAGCTCGTCGTCGAACCGCAGCGTGCGGGCGTCCCCACGCTCCGGCGCAAGTGTCGCCAGCGGGCGCCGATCCAGGGCCACCCTGCGCAGGATGGCTTCGATCCGCACGCGCAACTCGACCATGCTGAAGGGTTTAGGCAAATAGTCATCGGCCCCCAGGCGAAAACCGCTGACGCGATCGGCCTCGGCGCCCAATGCCGACATCAGGATCACCGGGATCGAATGGCTCTGGCGCAGATGGGTCAGAATCGACAAGCCGTCCAGCCCCGGCAGCAGGATATCCATCAACACCACGTCGAACGCCTGTTCGCGGGCCATCTCCAACCCTTGCTGGCCGTTCTGGCACCACGTGACCTGGAAGCCACAGCGCCCCAGATGCTCGTGGACATAGGCGCCCAGCACGGGGTCATCTTCAATGGTCAGGATACTGGGTAGGCCAACTGCTGCGGGATTCATTAGCGTCTGCAAGTCATTCTCAATCACTGATTATTCAAGATAACCCCGACGCAGGCAATCGCCACACGACGCCAAACAGGCCGAAGATTGCGCCCTGTCATTAATTTGCAAGATTCCAGGCCGCGCAAATGGCTACACTGCGCAGGTGGCGCGGGCCGGACGCCGGCGCGGAAGATTGATATCAGTGTGGTAGCAGGAGAGTGGCGTGCTTAGAAGAATGGGGATAAAAGGCCGCGTACTGTTGCTGAGCTTATTACCGACCAGCCTGATGGCCTTGTTGTTGGGCGGCTACTTTACCTGGATGCAGCTCTCGGAATTGCAGGCCCAATTGCTGCAACGCGGCGAAATGATCACCGAGCAACTGGCCCCGCTGGTGGCTCCTGCGTTAAGCAGCAAGAACACCGACCTGCTGGAACGCATTGCCACTCAGTCCCTGGAGCAACTGGACGTGCGCACCGTGGCGTTCCTCGCACCGGACCGCACGCCCCTCGCCCACGCCGGCCCGACCATGCTCAACCAGCCGCCGGTCGGCAACAGTTCGCACCTGCTGCAACGCACCGACAACGACGCCACGCGCTACCTGCTGCCGGTGTTTGGCCGCCATCGCAACCTGGCGGGCGACCTGATCCCCGATGAAGCCGACCGCCTGCTGGGGTGGGTCGAGGTAGAACTGTCCCACAACGGTATGTTGCTGCGCGGCTATCGCAGCCTGTTCGCCAGCCTGCTGTTGATTGCCATCGGCCTGATCTGCACCGCAGCCCTGGCGCTGCGCATCAGCCGTACGATCAACGGGCCGATTGGTCTGATCAAGCAAGCCGTGGCCCAACTCAAGGACGGCAACCTGGAAACCCGCTTGCCGCCTTTGGGCAGCCAGGAACTCGACCAGCTCGCCTCAGGCGTCAACCGCATGGCCGAAACCCTGCAAAACGCCCAGGAAGAATTGCAGCACAGCATCGACCAAGCCACCGAAGACGTGCGCCAGAACCTGGAAACCATCGAAATCCAAAACATCGAGCTGGACCTGGCGCGCAAAGAGGCGCTGGAGGCCAGCCGTATCAAGTCCGAGTTCCTGGCCAATATGAGCCATGAAATCCGCACGCCGCTCAACGGCATCCTCGGCTTTACCCACCTGCTGCAAAAAAGCGAGCTCACGCCGCGCCAGTTGGACTACCTGGGCACTATCGAAAAATCCGCCGACAACCTGCTGGGCATCATCAATGAGATCCTCGACTTCTCGAAGATCGAGGCCGGCAAACTGGTACTCGACAGCATCCCGTTCAACCTGCGGGACTTGCTGCAAGACACCCTGACCATCCTCGCTCCCGCCGCCCATGCCAAGCAGTTGGAACTGGTCAGCCTGGTCTACCGCGACACGCCGCTGGCGCTGGTGGGCGACCCGCTGCGGCTCAAGCAGATCCTCACCAACCTGATCAGCAACGCGATCAAGTTCACCCGCGAGGGCACTATCGTGGCCCGAGCGATGATTGAAGAAGAACAGGAAGACAGCGTGCAACTGCGCATCAGCGTGCAGGACACCGGCATTGGCCTGTCCAGCCAGGACGTGCGCGCGCTGTTCCAGGCGTTCAGCCAGGCCGATAACTCGCTGTCACGCCAGCCGGGCGGCACCGGGCTGGGCCTGGTGATTTCCAAGCGCCTGATCGAGCAGATGGGCGGTGAAATCGGTGTAGACAGCACGCCGGGTGAAGGCTCGGAGTTCTGGATCAGCCTGAACCTGCCCAAAACCCGCGGCGACATTGAAGACCTGCCCTGCGCGCCACTGCTGGGCCACCGCGTGGCGGTACTGGAAAACCACGAACTGGCGCGCCAGGCCCTGCAACATCAACTGGAAGACTGCGGCCTGGAAGTCACGCCGTTCAATAGCCTGGAAAGCCTGACCAACGGCATCACCAGCGCCCATCAGACCGAGCAGGCCATTGACTTGGCGGTGCTCGGCGTAACCGCCAACGACATTCCGCCCGAGCGTCTCAACCAGCACCTTTGGGATCTCGAACGCCTCGGCTGCAAAGTGCTGGTGCTGTGCCCTACCACCGAACAGATGCTGTTCAACCAGTCCGTGCCCAACCCCAACAGCCAGTTGCAGGCCAAGCCGGCGTGCACCCGCAAGCTGCGCCGCGCCCTGTCCGACCTGATCAGCCCGCGCCCGTCGCGCAGCGAGCCGGGCGAGCCGCTGTCCAGCCGTGCGCCCCGTGTGCTGTGTGTCGACGACAACCCGGCGAACCTGCTGTTGGTGCAAACCTTGCTGGAAGACATGGGCGCCCAGGTGCGTGCGGTAGAAAGCGGTTATGCCGCAGTCGACGCCGTAAAACAGGACACCTTCGATCTGGTGCTGATGGACGTGCAAATGCCCGGCATGGATGGGCGCCAGAGTACCGAGGCGATACGCCAATGGGAAAGCGAGGGCCATGGCACACCCTTGCCGGTGGTCGCCCTCACCGCCCACGCCATGGCCAACGAAAAACGCGCCTTGCTGCAAAGCGGCATGGACGATTACCTGACCAAACCCATCAGCGAACGGCAATTGGCCCAGGTGGTGTTGAAATGGACCGGCCTCGCCTTGCGTAACCAAGTGCCGGAGCGCGTCACCGAAGGGCTGGGCCCGGGCGTGCAGCTTCCGGTGCTCGACCATGAGGAAGGCCTGCGCCTGGCTGCGGGTAAAACCGATCTGGCCGCCGACATGCTCGCCATGCTGCTGGCCTCGCTGGAGGCAGACCGTCAGGCCATTCACGTTGCCCGCGATGCCAAGGACAATCTGGCGCTGATCGAGCGCGTCCACCGCCTGCACGGCGCCACCCGCTACTGTGGCGTGCCGCAACTGCGCGCTGCCTGTCAACGTGCCGAAACCCTGCTCAAGCAGGACGACGCCAAGGCCATGACGGCCCTGGACGAACTGGACATGGCCATCGCCCGGCTGGCCAGTGAAGCGCGGGTCAGCGTCTGACCCTATTTCAAGGCGCTGATCAACTGATAAATAGCAGGGAGCATTTTCAATGCGCGTGATTCTTTTCAGCAGCCAGACCTACGACCGCGACAGCTTCCTCGGCGAGCCGCTGCCACCGGGCCTGGCGCTGCAATTCCAGCCTGCCCGGCTCACTCTCGACACCGTGGCCCTGGCCGAACACCACGAGGTGGTCTGCGCCTTTATCAACGACGACCTCAGCGCCCCGGTGCTGGAACACTTGGCCAAAGGCGGTACCCGGCTGATTGCCCTGCGTTCGGCGGGTTACAACCATGTCGACCTCGCCGTCGCCAGGCGCCTGGGCCTGAGCATCGTGCGCGTGCCAGCCTACTCGCCCCATGCGGTCGCGGAGCACGCGGTCGCGCTGATCCTCGCCCTCAACCGCCGCTTGCATCGGGCCTACAACCGCACCCGCGATGGTGACTTCAGCTTGCACGGCCTCACCGGTTTCGACCTGGCGGGCAAGACGGTCGGTGTGGTTGGTACCGGGCAGATCGGCGCGACATTTGCCAGAATCATGGCCGGGTTCGGATGTACGCTGCTCGCCTACGACCCCTTCCCCAATCCGCAGGTCCAGGCCTTGGGCGCACACTACGTGAGCCTGCCCGAGTTGCTCGCGCAAGCGCAGATCATCAGCCTGCACTGCCCGCTGACCACCGACAGTAAACACTTGATCAATGCCCGTGCCCTGGCACAGATGCAGCCCGGCGCGATGCTGATCAATACCGGTCGCGGCGGTCTGGTGGATACGCCGGCATTGATCGAAGCGCTCAAGGACGGCCAACTCGGTTATCTGGGGCTGGATGTCTACGAAGAAGAAGCCCAGCTGTTTTTCGAGGACCGTTCGGATATGCCTCTGCAAGACGACGTGCTCGCGCGCCTGCTGACCTTCCCCAACGTGATCATCACCGCGCACCAGGCGTTCCTCACCCGCGAAGCCCTGGCGGCCATTGCCGGCACCACCCTGGCCAACATTGCTGCATGGGCTGATGGCCGGGCGCAGAACCTTGTCGAAGGTTGATCAGCGGTCACATACCAGGCTCATGATGAGGAGGCACCCGTGATAGGATGCCGCGCCTATTTGGAGGATCCATGGCCGAACACGATTTCCGCTTCAGCTTGCTGAGCCCGCAACACACCCTGATCGAATGCCGCGCCCTGGTGCCGGGCCGTTACCAGGTCACCGGCAACGGTGGTTCGATCAAGCACGGCGACGTGCTGATCGTCACCCTGCGCGGCAGTAAAACCCTGTCGATGCGCCTGACCGTCGAAGGCGATGCGCGCTACTCCATCCGCCCGGCGGGCCAATGGGTCGCCATGGCCCAAGGGCCTAAATTCGGCGAGCTGGAGATTCACACCTGGAAGGTCAACTGCGACAGCTGCGACACCGTGCTGGAGTTTGAATTCGCGGTGGAAACCAAGCTGAGCAAGGAGCCGCTGCAGCCTGCCGCCAACGCGCGCATCAAGGAACTGGGCTGGGCCAGCGAAGGCGACAAGCACCGCTGCCCGAAATGCCAGAAGGCTGCGCAATGAAAGGCCTGCTTCTGCTCGCCGCCGTCGGCGCGGCACTGAGCGGCTGTGCCGGTGATGCGGTCAAGCTCAAGCAGGATCACAGTTACGTGGTGGAGTGGATTGGTGAGCGGCCGTTGATGGACTACGCCCACCTGACCGTCACCCTCGGCGCCGATGGTCGCGCCTACGGCAACGGCGGTTGCAACCACTGGTTTGCGCCATACACCGTCGAGGGCGACAAGCTCAGCTTCGGCAAGCTCGGCAGCACCCGCAAGCTCTGCGCCGAGGCCCTGATGGAGCAGGAACACCGCTTCTTCCAGGCTCTGCAAGGCGTACAGCGCTGGGATATCTCGCCGATCGAGCAGACGCGCTTCTGGCCGGCCGAGGGCAAGCCGATTCGCCTGTGGCCCGAAGAGGGCTGATCCCGACTCTGTGACTTGGCAGCGTTCCAAATGTGGGCGGGGCAAGCCCGATCCCACATTTGTTTGGAGTTGCTGCTTTAACCGCGCAAGGCCTTGAGTTTGGCCAGTACGCCTTCCGCGGTCTGCTCGCCCATCAACTGCTCACGCACCTTGCCCTTGTCATCGATGATGTAAGTCACCGGCAGGGCCTCGCTGCGCGGAATGTCGAAGATCCCGTCCGGATTCTGTGCCAGCACGGTGAACTTGATGCCCAGCTTGTCGCTGGCGGCTTTCAGTTCCTCACCCTGCACGTTATCGAAATTGACCCCGAACACCCCGACGTTCTGTGCTTTGAGCTGCTCGGCCAAGGCATTGAGCTCAGGGATTTCCGTGCGGCACGGGCCACACCATTCTGCCCAGTAGTTGACCACCAGCCATTGCTTGTCGAGGCGCTCGGCCGCGACTTTCTGGCCATACTGGTCAACGCCATAGTCATTGCCGCAGCCGCTGAGCAGCAAGGTTGTAATGATCGCCAATGCACCGATCAGTCGACGTGTCATGGGGTAATCCTTCGCAAAAATGAACGTTGGCTGCGACCTATCGCCTCTTACGGTTTAAGGACGGGGCGCAGCGCGGGTAGAATACCCGCCACCTTACGCAAGATGCGACCCGCACATGACCGATCTGACGCTTTATCACAACCCGCGCTGCTCGAAATCCCGCGGTGCGCTCGAACTGCTTGAAGCCCGCGGCCTTGCCCCAACCGTGGTGCGCTACCTGGAAACCCCGCTGGACGCGGCGCAAATCAAGGCCTTGCTGGCCAAACTGGGCCTCAGCGCCCGTCAGTTGCTGCGCACCGGCGAAGACGAATACAAAAGTCTCAACCTGGCCGACGCCACCCTCAGCGAAACCCAACTGATCGCAGCCATCGCCGAACACCCCAAGCTGATGGAACGCCCGATCCTGGAAACCGCCGACAAGGCCATCATTGGCCGCCCACCAGAAAACGTACTGGAGATTCTGCCGTGACCACACCGTATGTGCTGGTGCTGTATTACAGCCGCAACGGCTCGGTCAGCGAAATGGCCCGGCAAATTGCCCGGGGTATCGAGCAAGGCGGTATGGAAGCGCGTTTGCGCACCGTGCCGGCGATCTCCACCGAATGCGAAGCCGTGGCGCCGAGCATTCCGGACGAAGGTGCGTTGTACGCCAGCCTCGATGATTTGAAAAACTGCTCAGGCCTGGCCCTGGGCAGCCCGACGCGCTTCGGCAACATGGCCGCGCCGCTCAAGTATTTTATTGATGGCACCAGCAACCTGTGGCTCACCGGCGCTCTGGTCGGCAAGCCTGCTGGCGTGTTCACCTCCACCGCCAGCCTGCACGGCGGCCAGGAAACCACGCTGATGTCGATGCTGCTGCCGCTGTTGCACCACGGCATGTTGATCACCGGCCTGCCCTACAGCGAACAGGCATTGCTCGACACCCAGGGCGGCGGCACGCCGTATGGCGCCAGCCACCATGCCGGGCCGGACGGCAAGCGCATGCTCGATCAACACGAAATCGCCCTGTGCCGGGCATTGGGCTTGCGCCTGGCTACCACCGCCACGCTGCTGGAGAATGGCCGTGGCCAAAAAGCCTAAAGTCCTGCCGCCCCAGGCGTGGCTGGAGCCGCGTGTAAAGGTGACACGCGCATTGAGCCTGCTGGCATTTTTTGCCCTGGTGGGCTTGCTGTGCGGGTATTACCTGTTCGTCGCCGACCTGCACGGCGCACGCCCGTGGGTGATCCTGCTGATCGAGCTGGCGCCGCTGCTGTTGCTGGCGCCGGGCATGATCAGCGGCAGTGCGCGGGGGCATTCGTGGATGTGCTTTGCGGTGAACCTGTATTTCATCAAGGGCGCGCTGGCGGCGTACGACCCGAACCGCCAGTGGTTCGGGGTGCTGGAGATGCTGACGAGTCTGGCGGTGTTTTGCACGGCGCTGTTGTATGTGCGGTGGCGGCATCAGTTGGATCGGCGGTTGGCAGCCAATCACCCGTAGCTGTCGAGCGCTACGGGGGGTGTTACTTATGGCGTCGGCTCAGTGGTTGACGGTGTAGGCCAGCATCATCGACAACTGGCACATAGGTCGCCCGCTCTCGGCATGCCACTGGTTGAACGCGCCCTGCACCGTCGCCAGATCGCGCAGGCTGGTCGGCGCCTTGTCGACGATTTTCTGCGCATTCAATGCTGCCACCACGTCATCACTCGGCACAAACGTATCCTTACCCACCATCCGCAAGAAGCGCGGCGCCGACAGCCCGCCCAACTGGTGGCCGTGCTTGCTCAGGTACTTCCAGAGCCCGACGATATCGGTGACCGGCCAGTCGGCGATAAACGCGCCGAAGCTGCCTTTTTCTAGCTCGATGTCCAGCATCATCTGCGCGTTGCGCGGCACGCTCTTGAGCTTGCCCAGGTGACGGATGATCCGCGTGTCCTGCATCAGGCGTTCCAGGTGCTCGGCGCCCATCAGTACGACTTTTTCCGGGTCGAAGCCGAAGAACACCTGTTCGAACGCCGGCCATTTGGCGTCCACCACGCTGTGCTTTAAACCGGCGCGAAACACTCGCAGCGCCAGGGTCGACAGATAACGGTCATCACTGATCTTGCGCAATTGCGCCGGGGTCTTGGGCACCGGCAGGTGGGCTTCCAGTTGAGCCGCTGAACCAAAGCGGTTCAGACAATATTCGTGCAGCCACTTGTAATCGCGCATGCCCTCTCCTGGGGATTGAAAATGAAAACGGCGCCCGTAAGCGCCGTCTTTCAGAGCGTTGAGTTGCGTCAGAGGTTCACTACGTTGACGAAGCGCGAGGCGGCCGTCTCGTCGATTTTCAGGCTGGTGAAGTCAAACAGGTTGCGGTCGGCCAATTGTGATGGCTGTACGTTCTGCAAGCTGCGGAAAATACTTTCGGTGCGCCCCGGCGTCTTGCGTTCCCACTCCACCAGCATCTCCTTGACCACCTGGCGCTGCAGGTTTTCCTGGGAGCCGCACAGGTTGCACGGGATGATCGGGAATTGCTTGAAGTCGGAGTAGGCCTGGATGTCCTTCTCGTTGCAATACGCCAGCGGGCGGATGACTACGTTGCGCCCGTCATCGGCGCGCAGCTTGGGCGGCATGGCCTTGAGGGAGCCATTGAAAAACATGTTGAGAAAGAAGGTTTCGACGATGTCGTCGCGGTGGTGCCCCAGGGCCATCTTGGTCGCACCGATTTCATCGGCAAAGGTGTAGAGCGTGCCACGGCGCAGGCGCGAGCACAGCGAGCAGGTGGTCTTGCCTTCCGGGATCAACTCCTTGACCACCGAGTAGGTGTCTTTCTCGACGATGTGGTACTCGACGCCCAGGGCTTTCAGGTAGGCCGGCAGCACGTGCTCCGGGAAGCCTGGTTGTTTCTGGTCCATGTTGACGGCGACGATCTCGAACTTGATTGGCGCGACCTTTTGCAGGTGCAGCAGCACGTCAAGCAGGGTGTAACTGTCTTTGCCGCCGGAGAGACAGACCATGACCTTGTCGCCGTCCTCGATCATGTTGAAATCGGCGACCGCTTCACCGGCCAGGCGACGCAGGCGTTTTTGCAGTTTGTTCTGGTTGACCGTAAGAGTGCCCATGGCGCTTGGATCCGCTGCTGGTGTGTGACGAAAAGCCGGGTATCTTACCGATGTCGAGTCCCCACATTCAATGTGGGCCAGCATTCCAATCTGCGATTAGGCCCACTGTTTACAGTGCGATTTGCTCTAAAGCCCCTACAGTTATTCAGGTCATCCCTTCCTATACTGCGACGTGAGGTCGCACATCTATATCCAGACCTTTCAGGCCAATTGGCCCGTGGGCGCTCCGATGGGGGGCGATGGCAATAACGACAGGAGTGACTGGCATGATCCATCACGTCGTGGGGCTTTTTACCCATCCCGACCAGGAATGGCGGGAAATCCGTGGCGATAAAGAAGAAAGCATCGGCCACATGTACCTCACTCACACCCTGATTCTCGCGGCGATCCCTGCGATATCAGCGTTTATCGGCACCACCCAGGTGGGCTGGGTCATCGGTAACCGGGCGCCGGTGATGCTGACCCAGGAAAGTGCGTTGTGGATGACCATCATGTCCTATGCCGCCATGCTCGGCGGCGTGGCGGTGATGGGCGCGTTCATTCACTGGATGGCCCGTACCTACGACGCCAACCCCAGCATGGCGCGCTGCGTGGCCTTTGCGACCTACACTGCCACACCCCTGTTTATCGGCGGGCTGGCGGCACTTTACCCACATATGTGGCTGGGCATGGTCGTGGGCACGGCGGCAATCTGCTACACGGTGTACTTGCTGTATGTAGGCCTGCCGACGTTCATGAACATCGACCCGGACGAGGGCTTCCTGTTTTCCAGCTCGGTACTGGCTGTAGGCCTGGTGGTCCTGGTGGCGATCATGGCGTTTACCGTTATCGTCTGGGGCCTGGGTGTTGGCCCGATCTACACCAACTGACCTCACAACCCCTCAGGCAAGGCCACCGCAAGGTGGCTTTGTGCGTTATGCATGACCATTCGGCACCTGACAGATTCGGAAACACCCGGCTTTGCGGCATACTGGGCCTCTCTGGAGATAGGTACAGCATGCCCGAGCAACTCAATACCCGCGTCGAAGATTGTTTCCTGCAAGCCGAATCCTTTTTCAAACGAAGCTTCAAGCGCCCCCAGGTCAGCCTCAAGCTGCGGGGCCAGAAAGCCGGTGTCGCGCATTTGCACGAGAACCTGCTGCGCTTCAACCCACAGTTGTACCGAGAAAACAGTCAACATTTCCTCAAGCAGACCGTGGCCCATGAAGTGGCGCACCTGATCGCCCATCAATTGTTCGGTGAGCGCATCCAGCCCCATGGCGAGGAATGGCAGTTAATCATGCGCGGGGTCTACGAACTGCCGCCAGACCGCTGCCACACCTATGCCGTGCAGCGTCGCCAGGTGACCCGCTATATCTACCGCTGCCCGTGTGCCGATAGCGACTTCCCGTTTTCGTCGCAGCGTCATGGCATGGTGGCTCAGGGACGGCGGTATTTGTGTCGGCGGTGTCGGCAGACCCTGGTGTTTACCGGGGAAACCCGCGTGGAGTGAGGGCCCAATCGGGGGCAAGCCCCTCCCACCTTTGAAACGCGGTCAAATGTGGGAGGGGGCTCGCCCCCGATAGCGCCGGGTCAGTCACCCAACCACCTTGGCCCGCCGCAGTTCCGCTATTCGCTGAGCGCTGAGGCCCAACTCCGCCAACACCTCATCACTGTGCCCCCCCACCGCCACACCAATATGTCTCGGCGCCGGCAACCCCTCGGAAAACTTCAGCGGGCAAGCCAGTTGCGCCTGGGTCGAACCATCGCCCCTCGGCACCTGGCTGACCAACGCCCGCGCCTTCAACTGCGGGTGTTCAACGGCCTCGCTTAGGCTCAACACTGGCTCTACACACGCATCCACACCGGCAAATAACTCGCACAGCTCATCAAAGCTGCGCTTTTCGAATTCCACTTGCAGCGCCCGCTTGAGCGCAGGATCGAGGCCCAGTGCCGCCAGCTCCGGCCGCCCGAACGCCGCGCACAGTCGCTGCATAAACGCCGGCTCCAGGCTGCCCACCGACATCCAGCGCCCATCACGCGAGCGGTAATAGTCATAGAAACTGCCGCCATTGAGCACATGGGTTTCCCTTTCCGGCTGCACGCCGCAGGCCAGGTAACCCGCGCCAGCCATCGCGTTCAGGCTGAATGAGCAGTCGGTCATGCTCACATCCAGGTATTGACCGACACCCGTCTGCTGGCGAGCAATGACCGCTGCGAGCAAACCCACCACGGCATGCAACGAGCCGCCGCCCACATCCGCCAACTGCACGCCCAACGGCAGCGGCCCGCTGTCCTGGCGCCCGGTGTAGCTGGCCACGCCCGCCAGTGCCAGGTAGTTGATATCGTGGCCAGCGCGATCCTTATACGGGCCGGTCTGGCCATACCCGGTGATCGACACATAAATCAGCCGGGGGTTGAGCGCTTTCAAGGCCTCATACCCCAGGCCCAGGCGCTCCATCACGCCGGGGCGAAACTGTTCGAGCACGATGTCGTAGCTCTTGACCAGCGCCCTTACGATGTCCAGGGCCTCGGCCTGCTTGAGGTCCAGCGCCAGGCTGCGTTTATTGCGATTGAGGTAGGCGTGGCTCGCCGAGGTGCCTTGGTCATGGGGTGGCAGCACGCGCAGCAGGTCCATGCGCGTGGGCGATTCGATACGCAGCACCTCGGCCCCCATGTCCGCCAGCATCAACGAAGCAAACGGGCCAGGTAGCAAGGTGGAAAAATCCAGCACTTTGAGGGACGCCAAGGGACCTGACATTTGGGGGCTCCACTTTCGCTTCGAATGTCCACAGACTAGGCAGCCTTGCACCTACCGGCAATCGTCAGAACGATCACCGACGGTGACCGTTTTGATCACGGCGGGCTTTTTCGCGGCGGCGGCTTTATCATTGGCCAACGTTTGCTTGCCGAGTGTTCCATGAAGTTCGCGATTGCCCTGTATTCCGCCGCCCATGCGCCCTCCTCGCGCCGCGCCCTGCTGTTCGCACAGGCCGCGCTGGCCGGCGGGCATGAGATTGTGCGGTTGTTTTTTTATCAGGATGGCGTGTACAGCGCGTCCAATAACGTTGTCGCGGCCCAGGATGAGCAAGACATCGCCCGCCAATGGCGTGAGTTTGTCAGCACTCATCAACTGGACGGCGTGGTGTGCATCGCCGCTGCCCTGCGCCGTGGCGTGCTCAACAGCGAAGAAGCCACGCGTTATCAACGCAGCGCGGTCAACCTGGATGCGCCGTGGGCGCTGTCAGGCCTTGGGCAATTGCATGATGCGATCCAGGGTGCTGACCGCCTGATCTGTTTTGGAGGGCCGTGAGATGTCCAAATCCCTATTGGTGATCAGCCGCCAGGCGCCGTGGTCCGGGCCGAGCGCGCGGGAAGCGCTGGATATCGTGCTGGCCGGCGGCGCGTTTGATCTGCCCATCGGCTTGCTGTTCATGGATGACGGTGTGTTCCAACTGGCGCCGTGCCAAGCCGCCAAAGCCGTGCAACAGAAAGACCTGAGTGCCAATCTGCAGGCCCTGGGCCTGTTCGGCATTGATGACGTGTTCGCCTGCGACCACAGCCTGTCCGCACGCGGGCTCCCACCACCCGCCAACGCGCAGTCGCTGGACAGCCAAGCCATTTCCCAACTGATTGACCGTTACGACCAGGTGATTACCCTCTGATGACGACTCTACATGTGGTGTCTCATTCCCCGTTTACCGACAGCCGCCTCGACAGCTGCCTGCGCATCTGTGGCGCCGGGGACGCAATCCTGCTGTGTGGTGACGGCGCCTACGGTCTGCACACGCCCGCCCTGCAAACCAAAGGCGTGAAGGTGTTTGTGCTGGCCGAAGACATGCAGGCGCGCAATTTGCCACTACCGGACTGGGCTGACAGCATGGACTATCCCGGTTTCGTGCAACTGTCGATCGACTACGACAAGGTCAACACCTGGCTATGAACACCCTGACCGTAGGCGAGCGCCGCCTCGAACTGGACAAGGACGGCTACCTGGTCGATCTGGACGACTGGTCCACCGAAGTCGCCAATGCCCTGGCCGCCGCCGACAACCTGGAGCTGACGCCGGCCCACTGGGAAATCCTCGAACTGTTGCGCGGGTTTTATGCCGAATTCCAGCTATCCCCGGCCACGCGCCCGCTGATCAAATACACCGCCCTGAAACTTGGCCCGGAGAAGGGCAACAGCCTGCACCTCAACCAACTGTTCAACGGCACTCCCGCCAAACTCGCCGCCAAGCTGGCGGGCCTGCCCAGGCCGACGAATTGCTTATGACCGACTTTGCCCCACTGACCCTGCAAACCCCTGCCGAGCACCCGTTTGCGCCATTCGTGCGCATCCTGGGCAAAGGCAAGCGCGGCGCGCGTAACCTCACCCGCGAAGAAGCCCGTGAAGCCATGGGCATGCTGCTCGACGAAAAAGTCGAAGACACCCAACTGGGCGCCTTCCTGATGCTGCTGCGGCACAAGGAAGAAAGCGCGGAAGAACTTGCTGGCTTCACCGAAGCCGTGCGCGAACGCCTGGATGCCCCGGCACTGAACGTAGATGTCGACTGGCCGACCTACGCCGGTAAAAAGCGCCACCTACCGTGGTTTCTGCTGGCGGCCAAATGCCTGGCGCAGAACGGCGTGCGCATCCTGATGCACGGTGGCGGTGCCCATACGGCGGGCCGGTTGTATACCGAACAATTGCTGCAAACCCTGCAAATTCCCCTGTGCCGCAACTGGCAACAGGTCGGCGCGGCGTTTGACCAGGGCAACCTGGCGTTCATCCCGCTGGGCGACTGGGCACCGCAGTTGCAACGCATGATCGATTTGCGCAACACCCTAGGCCTGCGCTCGCCGATCCACTCCCTGGCGCGGCTGCTCAACCCGTTGAACGCCCGTTGCGGCCTGCAAAGCATTTTCCATCCGGGCTATCAGGGCGTACACCGCGACGCCAGCGGCCTGCTTGGCGATAACGTGATTGTGGTGAAAGGCGACGGCGGCGAGATCGAGATCAACCCCGACACGATCAGCCACCTGTACGGCACTACCGGCGGCGAGAACTGGGATGAAGAATGGCCCGCCCTCTCCGCCCAGCGCCATGTCAAACCGGCAACGCTGGAGACAGAGCATTTGAAAGCGCTGTGGCGCGGTGATGTGGAGGACAGCTACCCACAACTGGCGCTGATCGCCACCATGGCCCTGGCCTTGCGCGGCCTGGGCCACCCACGGGAGCAGGCGTTCGAATTGGCCCGGCAGTACTGGGCTGCGCGGGATAAATCGATTTAATCGATCATTCACCCGCGGTCTTTGCGCTTTTAGTTCGAACTCATCCCTTTAGACTGGGCTCCAACGCTTATTAGCCAAGGAGCCAGTCATGGGTTTGCTGATCAAAGGACACTGGAAAGACCAGTGGTACGAAAGTAGCGCAGACGGCGCTTTCCAACGCGAACAGGCGCAGCGCCGCCACTGGGTGACGGCCGACGGCCAGCCTGGCCCGAGCGGCGATGGCGGCTTCAGGGCCGAGGCCGGTCGGTATCACCTCTATGTGTCCCTGGCCTGCCCATGGGCTCACCGCACCCTTATCCTGCGCAAGCTCAAAGGCCTCGAAAGCCTCATCGATGTGTCCGTGGTCAGCTGGCTGATGCTGGAAAACGGCTGGACCTTCGACAAGGCCCACGGCTCCACTGGCGACGCGCTGGATAATTTTGAATTCATGCACCAGCGCTACACCGCCGATACGGCCGACTACACCGGCCGCGTCACCGTGCCGGTGTTGTGGGACAAGCAGCTCCAACGCATCGTCAGCAATGAGTCGGCGGAGATCATCCGCATGTTCAACAGCGCGTTCAACGGGTTGACGGGCAACACCCTGGACTTCTATCCCGAGTCACTGCGCACAACCATCGACACGCTGAACGAACGCATTTACCCGGCCGTGAACAACGGTGTGTATCGCGCAGGCTTTGCCACGTCGCAGCAGGCGTATGCAAGCGCGTTTGATGATGTGTTTGCCGAACTGGATGACCTGGAGCAGCACCTGAGCGACCATCGCTACCTGGCCGGTGAATACCTGACCGAGGCAGACGTGCGACTGTTTACCACGCTGATTCGTTTTGATGCGGTGTACTACAGCCACTTCAAATGCAATCTGCGGCGGATTGCGGATTATCCAAACCTGTCGAACTGGCTGCGGGAGTTGTATCAGTGGCCTGGGGTGGCCGAGACGGTGGATTTCGAGCACATCAAGGGGCACTACTATGCGAGCCATCGGACGATCAATCCGACGGGGATTGTGCCGAAAGGGCCGTTGCAGAGGTTTGATGCCGAGCATGATCGTCGGCGCTTGAATGGCTCAGGGGTTTTGAGCTGATCCACGAGATGGTTGTGTCTGAGGGACTCATCGGGGGCAAGCCCCCTCCCACATTTGGAATGCATTTTAATGTGGGAGGGGACTTGCCCCCGATGCTTTCAGGGCTCACACCTGAGACTGGGCGCCTTCAAACCACTTGAGCTTCTCGCGCAACACCACCACCTCACCCACGATCACCAATGTCGGCGCATGCACTTCATGCTCCGCCACCATGCGTGGCAAGTCAGCCAGGGTACCGGTGAACACACGCTGGTTCGAGGTGGTGCCCTGCTGGATCAACGCTGCCGGTGTATCAGCGGCGCGACCGTGCTTGATCAGTTGCTCGCAGATGATCGGCAAGCCAATCAGGCCCATGTAGAACACCAGCGTCTGCGACGGCCCCACCAGATCCTGCCAGGGCAGATCCGACGTACCGTTTTTCAGGTGCCCGGTGATAAAGCGCACCGATTGCGCGTAATCGCGGTGAGTCAGCGGAATCCCGGCATACGCCGCGCAACCACTGGCCGCCGTAATCCCTGGCACCACCTGGAACGGGATGCCATGGGCCGCCAATTCCTCGATTTCTTCGCCACCACGCCCAAAGATGAACGGATCGCCACCCTTGAGGCGCAGCACGCGCTTGCCTTGCTTGGCCAGATCCACCAATTGCTGGTTGATCTGGTCCTGCGGCACGGCATGGTCGGCGCGACGCTTGCCGACATAGACCCGCTCGGCATCACGACGGCACAGCTCAAGAATCGCCGGGGCGACCAGGCGGTCGTACAGCACCACATCGGCTTGCTGCATCAGACGCAGCGCACGGAAGGTCAACAGGTCAGGATCGCCTGGGCCTGCGCCCACCAGGTAAACCTCACCCGGCGCGTACGGCGGTGCACCGTTGACCTTTTCAATCAATAAACGCTCAGCCTCAGCGCCCTGCCCGGCCAACTGACGGTCGGCAATCGGGCCCTGGAACACTTCTTCCCAGAACGCCCGACGTTGCTGCACATCCGGGTACAAACCTTTGAC
Source organism: Pseudomonas sp. 2822-17 (assembly GCF_002742485.1). Lineage (NCBI taxonomy): Bacteria > Pseudomonadati > Pseudomonadota > Gammaproteobacteria > Pseudomonadales > Pseudomonadaceae > Pseudomonas > Pseudomonas sp. 2822-17. The sequence continues at coordinate 176,685 of NZ_LJRZ01000760.1, forward strand.
CTGGGCACGAAAACGCGCCGCCAACCCGGCCAATTGGCCATAAGTCGATGGAATCCAGGTTTCCAGCTTGGCGCGGATCAAGCGTGCCAGCACCGGCGCATCGCCGCCGCTGGACACCGCAATCACCAACGGCGAGCGGTCGACAATCGCCGGGAAGATCACGCTGCACAAGGCCGGCGCGTCCACCACGTTGACCGGTACACAGCGACGCTTGGCATCACTGGATACTTGCGCATTGAGTGGCTCGTCGTCCGTCGCGGCGATGATCAGGGTGCAACCATCAAGGTCGGGCTCCTGATAACCACGCACGTTCAGTTCCCCGCCACTGCCCAGCACCAATTCACGCAACTGGTCTTCGATCTGAGGAGCAACCACCCGCAGCACTGCGCCGGCGTCGGCCAGCAGCCGGGACTTGCGCAAGGCAATTTCCCCGCCACCAACGACCAATACACGGCTGCCGCGCAGGTTATGAAACAGCGGCAGAAATTCCATTTAGCCGATGACCTCAACGCCGGCCATGTACGGCTTGAGCACTTCAGGTACACGGATCGAACCGTCAGCCTGCTGGTAGTTTTCCAACACCGCCACCAGGGTACGGCCTACGGCCAGGCCCGAACCATTGAGGGTGTGCACCAGTTCCGGCTTGCCGGTTTCCGGGTTACGGAAACGCGCCTGCATGCGACGGGCCTGGAAATCACCGCAGTTGGAGCACGACGAAATCTCGCGGTACTTGTCCTGGCTCGGCACCCACACTTCCAGATCGTAGGTCTTCACGGCGCTGAACCCCATGTCGCCCGTGCACAGAGCCAGCACGCGGTACGGCAGCTCCAGCAGTTGCAGCACGCGCTCGGCGTTGGCGGTCAGGCCTTCCAGGGCTTCCATGGAGGTCGACGGCTCGACCACTTGCACCATCTCGACCTTGTCGAACTGGTGCTGGCGGATCATGCCACGGGTGTCACGCCCCGATGCGCCGGCTTCACTGCGAAAGCACGGGCTGTGGGCCACGAACTTGAGTGGCAGTTGCTTGGCGTCGAGGATCTCGCCAGCGACGATATTGGTCAGCGACACTTCGGCGGTCGGGATCAGGTACAGGTCGGCTTCGCCGTCGCGGCTGATCTTGAACAGGTCTTCTTCGAACTTCGGCAACTGGCTGGTACCCATCAGCGCCGGACCTTGCACCAGATAAGGGGTGTAGGCCTCTTCGTAGCCGTGCTCGCCGGTGTGCAGGTTGATCATGAACTGCGCCAGGGCACGGTGCATGCGCGCGATCGGTCCGCGCAGCAACGCAAAGCGCGCGCCGGACATCTTGGCGGCGGTTTCGAAATCCAGGCCACCGGTCAATTCGCCCAGGGCAACGTGGTCCTTGATCTCGAAGTCAAAGGCTTTGGGCGTGCCCCAGCGGCGGACTTCGACGTTGCCGTCTTCGTCTTCACCCACTGGCACAGATTCATGCGGAATGTTGGGGATGCCCAGCAGGATCGAATCCAGCTCGGACTGAATGCCCTCCAGCTCGACCTTGCCGTCGGACAGCTCGGTGCCCATGCGCTCGACGTCCGCCATCAGCGGCGCGATGTCTTCGCCGCGCTGCTTGGCCTGACCGATGGATTTGGAACGCGCATTACGCTCAGCCTGCAGTGCTTCGGTGCGGGTCTGGACGGTCTTGCGCTGTTCTTCCAGCGCTTCGATGCGCGCAACATCCAAGGCAAAGCCACGGGATGCCAGGCGGTCCGCTACGTCCTGAAGGTTGCTACGTAACAGTTTGGAATCGAGCATGTCGGTCTCTCGTTTATCAAAGTTTGGTCAAGGACAGGCCAGCCCAGGTCGCGAGCAGCCCGCCGAATACACTGATGGCAGCGTAGCCAATCGCCAGCGGCATTTGCCCGCTTTCCAGCAGGCGTACGGTATCCAGTGAAAAGGATGAAAAGGTCGTCAGGCCGCCAAGAAAGCCAACCATCAGCCCGGCGCGCACCTCAATCGGTACTTCGGGACGCACCAGGAACAGGCCGTATAAAACGCCGATCAACAGGCAGCCCACGATATTAACGGCCAGCGTCGCGGTATAGAAGTGCTTGGGCCAATTCGCGCTGATCCAATTACCCGTCGCAAAGCGCAGCAGTGTACCCGCGATACCGCCCGCCGAGACGGCGACCACCAAGGGAATCATGATTTTCTCCGCTGTCTGGGACTTAAACGATCGAGTGCGGCCAGATGATTGAGCTTCTCGCCGATCTTCAGCTCAAGGCCACGGGGCACCGGCTGGTAGAGCGGCAACGGCTCAAGCTCATCGGGGAAGTAGTCTTCACCGGCGGCATAGGCATCCGGCTCATCGTGGGCATAGCGATATTCGTCGCCGTAGCCGAGCTGTTTCATCAATTTGGTCGGCGCATTGCGCAAGTGCAACGGCACTTCGAGGGAGCCGTATTCGGCCGCGGCACGCAGCGCCGACTTGAAGCCCATGTACACCGCGTTGCTTTTCGGCGCGCAGGCCAGGTAGGTGATGGCCTGGGCCACCGCCAACTCGCCTTCCGGGCTGCCGAGGCGCTCCTGCACGTCCCACGCGGCCAGACACAGGCTCAGGGCACGGGGATCGGCGTTACCGATGTCCTCGCTGGCCATGCGTACCACGCGGCGCGCCAGGTACAACGGATCGCAACCGCCGTCGATCATGCGCGCAAACCAGTACAACGCGCCGTCCGGGTTGGAGCCGCGTACGGATTTGTGCAACGCCGAGATCTGGTCGTAGAAAGCTTCGCCGCCCTTGTCGAAGCGCCGGCGCGTGTCGCCGAGCAGGCTTTGCAGCAGGTCGACGCCAATCTCGCTGCCGTCTTCGGCTAGGTCGGATGCGTTCTCCAGCAGGTTGAGAAAACGGCGACCGTCGCCATCGGCAGCGGTGAGCAGAATCTTGAAGCCTTCTTCGCTGACACTCAGCTGGCGCTTGCCCAGGCCCTTGTCTTCACTCAAGGCGCGGTGCAGCAGCTTTTGCATCGCCGCCTCGTCGAGGCTCTTGAGCACATACACGCGAGCCCGCGACAGCAACGCGTTGTTCAGTTCGAACGAGGGGTTTTCGGTGGTGGCGCCAATAAAGATCAGCGTGCCGTCTTCGACGTAGGGCAGGAAGGCATCCTGCTGCGACTTGTTGAAGCGATGCACTTCGTCGACAAACAGGATGGTGCGCTTGCCGTATTGCCCGGCCTGCTGCTTGGCGACGTCCACCGCCTGGCGGATTTCCTTGACCCCGGCCAGCACCGCAGACACCGTTTCGAAGTGTGCATCCGAGACTTTCGCCAGCAGCCGCGCCAGGGTGGTTTTACCCACGCCCGGTGGCCCCCAGAAAATCATCGAGTGCAGCGCGCCCTGCTCCAGGGCTTCGCGCAATGGCTTGCCGCGAGCGAGCAGGTGTTCCTGACCGACGTACTCATCCAGGTTGGTCGAACGCAAGCGTGCGGCCAAGGGTTGGGCAATCGGGTCACTTCGAAACAGGTCCATGGGCAGCGTTTGAAACCTCTGGTTTATTCCTGGATCACGTCGGCACCCTTGGGGATGTCGAACTTGAACCTGGAAGCCGGCACCGGCTGGTTGGCCTTGACCCCGGAGAACAGGATATCGGTGCGCTGGCCGACGCTGTCGATCAGGCGCATGTTGTTGATCACGCCATTGCCGAACGACAGGGACAGCGTGTCAAACAGCGTGTCCTTGGATTTGGGCTTGAGGGTGAATTCGATCACGTTGCTGGTTTGCTTGGAGGTGATATCGAAGCTGTCGTTGATCTTCGACACGTCGCCCGACAGCAACAGCGCCGGCGTCTGGTTCAGGCGTGGGTCGAGCTTCTTGATGGTCGCCTGCTCCAGGTCCGGGTCCCACAGCGTAACTTTCTGGCCGTCCGAGACGATGGTCTGCTCGGCCTTGCCTTCGGTGTGCCAGTAGAACAGCCCTGGGCGCTGCACGGCCATTTCCCCTGCCGTTTCCTGCAAGCGAGTACCGCCGGCATCCAGGGTCAGCTGGGAAAAGCGTGCGGTCAGGGTCTGGGATTTGTCCAACAGGTTCTTCAGGCTGGCGACGGAGGCCGGGTCAGCGTGAGCCGAAACAGCGGTCAGGGCCAGTGCCGGCAACAACAGCATGCGGATAAAGCGCATGGGAGTCCTCATTGAGTAGTCAGGGCGCGCCGCGTGCTGCCACGCGGCACGGAGTCAGTCGCGCATCTGCCCAGGGGCAATGATTTCACGCGAGCCGTTGGTGTTCATTGCGGTGACGACGCCGGCGTTTTCCATGGCTTCGATCATGCGGGCGGCGCGGTTGTAGCCGATCTTCAGCTTGCGCTGTACCGCAGAAATCGAGGCCCGGCGGCTTTCCAGCACAAATGCCACGGCTTCGTCGTACAGCGCGTCGGTCTCGGCATCATCGTCGCCACCGCTGCTGCCACCGTCGAAACCGCTGCCAGCTTCTTCAACGCCAGCAAGGATGTCATCGTTGTATTCAGGCGCGCCGCGCAGCTTCCAGGCTTCCACCACACGGTGCACTTCATCGTCGGACACGAAAGCACCGTGCACACGGATCGGCAGGCTGGTGCCCGGCGGCATGTAGAGCATGTCACCGTGGCCCAACAGTTGTTCGGCGCCGCCCTGGTCGATGATGGTCCGCGAGTCGATCTTGCTCGACACCTGGAACGCCATACGCGTCGGGATGTTGGCCTTGATCAGGCCGGTGATCACGTCCACCGACGGCCGCTGGGTAGCAAGGATCAAGTGGATACCGGCCGCTCGCGCTTTCTGGGCGATACGGGCGATCAGCTCTTCAACCTTCTTGCCGACGATCATCATCATGTCGGCAAATTCGTCGACCACCACCACGATGGTCGGCAGCTTGCTCAGCAGCGGTGCTTCGTCGTGGATGCTTTCGCGCTTGTACAGCGGATCGGTCAGCGGCGTGCCGGCGTCCTGGGCTTCCTTGACCTTCGCGTTGAAGCCCGACAGGTTACGCACGCCCATCTTCGCCATCAGCTTGTAGCGGCGCTCCATCTCGGCAACGCTCCAGCGCAGGGCGTTGGCGGCGTCCTTCATGTCGGTGACCACCGGGCACAGCAGGTGCGGAATGCCTTCGTAGATCGACAGTTCGAGCATCTTCGGGTCGATCATGATCAGCTTGGCGTCTTCCGGGCCGGACTTGAACAGGATCGACAGGATCATCGCGTTCACCCCCACCGACTTACCGGAACCGGTGGTACCGGCCACCAGCAGGTGAGGCATTTTCGCCAGGTCAGTGATGACCGGCTTGCCGCCGATGTCATGGCCCAGGGCCAGGGTGACCGGCGATTTGAAGTTGTCGTATTCCGGCGTCGACAGCACTTCGGAGAAACGCACGATCTGGCGGTCTTCGTTGGGAATCTCGATACCCACGGTGGTCTTGCCCGGGATCACCTCCACCACGCGCACGCTGGTCACGGCCAGGGAGCGGGCCAAGTCCTTGGCCAGGTTGGAAATGCGGCTGACTTTTACACCGGCGGCCGGCTGGATTTCGTAACGGGTAATCACCGGGCCTGGGTGGATCGAGTCCACCGAGACTTCGACACCGAATTCCTTGAGCTTGATTTCCAGCAGGTGGCCGACGGCCGCCAGGGATTCCGGTGAATAGTTGAGTTGTTTCTTTTCGGCCGGGTCGAGAATCGAGATCGGCGGCAAGGTGCCTTCCACGGCGCTGTCAATGAACAACGGCGCCTGTTTCTCTTTCTGCACGCGATGGCTTGGCTCGGGAGCCTTGGGCGGCGCCGGCGCAATCACCGGTGGCACCTGCTTCTCGCGGTCGGACATGTGCTTGCTCAGGGCCTGTTCGCGCTCGATAAGGCGCTCCTTGACCTTGGCCTGTTCGCGGCGGTCCGGTGTGCTCGGGGCCACGACCTCATTGATGCGGGTATCCACCTCGCGCAACTGGGCCACCATGCGCTTGCGATCGACACGGGCGGACCACCAACGGTTGGCGGCGCCTTGGAACAATTCGAGCAGGTCGAGGGTGATCTTGCCCGTCACATCCATCACCTTGAACCACGAGAGGTCGGTGAATACCGTGAGGCCGAACAGGAACAGCGCAATGAACATCAGGGTGCTGCCCTGGATATTCAGGGTCTTGCGTGCCAGGTCGCCAAGGCTTTCGCCCAGCGCCCCGCCCGCGCCCGCCGGCAAACCGGTAGGCGCGTGGAAATGAATATGGGCCAGCGCCGCGCCGGAGAGCACCAGGAACACCAGGCCGATCAGGCGCCAGGAGAACAGCCAGCCACTCCATTGCCACGGCTCGTGACGCTGGCGGAAGATCTGCCAGGTCTTGATCGCCAGCAGCAACGGGAAGATGTAAGCGAAGTAACCCAGCACCATGAACAGGATATCGGCGCTGTAGGAACCCACCGGACCACCGAAGTTCTGCACGTCGTCGATCTTGCTGTTGTGGCTCCAGCCCGGATCGTCCTTGCCATAGGTGAGCAAGGCCATCATCAGGAACAGACACAGCGCGCCGATAGCGATCAGCGCACCTTCCTTGAGTCGATAGTGCAGGTGCTGGCGCCAAGCCGGCACGACTGCTGCTTTAGGTGTTGCGGCGGATTTCTTCAAAACGGGTCTTTTCCTGCGCCTTTAGCGCGTCCATCTGTTGAATGACTGCCAATACTGCCCAATCCGAGCAGCTGAAAAATAAACGAACGTCGTTGAATCTACGTTTAACGTCGGGCGATTGCGCAATGAAATGACGATAACGCCACAATGGCCGCATTGTACGGGTTTGTGTGCCTGATGCCACGCCACTTGGCTTTCTTCAGCCAGCATAGCCAATTGTGTGTCACAACATGTGCAATTTGAGCATGCATTGTCTTTGCTGACAAAGGCTTATGAGCTGTTTTTACCAATCCAGGCAAGCTTGGCAATTGGCCTGCATGGGCCGGCCCCGAATACGACCACACCCCCGGCATAGAGTTGCAGAAACACCCGCTCACGCTAATACGCAGCAATGGCGGATTCAAGCTGGCCCGATGGCGCTGCGTCGACAATAATCAGCACTGCCGAGGCGGGGTCATACCTGCCACTCCCCTCCCCTTCCATAAGCCTGGATGCCATGCTGACCTGGTTGCAACGCGACACCCTGACCTTTCCACCGCTGGCCAAAGCCATGCGCGAACCCAATGGCCTGCTCGCCGCCGGCGGCGATCTATCGGCGGAGCGACTGGTCAAGGCATACCGCCACGGCTGCTTCCCCTGGTTTTCGGAGGGTCAACCGATCCTTTGGTGGTCGCCAGACCCGCGCACGGTGATCTTCCCTGATGAACTCCACGTATCCCGCAGCCTGGGCAAGCTGTTACGCCAGCAGCGCTACACCGTGACATTCGACCAGGACTTCGCCGCCGTCATCCAGGCCTGCGCTGCGCCGCGCGCCTACGCCGATGGCACCTGGATCACCGAAGGCATCCAGAACGCCTACCTGGAGTTGCACAAGCGCGGCCATGCGCACTCGGTAGAGGTATGGGATGCAGGCGTACTGGTGGGCGGCCTGTATGGCCTGGCGATGGGCCAGCTGTTTTTTGGCGAATCCATGTTCAGCCGCGCCGACAATGCCTCTAAATTTGGCTTCGCTACACTGACGCGACAATTACAGGCCTGGGGCTTTGTGCTGATCGACTGCCAGATGCCCAACGATCACCTGCACAGCCTGGGTGCCCGCGCCATTCCTCGCAGTGAGTTCGCCGGTTTTCTACGCGACCACCTGGACCAACCCAACACCGGGCCGTGGGTTTCTTAGGCGACATCCGCGCACCTGGCTTACACTTATTTCAAAGCTTATCCCGAGGGTTGATCATGACCGAGTTGGCGCGTTTGAAGTTCTATGCCACTCAAGCCCACTCTTGCAGCTATCTGCCAGACGAGCAGGCCACCACACTGTTCCTCGACCCCAGCCAACCGATGGACGTGCATGTGTATGCGGATCTTTCGGAAATGGGCTTTCGGCGTAGCGGCGACCATCTGTACCGACCCCATTGCCAGAACTGCAATGCCTGCGTGCCGGCGCGCCTCCCTGTGGCGCAGTTTCTGCCGGACCGCAACCAGAAGCGCATCCTCAAGCGCAATGTCGACTTGGTGGTGACATCGAGCAAGCCTCGGTTTACCGAAGAATACTTCGACCTTTACCAGCGCTATATCGAGCAACGCCACGCCGATGGCGATATGTTCCCACCAAGCCGCGACCAGTTCTCCACGTTTCTGGTGCGCGATCTGCCTTTTTCACGCTTCTATGAATTTCGTGCGGACGGTCGCCTGCTGGCCGTCGCCGTGACGGATTTGCTGCCTAACGGCCTGTCGGCGGTCTACACCTTCTACGAGCCGACCGAAGAGCGCCGCAGCCTGGGGCGCTTTGCGATCCTCTGGCAAATCGGCGAAGCCCTGCGCCTGGAACTGGAGGCGGTTTACCTCGGATACTGGATCAAGAACTGCAAAAAGATGAGCTACAAGACCCAATATCGGCCCATAGAACTGCTGATTAATCAAAGATGGGTCACGCTTAACTAGAACCCCTTGGCTTAAACACCCTTTTTCGGGCACAATGCACGCCGCTTTTGCCTGGCGCAGTTGCACCGGGCCATTCACTGGATACCGAGGGCTTTACTGCATGTCGAAAGAAGACAGCTTCGAAATGGAAGGCACTGTCGTCGACACCCTGCCCAACACCATGTTTCGTGTGGAGTTGGAAAATGGGCACGTCGTAACCGCGCATATCTCCGGCAAGATGCGCAAGAACTACATTCGTATTCTTACCGGTGACAAAGTGCGCGTCGAGCTGACGCCCTATGACTTGAGCAAAGGGCGCATCACTTACCGCGCTCGCTAAGCAAGTCAATACAAAACGCCCGGTTATGCCGGGCGTTTTTGTGTGTGCGCCATTTATCTAGCACCACAAAACAATGTGGGAGGGGGCTTGCCCCCGATAGCGGCGTACCAGTCACTCGTGTAGCGACTGAAGCACTGCTATCGGGGGCAAGCCCCCTCCCACATTGGCGCCTGCGGTTATCGATCAGGCCATTTCTGCCGTGGTTTCGAACTCGAAGGTCAGCTCGCCGTCCTTCAGATCAATATGCACCACGCCACCATGGTCCGAGAGTTCGCCAAACAGGATCTCTTCAGCCAGCGGCCGCTTGATCTTGTCCTGGATCAGACGCGCCATTGGGCGAGCGCCCATTGCTGCGTCGTAGCCACCCTCGGCGATCCAACTGCGCGCCGCTTCCGTGACATCCAGCTGCACGCGCTTGTCTTCCAACTGCGCCTGTAGCTCGGTGAGGAACTTGTCCACCACACTCTTGATAACCTCATGACTGAGGCGACCAAACTGGATAATGGTGTCCAGGCGGTTGCGGAACTCCGGCGTGAAGCTTTTCTTGATCACTTCCATCGCGTCAGAAGAGTGATCCTGATGGGTGAAGCCGATCGAAGCCCGCGCGGCCGTTTCAGCACCGGCGTTGGTGGTCATGATCACGATCACGTTGCGGAAGTCCGCCTTGCGTCCGTTGTTGTCGGTCAGGGTCCCGTGATCCATCACCTGCAACAGCAGGTTGAAGACTTCCGGGTGGGCCTTCTCGATTTCATCGAGCAGCAATACGCAATGTGGCTGCTTGGTGATCGCTTCGGTCAACAGACCGCCCTGATCGAAGCCAACATAGCCCGGAGGCGCGCCGATCAGGCGCGACACGGTGTGACGCTCCATGTACTCGGACATGTCGAACCGCACCAGCTCGATACCCATGGCCTTGGCCAACTGCCGCGCCGCTTCGGTCTTGCCGACACCGGTAGGCCCGGCAAACAGGAACGAGCCGACTGGCTTGTCCGGCGACTTGAGGCCCGCACGCGACAGCTTGATCGCGGTGGACAGCGCGTCGATGGCTGCATCCTGGCCGAACACCGTGAGCTTGAGGTCGCGCTCCAGATTACGCAGCAGCTCCTTGTCGGAGCTGTTGACGTGTTTTGGCGGAATCCGCGCAATCTTCGCCACGATGTCCTCGACCTGAGGCACGTCGATGCGCTTCACACGTTTCTCGACCGGTTGCAGGCGCTGGTAGGCCCCCGCCTCGTCGATCACGTCGATGGCTTTGTCCGGCATGTGCCGATCATTGATGTAGCGCGATGCCAGCTCCGCTGCTGCGCGCAGCGCCTCATCGGTGTACTCGATACCATGGTGCGCTTCAAAACGCCCCTTGAGCCCGCGCAGGATGCTGATGGTGTCTTCAACCGACGGCTCGGAGACGTCGACCTTCTGGAAGCGACGCGCCAGGGCGCGATCCTTCTCGAAGATGCCACGAAATTCCTGGAAAGTGGTGGAACCGATGCAGCGGATGTCACCCGACGACAGTAACGGCTTGAGCAGGTTGGACGCATCCATCACCCCACCGGAAGCCGCACCCGCACCAATGATGGTGTGGATCTCGTCGATGAACAGGATCGCCTGCGGGCGTTTTTTCAGCTCGCCGAGCAGCGCCTTGAAGCGCTTCTCGAAATCGCCACGGTACTTGGTACCTGCGAGCAACGCGCCCAGATCAAGGGAGTAGACGACACTGTTGGCCAACAGGTCCGGCACCTGGTTGTCCACGATGCGCTTGGCCAGGCCTTCGGCAATCGCGGTCTTGCCCACGCCCGCCTCGCCCACCAGCAGCGGGTTGTTCTTGCGACGACGCGCGAGGATCTGCGCTACACGCTCGACCTCAAGCTCACGCCCCACCAGCGGATCGATCCGCCCCTGGCGCGCCAACTCGTTGAGGTTGCTGGCATAGGCATCCAGCGGGTTGCTTGAAGAAGAAGACTCACCGCCCTCGTCGTCCTGCATGTCCTGCTCACCCTCGGAATGATCGCCGTGCCCAGGCACCTTGGAGATACCGTGGGCGATGTAGTTGACGACATCAATACGGGCAACGCTCTGCTGCTTGAGCAGGAACACTGCCTGGCTTTCCTGTTCGCTGAAGATCGCCACAAGCACATTGGCGCCTGTGACTTCACGCTTACCGGAGCTCTGTACGTGGAAAACAGCACGCTGCAATACCCGCTGGAAGCCCAGGGTTGGCTGGGTTTCGCGGTCCTCGTCATGCACGGGGATCAGTGGCGTGGTGGAGTCGATAAACTCCTGCAGGTCATGCTTGAGTTTGTCGAGGTTGGCGCCGCACGCACGCAAAACGGTGGCGGCAGCTTCGTTATCCAAAAGTGCCAGCAAAAGGTGTTCGACAGTCATGAATTCATGACGCTTCGAACGAGCCTCCTTGAAGGCAAGATTGAGGGTGACTTCGAGCTCGCGGTTTAACATAGCTTCACCTCATACCCAAGTGGTCGGCGTTAACCGTCCTTCTCGATTTCACAGAGTAGCGGATGCTGGCTTTCCCTGGCGTACTGGTTGACCTGCATGGCCTTTGTCTCGGCGATGTCACGGGTAAACACTCCACATACTGCCCGTCCTTCTGTGTGAACGGCCAGCATTACCTTGGTCGCCAACTCGCGGTTCAGGTTAAAAAACACCTCGAGTACTTCGACCACGAAATCCATCGGTGTGTAGTCATCATTGAACAAAACCACCTTGTACATCGGCGGCGCCTGTAAAGCAGGCTTGGCCTCCTGAACAGCAATGCCTGCAGAACCGTCGTCATCGTGTTCGTGATCCGGTCGATCCTGATTGAATGTTAGTCGAATCTGGCTGATTGCATGCATGGAAAGAAAGGTTCGTCAGTGGTTCAAATACAGTGGTGGGGGCGAGCTGTCAGAATTTCAACTCTGACCGACTGGTCGCCTTGACTATCGGCAAATCGGTGTTACAACCAATAGAACCCACAGTGGGTAAAAAAGGTCCGCGCAGTCAACCTTAATTTATTCGGGTTAGGACGGATAAACTGGATGATACTCCAGTGATGGAGTCTGGTGCAGAGGGAAATGGGTATGTCTGGCGTCAAGATCAGTGGCAAGGTCAAGTGGTTCAACAATGCCAAAGGATATGGCTTTGTGAATGAGGAAGGGAAAACCGAGGACCTTTTTGCTCATTTTTCAGCGATCAGCATGGACGGGTACAAAACGCTGAAGGCGGGCCAACCGGTAACCTTTGAAATCATTCAAGGACCGAAAGGGTTGCATGCTGTCAATATAACTGTAACACCGGAAAAAACCGCACCAGCGCATGCTCACGAGAAGAAACAACTGGCCTGATATCCGCCAACAAAATGTGCAGCTTGCGATAAAAAACGGCCACCCCAATCACGCTGGGATGGCCGTTTTTATTCACCGGCTTTTACATATGCGAAATCAACGCATCACCAAAGCCCGACGACGAAACCAGCTTCGCCCCCTCCATCAAACGTTCGAAGTCATAGGTCACGGTCTTGGCCGCAATCGCGCCGTTGGTGCCCTTGATGATCAGGTCAGCCGCCTCGGTCCAACCCATATGGCGCAGCATCATTTCTGCCGACAGAATCAACGAGCCAGGGTTGACCTGATCCTTGCCTGCATACTTGGGCGCCGTACCATGGGTCGCCTCGAACATGGCAACGGTGTCAGACAGGTTAGCCCCCGGCGCAATGCCGATACCGCCCACTTCCGCCGCCAGGGCGTCGGACAGGTAGTCACCGTTCAGGTTAAGAGTGGCGATCACGTCGTACTCGGCGGGGCGCAGCAGGATCTGTTGCAGCATGGCGTCGGCAATGGCGTCCTTGACCACCACATTCCTGCCGGTCTTCGGGTTCTTGAATTGCATCCAAGGCCCACCGTCGAGCAGCGTCGCACCGAACTCTTCGGCCGCCACTTCGTAGGCCCACTCTTTGAAGGCCCCTTCGGTGAACTTCATGATGTTGCCTTTGTGCACGATGGTCAGCGATTCGCGGTCGTTATCCACCACATACTGCAAGGCCTTGCGTGCCAGGCGCTTGGTGCCTTCCTTGGACACCGGCTTGACGCCGATCCCGCAATCCTGGTCGAAACGGATCTTGGTGACACCCATTTCCTCCTTGAGGAACTTGATCACCTTGATGGCTTCCGGCGAACCGGCTTTCCACTCGATGCCAGCGTAAATGTCTTCGGAGTTTTCGCGAAAGATCGTCATGTCCACGTCGCCAGGCTTCTTGACCGGGCTCGGCACACCTTCGAACCAGCGCACCGGGCGCAGGCAGACATAAAGGTCGAGTTGCTGACGCAGGGCCACGTTCAGCGAACGGATGCCACCCCCGACCGGCGTGGTCAGCGGCCCCTTGATGGACACCACATAATCCTTGACCGCATCCAGGGTTTCCTGGGGCAGCCAGGTGTCCTGGTCGTAGACTTGAGTCGCCTTTTCGCCGGCGTACACCTCCATCCACGAGATCTTGCGCTTGCCGCCGTAGGCCTTTTCAACAGCTGCGTCGACTACCTTGATCATCACCGGGCTGATGTCGACGCCAATACCGTCACCTTCGATGTAAGGGATGATCGGTTGGTCAGGAACATTGAGAGAATGGTCTGCATTGACGGTGATTTTGTCGCCGACTGCCGGAACCTGAATCTTCTTGTATCCCATGCTGAACTCCATCTATGGATTGAACATCTGGCTGCGTTCGAGCCTACTCCAGATAAATGGCGACTGAAACCTCGCGCCATGCTCATTTGCATCGAAAACAGCATAAATTGTCGCCTACAAGCCTGAAAGCAAAGGGAAAAGCGCCAATCTTGAGCACATCGTGCGACTTTAGGCGCACCCCGGTACCTGCGACCTTTAGACCAATGGACGACTCACCTTTTGTATGAAGGCTCGGCGTAAGCATAGCGACCTATGTATAATGCCGCCGCTGACCCAAGAGTCACGACGGCTGACCGCTCTAGAATAGGTGCCTTCAGCTACAAAGCCGGACTATTACAATAGTCCACCCGCTTGACGCTCGACTGATGCAACCCAACATCACCGCGAAGAAACCTCGACATTTCGCTCATGGATGACTTTGAACGAACGCGCTCCACCCGGCGCATCTCGAGTTTCTGCGCACGCTTTCAGCAAAGAAGAGAGTTAATCCGAATATGCCCACCCGCTCGAAGATCATCTACACCTTCACCGACGAAGCCCCTGCCCTCGCCACCTATTCACTGCTGCCTATCGTAGAGGCCTTCACCGCTTCCGCTGATATTGCCGTGGAAACCCGCGACATCTCCCTCGCCGCGCGCATCCTGGCAAGCTTCCCCGAGCAACTGGGCACCAAGGCCGTACCGGACCACCTCGCCGAACTGGGCGACCTGGCCGTGACCCCTGAAGCCAACATCATCAAGCTGCCCAACATCAGCGCCTCGACCCCGCAGCTGCAAGCGGCGATCAAGGAACTGCAGGCCCAGGGCTACGCCCTGCCGGACTACCCGGAAATCGTAACCACCGACGCGGAAAAAGAAACCCGTGCACGTTACGACAAGGTCAAGGGCAGCGCCGTGAACCCGGTACTGCGCGAAGGCAACTCCGACCGCCGCGCACCGCTGTCGGTCAAGAACTATGCACGCAAGCACCCGCACAAAATGGGCGCCTGGGCTGCGGACTCGAAATCGCACATCGCCCACATGAGCAACGGCGACTTCTACGGCAGCGAAAAAGCCGTACAGATCGAAGCCGCTGATGCTGTCAAAATTGAGCTGGTCGGCAAGGACGGCACCACTACCGTCCTGAAGGAAAAGACCACCGCACAGGCTGGCGAGATCCTCGACAGCGCCGTGCTGAGCAAGAACGCACTGCGCACGTTCATCGCCGCCGAAATCGAAGACGCCAAGAAACAAGGCGTACTGCTGTCGGTTCACCTCAAAGCCACCATGATGAAGGTCTCCGACCCGATCATGTTCGGCCAGATCGTTGCCGAGTTCTATAAAGAAGCTCTGACCAAGCACGCCACCGTGCTGGAGCAGATCGGCTTCAACCTGAACAACGGCATCGGCGACCTGTACGCCCGCATCAAGGCCCTGCCGGCTGACCAGCAGGCACAGATCGAAGCTGATATCCAGGCGGTCTATGTCGCTCGCCCCTCCCTGGCGATGGTCAACTCCGACAAAGGCATTACCAACCTGCACGTGCCAAGCGACGTCATCGTCGACGCCTCGATGCCGGCCATGATCCGTGACTCCGGCAAGATGTGGGGCACCGACGGCCAGCTGCATGACACCAAGGCCGTGATCCCGGATCGCTGCTACGCCACCATCTACCAAGCCGTCATCGAAGACTGCAAGGCCAATGGCGCTTTCGATCCAACCACCATGGGCAGCGTGCCAAACGTTGGCCTGATGGCCAAGAAAGCCGAAGAGTACGGCTCCCACGACAAGACCTTCCAGATCAAGGCTGATGGCGTAGTCCGCATCACCGACAGCAAGGGCAACCTGCTGATGGAACAGACCGTCGAAGCCGGCGACATCTTCCGCATGTGCCAGACCAAAGACGCGCCGATCCAGGACTGGGTCAAGCTGGCCGTCAACCGTGCCCGCGCCAGCGACACCCCGGCCATTTTCTGGCTGGACCCCAAGCGTGCGCATGACGGCGTCGTGGTCGAGAAAGTTCAGGCTTACCTGAAAGACCACAACACCGAGGGCCTGGACATCCGCATCATGGCGCCGGTCGACGCGATGAAGTTCACCCTGGAGCGTACCCGCAAGGGCCTGGACACCATCTCGGTAACCGGCAACGTACTGCGCGACTACCTGACCGACCTGTTCCCGATCATGGAACTGGGCACCAGCGCCAAGATGCTGTCGATCGTGCCGCTGATGAACGGCGGTGGCCTGTTCGAAACCGGCGCCGGCGGTTCGGCGCCAAAGCACGTGCAGCAACTGGTTGAAGAGAACTTCCTGCGCTGGGATTCCCTGGGCGAGTTCCTGGCCCTGGCCGCGTCCCTTGAGCATTTGGGTGTCACCTACAACAACCCGAAAGCCCTGGTACTGTCCAAGACCCTGGACCAGGCCACCGGCCAGTTCCTCGACAACAACAAGTCGCCATCGCGCAAAGTCGGCAACATCGACAACCGCGGCAGCCACTTCTACCTGGCGCTGTACTGGGCTCAAGCCCTGGCCGCCCAGACCGAAGACACTGCACTGCAAGCGCAGTTCGGCGAACTGGCAAAAACCCTGGCTGACAACGAAGCAACCATCGTTGCCGAGCTCAACGCCGTACAGGGCAAGCCAGTGGACATCGGCGGCTACTACGCGCCGAACCCAGAACTGACCAGCAAGGCCATGCGCCCAAGCAACACCCTCAATGCGGCGATTGCCAAGTTGAAGTAAGGTTGTAAGGTGAAATCACAAACCCCGGCCATGTGCCGGGGTTTGTGTTTTCTGCGCTTATAAAGCGCCGTATTCCGCACGCCAGGCCGCTTCGATGATCGCCAGCAACTGCGGCTTGTACCATGGTTCCCAGCCCGCCCTTTGCTTGAGTTCGACACCAAACCCCGGCAGCGCCGGCAGATGATCAAATACCTCAAGGTTTTTCAGGCCCTGCACCTGTGCAAACCAGGGTAAAAGCGTTACACCGACCCCTGCTTGAACTGCGGAACGCAACGACATCAGATCCTCGGACTCATACACACAGCGCCACGGGATGCCGCTCTCCTCCAGACGGCGAACCGCTAGACTCCTGAACACACATGGCGCCTTGAACAACGCCAGCAAAACCTCCTGCCCCTCTACCGGCGGCACCGCATGTTCACCACCCAACCACCGCAACGAAAGCGCATGCAGTGGCTCCCCGGCGACTTTTGGCAACTCGTCGATCATCAGGCCAATATCAATGTCACCCTCGCTGAACGCCTGAGAAAGCAACATCGAGCGTGCAACCTTGACCACGATTCGTACGGACGGCATCTCAAGAGCCACAGCAGGAATAACGCGCTGCACAATCTCTTCGCTGAAATACTCGGGTATGCCCAGCGTCACCGACTCCTGGGAGCGACTTGCATCAAAGAGACTGCCCACTTTGTCGTTAACGCTCACTATTTGCTTGGCGTAGCCGGTCAGGCGCTCGCCTTCCAAAGTGAGCAACACTTGACGATTGTCACGCGCGAAGAGTTCGACACCCAGCAGATCCTCCATTCGCCGGATCTGCTGACTGATCGCCGGCTGGGTCAGGCTCAACGCCTGCGCGGCCCGAGTAAAACTGCCCAACTCCGCCACCTTGAGAAAGCTGCGCAGCGATTGAATATCAAGATTGACTCTCATGGCATCGCCCAAGTGAGTGAATAAACACGCAGGGCATTAGTGCAAGGCACGGAGCATCTCTGTCAAGACCGCCTACCTGGTTCGCCCATGATTCATCCAATAAACCCCGGCGCCTGACACAACGAAGCCAAGAATCGCCACCCCACTTGGCATCTCTCCCAGCACCATGGACGCCATGATCTGCGTGACAGCCGGAATGACATGAAACAAGTTCGTCGCCTTACTCGCGCCCCCCCGCCGAATCATCAGATACAGCAACGTCAACGCACCCACCGAATTCATCAACGTGATCCAAGCCACCGAAGCTGCGAAGGGCATCCACTCGGTCACCTGCATGGTTTCCGTGGCGCAAGCCAGCGCCAACATAACAAGCGATGCGGTGGCCATCTGAATAAAGCAACCCACCCACAGATCGACCCCACCGAGAAAGCGCTTCTGATAGAGCGTGCCAAGGGTGATACCCAGTAACGCCAGACCTACCGCGCCATAACCACTGATTGACGACGCGGTACCCAAAAAACTATTACCCACAACAATAGCGACGCCGCCGACGCCAAGGATCGAGCCTGGTAGATCGCGCCAGCTCAGTTGCTCGCCCAAACAGAAGTAGGCGCCGATCACCACGAACACGGGCATCAGCCCGACTATCAGCGCCGCTTGCCCGGCCGGGACGCCCTGGCTAATGCCGGTGTAGAGGCCGCCAAATTGCAGAGCCTGCAAGAGCAAGCCCACGACTGCCGCATGAAGGTAAGGTGTAAGCCGCCTGGGCCACTCGGCCTTGATGGCGATCGCAACGCCCAGGAACACCAGGGCCGCCAGGGCAAACCGGCAGAATGTCATAGTGAAAGGCTCACCATAACGCACGCCAAAAGCACCGCCGATGTAGCCGGAACTCCATAGCAGGATGAAAGCAATGGGTAGTGGTGAAGTCAGGCGCACTTCGTAGCTTTTGTGGGCAATCGGGTTCATGACACTCTCCGCACTGATGGTTCTGAAGAGATAAGCTGCGCCTTGGGCTGAAATCGGTAAAATCATAAAATGTCAGGTGCATCATGCAGATTGCTTATGCCCCCACATTGACTGCAATCCTGCCCGAAGACTGCACGGCATTCGAAATCGAGAGACATCCCATGACCTGGCAACCCCACATCACCGTCGCCACCATCGTCGAAGACAACGGCCGCTTCCTGATGGTCGAAGAACTCAAGGGCGGCCGCGCGGTGCTCAACCAGCCCGCCGGGCACCTCGATCCGGACGAGACCCTGACCGAGGCCGCCGTGCGCGAAACCCTCGAAGAAACCGGCTGGGACGTGGAAGCCATGGGCATCGTCGGCATCTACCTGTACACCGCCCCCAGCAATGGCGTGACCTATCAAAGAGTCTGCTTTATCGCCAAAGCCCTGAAACACCACCCGGACTATCAACTCGACGAAGGCATCCTCCGCGCCCGCTGGCTGACACGGGAGGAGCTGATGGCCGTGCGCGAGGACTGGCGCAGCGAGTTGATCATCCGTTGTATCGATGATTATCTGGCCGGTCAGCGCCACCGCCTGGAATTGATCCGCCCTTCTCTTTAGCCTTGCGGGCCCAGGCCTGCTAGAATCGCGTCCTTTTTCAAGACACCCGTTGAAACCCTATGCGTGATCCAGCCCCTTCTGACACACAAAAGAAGCGCGTCATCGTCGGCATGTCCGGCGGCGTGGATTCTTCCGTTTCCGCCGTTCTGCTCATGGAGCAGGGTTATGAGGTGGAAGGCCTGTTCATGAAGAACTGGGAAGAAGACGATGGAACGGAGTATTGCACCGCCATGGACGACCTGGCGGACGCCCAGGCCGTGTGCGACAAGATCGGTATCAAGCTGCACACCGCCAACTTCGCCGCCGAGTACTGGGACAACGTGTTCGAGCACTTCCTGGCCGAATACAAGGCTGGGCGCACGCCGAACCCGGACATCCTGTGCAACCGCGAAATCAAGTTCAAGGCGTTCCTTGATTACGCCATGATCCTCGGCGCAGACCTCATTGCAACCGGCCACTACGTGCGTCGTCGCGATATCGATGGGCGCACCGAACTGCTCAAGGGCCTGGACCCGAACAAGGACCAGAGCTACTTCCTGCACGCTGTCGGCGGCGAACAGATCGCCAAGACCCTGTTCCCGGTCGGCGAGCTGGAAAAGCCCGAAGTGCGCAAGATCGCCGAAAAACACGGCCTGGCAACCGCCAAGAAGAAAGATTCCACCGGGATCTGCTTTATCGGCGAGCGCCGTTTCAGCGACTTCCTCAAGCAATACCTGCCGGCACAACCAGGCGAAATCAAAACCACCGAAGGCGAAGTGATCGGTCGCCACCACGGCCTGATGTACCACACCATCGGCCAACGCCAGGGCCTGGGCATCGGCGGTTTGAAAGACGCCGGTGAAGAGCCGTGGTACGTGCTGGTCAAGGACCTGGAAAACAACGTGCTGATCGTCGGCCAGGGCAACGAACACCCGCTGCTGTTCTCTGGCGCGCTGCTGGCTTCTGAGATCTATTGGGTCAACCCGATCGACCTGAGCACGCCGCGCCGCCTGACCGCCAAAGTGCGTTACCGCCAGAGCGACCAACCGTGCACCCTGGAAAAAACCACTACCGGTTACCGTGCGACCTTTGATGACCCGCAACGTGCGGTCACCCCTGGCCAGTCCGTGGTGTTCTATGACGGCGAAGTCTGCCTGGGCGGTGGCGTGATTGAAGTCGCGCAAGCCTGGAGCAACCCGGCATGAGCCCGACCCAGGAGCAATTGACGGCACTCGGCGGGGTATTTCTCTCCGCCGTGCTGGTGGACAAGATCGCCAAGACCGGCCAGGTCACCGAAGCGGGCCTGACCTGCATGCTCGGCAGCCTGCTGATCCGCGACCCCAAGGACACCCTGGAAGTCTACGGCGGCGACGACCTGGCGCTGCGCGAAGGTTACCGCGCGCTGATCGGCGCCCTGGAGCGCGACCCGAGCACCTTGCAGCGCGAACCGCTGCGCTACGCCCTGTCGATGCTCGGCCTGGAGCGTCAACTGGCCAAGCGCGACGACATGCTGGAAATCATCGGCAAGCGCCTGCCACAGATCCAGTCCCAGGTAGAACACTTCGGCCCAGCCCACGAAAACGTGATCGCCGCCTGCGGCGCTTTGTACCAGGACACCTTGAGCACCTTGCGCCAGCGGATCCAGGTCCATGGCGACATGCGCAACCTGCAGCAACCGAACAACGCCTCGAAAATCCGCGCCCTGCTCCTGGCCGGTATTCGTTCGGCGCGGTTGTGGCGCCAGTTGGGCGGTCATCGCTGGCAGCTGGTGATCAGCCGACGCAAATTGCTCAAAGAGCTTTACCCGTTGATGCGCAACGAATAAGTCGCAGCAACAGACTATTTTCAAGCCGTTACGCGTAATACGCCGGTCAGTTGGCGACGGACCGGCGGATTTTTTCATGTATGATACGCGCCCCATTTCGTTGCCCGACTGTCCGAGAACACCCCATGCAGCTCTCTTCGCTCACTGCGGTTTCCCCTGTTGACGGCCGCTACGCCGGCAAAACCCAGGCCCTGCGCCCTATTTTCAGCGAATACGGCCTGATCCGTGCTCGTGTACTGGTTGAAGTGCGCTGGCTCCAGCGCCTGGCCGCTCACCCCGCCATCAGCGAAGTGCCGGCGTTTTCCGCCGAGGCCAACGCTGTACTCAACACCCTGGCGGAAAACTTCTCCCTGGAGCACGCCGAGCGTGTGAAAGAGATCGAGCGCACCACCAACCACGACGTAAAAGCCATCGAATACCTGCTCAAAGAGCAGGCGGCGAAGCTGCCGGAACTGGCCCAGGTCAGCGAGTTCATCCACTTTGCCTGCACCAGCGAGGACATCAACAACCTGTCCCACGCTCTGATGCTGCGCGAAGGCCGCGATGACGTGATGCTGCCGCTGATGCGCCAGACTGCCGAAGCCATCCGCGAACTGGCCATCCGTTTCGCCGACGTGCCGATGCTGTCGCGCACCCACGGTCAACCGGCATCGCCGACCACCTTGGGCAAAGAACTGGCCAACGTGGTGTATCGCCTGGAGCGCCAGATCGCTCAGGTCGCCGCCGTACCACTGCTGGGCAAGATCAACGGCGCCGTGGGCAACTACAACGCCCACCTGTCGGCCTACCCTGAGATCGACTGGGAAGCCAACGCCCGCGCCTTCATCGAAGACGAGCTGGGCCTGGGCTTCAACCCGTACACCACGCAGATCGAACCGCACGACTACATCGCCGAGCTGTTCGACGCGATTGCGCGCTTCAACACCATCCTGATCGACTTCGATCGCGATATCTGGGGCTACATTTCCCTGGGCTACTTCAAGCAGCGCACCATCGCCGGTGAAATCGGTTCGTCGACCATGCCGCACAAGGTCAACCCGATTGACTTCGAAAACTCCGAAGGCAACCTCGGCATCGCCAACGCCCTGTTCCAGCACCTGGCCAGCAAGTTGCCGATCTCCCGCTGGCAGCGCGACCTGACCGACTCCACCGTACTGCGCAACCTCGGCGTGGGCTTTGCTCACAGCGTGATCGCATACGAAGCCAGCCTCAAAGGCATCAGCAAGCTGGAGCTCAACGCGCAGAAAATCGCCGCTGACCTGGACGCCTGCTGGGAAGTCCTGGCCGAGCCGATCCAGACCGTGATGCGTCGTTACAACATCGAAAACCCGTACGAGAAGCTGAAAGAGTTGACCCGCGGCAAGGGCATCACCTCCGACGCACTGCAAACTTTCATCGACGGCCTGGACATGCCAGCCGCCGCCAAGGCCGAGCTGAAACTGCTCACCCCGGCCAACTACATCGGTAACGCTGTAGAGCAAGCCAAGCGCATCTGATCATCGCAAGACCCTTGAGACGCCCGGCCGCGCCGGGCGTTTTTATTCCCGTCTTAAAAGTGCTTTTTTTCAATAGGTTACACATGAATCCTGACATCCCTCTTCAACTTCTGGGCGGCATCACGGCACGTGAATTCCTGCGCGATTACTGGCAGAAAAAACCGCTGTTGATCCGCCAGGCCATCCCTGATTTCGAAAGCCCGATCGACGCCGACGAACTCGCCGGCCTGGCCCTGGAAGAAGAAGTCGAATCGCGCCTGGTGATCGAACACGGCGAGCGCCCATGGGAACTGCGTCGCGGCCCGTTCGCCGAAGACGCCTTCGCCAGCCTGCCTGAGCGCGAGTGGACCCTGCTGGTGCAGGCGGTCGACCAGTTCGTGCCTGAAGTGGCCGAGCTGCTGGAGCAGTTCCGCTTCCTGCCGAGCTGGCGCATCGACGATGTGATGATCAGCTTCGCCGCACCGGGCGGCAGCGTTGGTCCGCACTTCGACAACTACGACGTGTTCCTGCTGCAAGCCCAGGGCAAGCGCAACTGGAAGATCGGCCAGATGTGCAGCTCCGAAAGCCCGCTGCTGCAACACGCAGACCTGCGTATCCTCGCTGAATTCGAAGAAACCGCCGAATGGGTGCTGGAACCGGGCGACATGCTCTACCTGCCGCCTCGCCTGGCGCACTTCGGCATCGCCGAAGATGACTGCATGACCTACTCGGTCGGCTTCCGTGCTCCGAGCGCCGCTGAAGTGCTGACCCACTTCACCGACTTCCTCGCCCAGTACCTGACCGACGAAGAGCGCTACACCGACGCAGACGCCCAGCCGGTCAGCGACCCGCATCAGATCCAGAGCGACGCCCTCGACCGCCTCAAGAGCCTGCTGGCCGAGCACATGAGTGACGAACGCATGCTGCTGACCTGGTTCGGCCAGTTCATGACCGAACCGCGCTACCCGGAACTGGTTGCAGGCGAAGAGCTGGGTGAAGACGACTTCATCAGCACCCTGCAAGACGGCGCCATCCTGGTACGCAACCCAAGCGCACGCTTGGCGTGGTCCGAAGTGGACGATGACGTGCTGCTATTCGCCAGCGGCCAGAGCCGTTACCTGCCCGGCAAACTGCGCGAGCTGCTGAAACTGGTGTGCTCCGCCGATGCGCTGCACAGCGAAAACCTGGGCGAGTGGCTCGCCGACGAAGACGGTCGCGACCTGCTGTGCGAACTGGTCAAGCAGGGCAGCCTGGGATTTGCCGATGAATAAGATTCACGTAAGTGTCGCGGACTGGCGAAAGGATATCGACGAGATTCGGCGCATTCGTGAAGCGGTATTTATCGCTGAACAATCGGTTCCGCCCGAGCTGGAGTGGGACGCGGACGACGCTGATGCGGTGCATTTCCTGGTGTTTGAAGGCGACTTTCCGATTGGCACCGCTCGCCTGCTGCCCAGTGGCGAAATTGGGCGTGTGTCGGTGCTCAAGGATTGGCGCGGGCTGAAGGTCGGCGACAAGCTGATGGAAGCGGTGATCGGCGTGGCCGAGCAACGCGGGCAGACCAAGCAATTCCTGAGTGCCCAGGTGTACGCAGCGCCGTTCTATGAGCGGCTTGGCTTCAAGATCGTCAGTGATGAATTCCTCGAAGTCGGGATTCCGCATGTCGATATGGTGCGCGGGGGCTGACTCAAGACCGCGTCGCTGCCATCGGGGGCAAGCCCCCTCCCACATTTTGACCGAGTACATCCCCTGGAATGCGGTCAAGTGTGGGAGGGGGCTTGCCCCCGATGACTATCTCAGCAACACCCCAAGATGCCCTGCCATGCCAGGGCATTTTGCCGTCTACGATTCAACTTGCGCCCCGCCAGGCCGACAAACTGGCACTATCCAAGCCTAAACGCCTCGCAGAGATAACGGACATGTCCCTACGCACCCTGCTCACCGCCCTCCTCCTGACCGCCAGCGTCTCAGCCATGGCCAACACCGAAGTCGTCAACCTGAGCAACCGCACCAGCGCCGACCTGCTGCCGGTGGCACAGAACTTCATCGGCAAGGACGGCACTGTCAGCGTCTACGGCAACCAGCTTATTGTTAACGCCGCCCCCGGCAAGATCGAAGCTCTGCGCGCCCTGCTCGCCCAGCTCGACACGCCTGCCAAACGCCTGCTGATTACTGTGGACACCAACGAAAGCAACCAGCAAAACACCGCTAGCAACCAGACCCGCATCATCAGCTACGGCACCGCCAGCCGTGACGGTGGCATCCAGCAGATCCAGGCCAGCGAAGGCGTGCCCGCTCTGATTCAGGTTGGCCAAAGCGTGCCACTGACCACTACACAACCTGATGCTTATGGCCGCCCGCAAAACCAGACCCAGTACCGCAACGTGACCCAGGGCTTCTATGTGACCGCCAGCGTCACCGGCGAGACCGTTCACCTGGCAATCAGTACCAACCGTGACCGCATGAGCCAGGAACGTCCCGATGTAGTGAACGTGCAAAGCACCGACACAACCATCAGTGGCCGGCTGGGTGAGTGGATTCCCCTGGCGGGCATCAACCGCCAGACCCAGGCAGACAATTCCTCTACAACCCGCAGCTACTCTACTCAGGGCCGCGATGACCTGACTTTGCGGGTCAAGGTCGACACCCTGAACTGAAGCACCAAAAACTGACTGATGAGTCGTATAAGACTAAAGATGTAGTGCTCTGAAAAAAGCACTACAAAACATTTGACGATCCAAAAAAGCATGGGCATGATGGCCTCGCTCCCGCTAATCAGGGGCCCTGGCAAGGGCCTTCGGATCGTCGCTCCAAGTTACCCACATGAGCCGATTCGTGTCTGTACCGCCCACAAGGCGTGTTTGACGAGGTTGCGACTGGAACGAAGTTGTCCCGAGGGACGGAAGCTAACCAGGTAACCCGGCAACACGCTGCAGAATGCCCAAGGGCCCACGACGCCCGAAGACTGTTCTCGGCCAGCCTTTACCTGCCCCCTCTCGATCATCGTTCATCCCGTCGCCTGCCCCGTCAGACCTGACTTGACCGCCTATGCTTCTGGTCAGCGAGCAGCCATACCCCGCAACGATTGCGCGGCTGGCAAATGGATCTTTCCACCTAGACCTATGCGACGAGGTTTTTCCCCATGGCACTGACACGCGAACAGCAAATTGCAGCCCTTGAAAAAGATTGGGCTGAAAACCCACGCTGGAAAGGCGTGACCCGCGCTTATTCCGCTGCTGACGTCGTCCGCCTGCGTGGCTCGGTTCAACCTGAGCACACCTTTGCAAAACTCGGCGCCGAGAAGCTGTGGAACCTGGTCACCCAAGGTGCCAAGCCTTCCTTCCGTCCCGACAAAGATTTCGTCAACTGCATGGGCGCCCTTACTGGCGGCCAGGCAGTCCAACAGGTAAAAGCCGGCATCCAGGCGATCTACCTGTCCGGCTGGCAAGTGGCAGCGGACAACAACTCCGCTGAATCCATGTACCCCGACCAATCGCTGTATCCAGTTGACTCCGTACCGACCGTGGTCAAGCGCATCAACAACTCGTTCCGTCGTGCCGACCAGATCCAGTGGAAAGCCGGCAAAGGTCCGGGCGACGAAGGCTACATCGACTACTTCGCGCCAATCGTGGCTGACGCCGAAGCCGGTTTCGGCGGCGTACTGAACGCTTACGAGCTGATGAAGAGCATGATCGAAGCCGGCGCCGCTGGTGTTCACTTCGAAGACCAACTGGCCTCTGTGAAGAAATGTGGCCACATGGGCGGCAAGGTACTGGTTCCGACCCAGGAAGCCGTACAGAAGCTGACCGCTGCCCGTTTGGCCGCTGACGTTGCCGGCACGCCGACCATCATCCTGGCCCGTACCGACGCCAACGCCGCTGACTTGCTGACCTCGGACTGCGACCCGTACGATCAGCCGTTCGTGACCGGCGAGCGCACCCAGGAAGGCTTCTATAAAGTACGCGCCGGCCTCGACCAAGCCATCGCCCGCGGCCTGGCCTATGCGCCGTATGCCGACCTGATCTGGTGCGAAACCGCCAAGCCG
This sequence comes from Pseudomonas sp. 2822-17, assembly GCF_002742485.1. Lineage (NCBI taxonomy): Bacteria > Pseudomonadati > Pseudomonadota > Gammaproteobacteria > Pseudomonadales > Pseudomonadaceae > Pseudomonas > Pseudomonas sp. 2822-17. The sequence continues at coordinate 202,772 of NZ_LJRZ01000760.1, forward strand.
GACCTGGACGAAGCCCGTCGCTTTGCCGAAGCGATCAAAAAGGAATACCCGGACCAACTGCTGTCCTACAACTGCTCGCCTTCCTTCAACTGGAAGAAGAACCTGGACGACGCGACCATCGCCAAGTTCCAGCGCGAACTGTCCGCCATGGGCTACAAGCACCAGTTCATCACCCTGGCTGGCATTCACAACATGTGGCACAGCATGTTCAACCTGGCGCACGACTACGCCCGCAACGACATGACCGCCTACGTGAAACTGCAGGAGCAGGAATTTGCTGACGCCTCCAAGGGCTATACCTTTGTGGCGCACCAGCAGGAAGTCGGCACCGGCTACTTCGACGACATGACCACCGTGATCCAGGGCGGCACCTCGTCCGTGACCGCGCTGACCGGCTCGACCGAAGAAGAGCAGTTCCACTAAGCACCGCGTACACGGCCACGGCGGCCCCAAGGAAGACCTAACCGCAGTGCCGCACAGCAATCACGCCCCGACTGGTTCGGGGCTTTTTTTTGCCTACGGAAAAACCGTCTGACACGACAAAACTCAAAATGTGGGAGGGGGCAATGTGGTCTGCCTGAAGATTTTGCGCAAAACATTGATCCAGAGCGGTATGCAAATCCGCAAAAGCGGTTAAAAGATGCACACCCACAACTAAGCAGCAATCAAGCAAGTAACACCAACTTCCCCCGCCACACGAGAAACATTCGCTTAAACCTCACGCAAACAATATTCATTATCATTTGGACGATAAAAACTTCGTTGCCCAACAAACAAAACTTAATTGTACAAATGCCCGCTAATGCCCGCCCCGCAAGGGCTACAGCCCCACAAAGGTGCACTATGTCCTTATTCCATCGAATAATTTCGCCATAGGAATTTTACTTGCCCGGTGTTTAGCCATAAAATCACCGCGATTGACTGCGCTGCGACATATCGTCACTGCATCATTACTTTTTCGAGCTCAGAGACCTTTGCTCTCTGTTAAGGATTTCCAGCATGACCGAAGCGACAGGACTCATAGCCCACAACTGGGGCTTTGCCATTTTCCTCCTCGGTGTTGTAGGCCTTTGCGCCTTCATGCTCGGCGTTTCCAGCCTCCTCGGGTCAAAAGCCTGGGGCCGCAGCAAAAACGAACCGTTCGAGTCGGGCATGCTACCTACAGGTGGCGCCCGCCTGCGGCTCTCAGCCAAATTCTATCTGGTCGCGATGCTGTTCGTGATCTTCGATATCGAAGCCCTTTTTCTCTTTGCCTGGTCTGTGTCCGTCCGCGAAAGCGGCTGGACCGGATTCGTCGAAGCTCTCGTTTTCATAGCAATTCTGTTGGCAGGCCTTGTCTACCTATTTCGAGTGGGCGCCCTTGATTGGGCTCCGGAAGCTCGTCGTAAGCGGCAAGCGAAGCTGAAACAATGAGGCTTTGGCGATGCAATACAATCTCACCAGGATCGACCCGGATGCTCCTAACGATCAGTACCCCATCGGCGAACGGGAAACCGTCTCCGATCCGTTAGAAGACCAAGTCCACAAAAACATCTACATGGGCAAGCTGGAAGACGTGCTGAGTGGCGCGGTCAACTGGGGACGTAAAAATTCCCTGTGGCCGTACAACTTCGGCCTTTCGTGCTGCTACGTGGAAATGACCACCGCCTTCACGGCGCCCCACGACATCGCACGCTTTGGCGCCGAAGTTATCCGGGCATCACCGCGCCAGGCGGATTTCATGGTTATTGCCGGAACCTGCTTCATCAAGATGGCGCCGATCATTCAGCGTCTCTACGAGCAAATGCTCGAACCTAAGTGGGTTATCTCCATGGGTTCGTGCGCCAACTCCGGTGGCATGTACGACATCTACTCCGTGGTTCAGGGGGTGGACAAGTTCCTGCCCGTGGACGTCTACGTGCCTGGCTGCCCGCCTCGCCCTGAAGCATTCCTGCAAGGCTTGATGCTGTTGCAGGAATCGATTGGCAAGGAGCGTCGCCCGCTTTCCTGGGTCGTCGGCGATCAAGGCGTATACCGCGCCGAGATGCCTTCGCAAAAGGAACAGCGCCGCGAACAGCGAATCGCAGTCACCAACCTGCGCAGCCCCGACGAAGTCTGACCCAGCCCGCTTCTTTTATAGAACGAAAACCTGGCCTCATTCTTTACGTTGACCGAAAGCGATAAAAAACCATGACTACAGGCAGTGCTCTGTATATCCCGCCTTATAAGGCAGACGACCAGGATGTGGTCGTCGAACTCAATAACCGTTTTGGCCCTGACGCCTTCACCGCCCAGGCCACACGCACCGGTATGCCGGTGCTGTGGGTGGCGCGCGCCAAGCTCGTCGAAGTCCTGACCTTCCTGCGCAACCTGCCCAAGCCGTACGTCATGCTCTATGACCTGCATGGCGTGGACGAGCGTCTGCGCACCAAGCGTCAAGGGCTGCCGAGCGGTGCCGATTTCACCGTGTTCTACCACCTGATGTCGCTGGAACGTAACAGCGACGTGATGATCAAGGTTGCCCTCTCCGAGAGCGACCTGAGCGTCCCGACCGTGACCGGCATCTGGCCGAACGCCAGCTGGTACGAGCGTGAAGTCTGGGACATGTTCGGTATCGACTTCCCGGGCCACCCGCACCTGACGCGCATCATGATGCCGCCGACCTGGGAAGGTCACCCGCTGCGCAAGGACTTCCCTGCCCGCGCCACCGAATTCGATCCGTTCAGCCTCAACCTCGCCAAGCAACAGCTTGAAGAGGAAGCGGCGCGTTTCCGTCCGGAAGACTGGGGTATGAAACGCTCTGGCACCAACGAGGACTACATGTTCCTCAACCTGGGCCCGAACCACCCTTCGGCTCACGGTGCCTTCCGTATCATCCTGCAACTGGACGGCGAAGAAATCGTCGACTGTGTCCCGGACATCGGCTACCACCACCGTGGTGCCGAGAAGATGGCCGAGCGTCAGTCCTGGCACAGCTTTATCCCGTATACCGACCGTATCGACTACCTCGGCGGCGTGATGAACAACCTGCCGTACGTGCTCTCGGTCGAGAAGCTGGCCGGTATCAAGGTGCCCGACCGCGTCGACACCATCCGCATCATGATGGCCGAGTTCTTCCGGATCACCAGCCACCTGCTGTTCCTGGGTACCTATATCCAGGACGTCGGCGCCATGACCCCGGTGTTCTTCACCTTCACCGACCGTCAGCGCGCCTACAAGGTCATCGAAGCCATCACCGGTTTCCGCCTGCACCCGGCCTGGTACCGCATCGGCGGTGTTGCGCATGACCTGCCGAACGGCTGGGAGCGCCTGGTCAAGGAGTTCATCGACTGGATGCCCAAGCGTCTGGACGAGTACCAGAAAGCCGCGCTCGACAACAGCATCCTCAAGGGCCGTACCATCGGCGTCGCCGCCTACAACACCAAAGAGGCCCTGGAATGGGGCGTCACCGGTGCAGGCCTGCGCTCGACCGGCTGCGATTTCGACCTGCGTAAAGCCCGCCCGTACTCGGGCTACGAGAACTTCGAGTTCGAAGTCCCGCTGGCAGCCAATGGCGATGCCTACGACCGTTGCATCGTGCGCGTCGAAGAAATGCGCCAGAGCCTGAAGATCATCGAGCAGTGCATGCGCAACATGCCAGCCGGCCCGTACAAGGCGGATCACCCGCTGACCACGCCGCCGCCGAAAGAGCGCACGCTGCAACACATCGAAACCCTGATCACGCACTTCCTGCAGGTTTCGTGGGGCCCGGTGATGCCGGCCAACGAATCCTTCCAGATGATCGAAGCGACCAAGGGTATCAACAGTTATTACCTGACGAGCGATGGCGGCACCATGAGCTACCGCACCCGGATTCGTACGCCAAGCTTCCCGCACTTGCAGCAGATCCCTTCGGTGATCAAAGGCGAGATGGTCGCGGACTTGATTGCGTACCTGGGTAGTATCGATTTCGTTATGGCCGACGTGGACCGCTAAGCATGAACAGCACGCTTATCCAGACAGACCGTTTCACCTTGAGTGAAACCGAGCGCTCGGCCATCGAGCACGAGCTGCATCACTACGAAGACCCGCGCGCGGCGTCGATCGAAGCCTTGAAGATCGTCCAGAAGGAACGTGGCTGGGTGCCGGACGGCGCCCTCTACGCCATCGGCGAGATCCTCGGCATCCCCGCCAGCGACGTTGAAGGCGTGGCCACGTTCTACAGCCAGATCTTCCGTCAGCCGGTGGGCCGCCACATCATTCGCGTATGCGACAGCATGGTGTGCTACATCGGCGGCCACGAATCGGTGGTCGACGCGATCCAGGGCAAGCTGGGCATCGGCCTCGGCCAGACCACCGCCGACGGCCGCTTCACGCTGCTGCCGGTGTGCTGCCTGGGCAACTGCGACAAGGCGCCGGCGTTGATGATCGACGACGACACATTCGGTGACGTGCAAGCATCCGGCGTGACCCAATTGCTGGAGGGCTACCCATGACCCTTACATCTTTCGGCCCGGCCAACCTGATCAAGCGTTCGCCCGAGACCCATCCGCTGACCTGGCGCCTGCGTGACGACGCCGAGCCGGTCTGGCTCGACGAGTACCAGGCCAAGAACGGTTACGCCGCCGCGCGCAAAGCCTTCGCCGACATGGCCCAGGACGACATCGTCCAGACCGTGAAAGACGCCGGCCTCAAGGGCCGCGGCGGTGCAGGCTTCCCCACGGGCGTGAAGTGGGGCCTGATGCCCAAGGACGAATCCATCAACATCCGCTACCTGCTGTGCAACGCGGATGAAATGGAGCCGAACACCTGGAAAGACCGCATGCTGATGGAGCAACTGCCCCATCTGCTGATCGAAGGCATGCTGATCAGCGCCCGTGCACTCAAGACTTACCGGGGCTATATCTTCCTGCGTGGCGAATACACCACCGCCGCCAAGCACCTCAACCGTGCCGTGGCAGAAGCCAAGGCTGCCGGCCTGTTGGGCAAGAACATCCTCGGTTCCGGTTTTGACTTCGAACTGTTCGTGCACACCGGTGCCGGACGTTATATCTGCGGTGAAGAGACCGCGCTGATCAACTCCCTCGAAGGCCGACGCGCCAACCCGCGCTCCAAGCCGCCCTTCCCTGCCGCCGTCGGCGTGTGGGGCAAGCCGACCTGCGTGAACAACGTCGAGACCCTGTGCAACGTGCCGGCGATCATCGCCGACGGTGTGGACTGGTACAAATCGTTGGCCCGTGAAGGCAGCGAAGACATGGGCACCAAGCTCATGGGCTTCTCCGGCAAGGTCAAGAACCCTGGCCTGTGGGAGCTGCCGTTCGGCGTGACCGCACGCGAGCTGTTCGAGGACTACGCCGGCGGCATGCGCGACGGCTATACCCTGAAAGCCTGGCAGCCAGGCGGCGCCGGTACCGGTTTCCTGCTCCCTGAGCACCTCGACGCACAGATGTATGCCGGCGGCATCGGCAAGGTCGGCACCCGGATGGGTACTGGCCTGGCGATGGCGGTGGACAACACCGTGAACATGGTCTCGCTGCTGCGCAACATGGAGCAGTTCTTTGCCCGTGAATCCTGCGGCTTCTGCACCCCGTGCCGCGACGGTCTGCCGTGGAGCGTGAAATTGCTGATGGCGTTGGAAAATGGCGAAGGCCGCGAGGGTGACATCGAAACCCTGCTGGGCCTGGTCGGTTTCCTCGGCCCTGGCAAGACCTTCTGTGCTCACGCACCGGGCGCCGTGGAGCCATTGGGCAGCGCAATCAAATACTTCCGCTCGGAGTTCGAAGCCGGCATCGCGCCTACCAGCGCCGCCGTCCCGCCTCTGGCAAGGCCGATCGTAGTCGGCGCGTAACGCTTTAAAAGGCGAAGGGTCCGTGCCCTTCGCCTTCTCATGTGCTGACGCCTTGAAGGCTGTGTAGATGCATATGAATAACAAGATTCCATTAGCCACGCCCGCTGACAACGGGCCAACGAAGAACTTTGAACCATGGCCACTATCCACGTAGACGGCAAAGCGCTTGAAGTCGATGGGGCAGACAACCTGTTACAGGCGTGTCTGTCACTAGGCCTCGACATCCCGTATTTCTGCTGGCACCCCGCGCTTGGTAGCGTCGGTGCCTGTCGCCAGTGTGCGGTCAAGCAATACACCGACGAGAACGACACCCGTGGTCGTATCGTCATGTCCTGCATGACCCCAGCCACCGACAACACCTGGATCTCCATCGAAGATGAAGAATCCAAGGCGTTCCGCGCCAGTGTCGTCGAGTGGCTGATGACCAACCACCCCCACGACTGCCCAGTCTGTGAGGAAGGCGGTCACTGCCACCTGCAAGACATGACGGTGATGACCGGCCACAACGAGCGCCGTTATCGCTTCACCAAGCGTACCCACCAGAACCAGGACCTCGGCCCGTTCATTTCCCACGAAATGAACCGCTGCATCGCCTGCTACCGCTGCGTGCGTTTCTATAAAGACTACGCAGGCGGCACCGACCTGGGCGTCTTCGGCGCCCACGACAACGTGTACTTCGGTCGCGTTGAAGACGGCGTGCTCGAAAGCGAGTTCTCCGGCAACCTCACCGAGGTCTGCCCGACCGGTGTGTTCACCGACAAGACCCACTCCGAGCGCTACAACCGCAAGTGGGACATGCAATTCGCGCCGAGCATCTGCCATGGCTGCTCCAGCGGTTGCAACATCTCGCCCGGAGAGCGCTACGGTGAACTGCGTCGCATCGAAAACCGCTTCAACGGTTCGGTCAACCAGTACTTCCTGTGCGACCGTGGCCGTTTCGGCTACGGCTACGTCAACCGCAAGGATCGCCCGCGCCAACCGCTGCTGGCCGATGGCGCCAAGCTGAGCCTGGACGAGGCGCTGGATAAAGCCGCCGACCTGCTGCGCGGCCGCAATATCGTCGGTATCGGTTCGCCCCGCGCCAGCCTCGAAAGCAACTACGCGTTGCGCGAGCTGGTGGGTGCCGAACACTTCTACAGCGGCATCGAAGCCGGTGAGTTGGTACGCATCCGCCTGGTCCTGCAAGTGCTGAACGACAGCCCGCTGCCTGTGCCAAACATGCGTGACATCGAAGACCACGATGCGATCTTCGTGCTCGGTGAAGACCTGACCCAGACCGCCGCCCGCGTGGCCCTGTCCCTGCGTCAGTCGGTCAAGGGCAAGGCTGAAGAGATGGCCGACGCCATGCGCGTACAGCCGTGGCTCGACGCCGCCGTGAAAAACATCGGCCAGCACGCGCTGAACCCGCTGTTTATCGCCAGCATCGCTGAAACCAAGCTCGACGACATCGCCGAAGAATGCGTCCACGCAGCGCCCGACGACCTGGCCCGTATCGGCTTCGCCGTCGCCCACGCCCTCGACGCCAGCGCGCCTGCCGTCGAAGGCCTGGACGCTGAAGCCGTTGAACTGGCCCAGCGCATCGCCGACGCCCTGCTCGCCGCCAAGCGCCCGTTGATCATTGCCGGCACCTCGTTGGGTTCCAAGGCGCTGATCGAAGCCGCTGCCAACATCGCCAAGGCCTTGAAGCTGCGCGACAAGAACGGTTCCATCAGCCTGGTGGTGCCGGAAGCCAACAGCCTCGGCCTGGCCATGCTCGGTGGTGAGTCCCTGGACGCCGGCCTGCAAGCCGTGATCGACGGCACTGCCGATGCGATCGTGGTGCTGGAAAACGACCTGTATACCCGCACCGATGCCGCCAAGGTTGACGCTGCGCTGAACGCCGCCAAAGTGCTGATCGTGGCCGACCACCAGAAGACCGCCACCAGCGACCGCGCTCAGTTGGTACTGCCAGCGGCGAGCTTCGCCGAAGGTGACGGCACCCTGGTCAGCCAGGAAGGCCGTGCCCAGCGCTTCTTCCAGGTGTTCGATCCAAAATACATGGACGCCAGCATCCTGGTTCACGAAGGCTGGCGCTGGCTGCATGCCCTGCGCGCGACCCTGCTGAACCAGCCGATCGACTGGACCCAGCTCGACCACGTGACCGCCGCCGTCGCTTCCAGCGCACCGCAGTTGGCACGGATTGTCGACGCTGCGCCGTCCGCCGCGTTCCGCATCAAGGGCATGAAACTGGCCCGTGAACCGCTGCGTTACTCCGGTCGTACCGCCATGCGCGCCGACATCAGCGTGCACGAACCGCGTACGCCGCAAGACAACGACACCGCGTTCGCCTTCTCCATGGAAGGTTACTCGGGTTCGGTCGAGCCCCGTCAACAGGTGCCGTTCGCCTGGTCGCCGGGCTGGAACTCGCCGCAAGCCTGGAACAAGTTCCAGGACGAAGTCGGTGGTCACATCCGCGCTGGCGACCCGGGCACCCGCCTGATCGAAAGCACCGGTGATTCGCTGAATTGGTTCGCTGGCGTACCGCGTCCGTTCAACCCGGCCCAGGGCACCTGGCAGGTTGTGCCGTTCTTCCACCTGTTCGGCAGCGAAGAGAACTCTTCCAAGGCCGCGCCGGTGCAAAGCCGCATCCCGCAAGCCTACGTCTCGGTGGCCAAGTCCGAAGCCGACCGCCTCGGCGTCAACGACGGCGCCCTGCTCAGCGTGACCGTGGCCGGCCAGACCCTGCGTCTGCCGCTGCGCATCAATGAGGAGTTGGGGGCTGGCCTGGTTGCACTGCCTAAAGGCCTCGCCGGCATTCCGCCTGCGATCTTCGGCAAAACCGTTGACGGTCTGCAGGAGGCAGCGCAATGACTTGGTTCACGCCGGAAGTAATTGACGTGATCATTTCGGTGGTCAAGGCCATCGTGATCCTGTTGGCCGTGGTCGTGGCGGGCGCCCTGCTCAGCTTCGTCGAACGTCGCCTGCTGGGCTGGTGGCAGGACCGTTACGGTCCGAACCGCGTTGGCCCATTCGGCATGTTCCAGATTGCCGCCGACATGCTGAAAATGTTCTTCAAGGAAGACTGGACCCCGCCGTTTGCCGACAAGGTGATCTTCACCCTGGCACCGGTCGTGGCCATGAGCGCCTTGCTGATCGCCTTCGCGATCATCCCGATCACCCCGACCTGGGGCGTGGCGGACTTGAACATCGGCTTGCTGTTCTTCTTCGCCATGGCCGGCCTGTCGGTCTACGCGGTGCTGTTCGCCGGTTGGTCGAGCAACAACAAGTTCGCCCTGCTGGGCAGCTTGCGTGCTTCGGCGCAAACCGTATCCTATGAAGTGTTCATGGGGTTGGCACTGATGGGCATCGTGGTGCAGGTTGGCTCGTTCAACATGCGCGACATCGTCGAGTACCAGGCGCAGAACCTGTGGTTCATCATTCCGCAGTTCTTCGGCTTCTGCACCTTCTTCATCGCTGGCGTGGCCGTGACTCACCGTCACCCGTTCGACCAGCCGGAAGCGGAACAGGAACTGGCCGACGGTTACCACATTGAATATGCCGGTATGAAGTGGGGCATGTTCTTCGTTGGTGAGTACATCGGCATCATCTTGATCTCGGCCCTGCTGGTGACGCTGTTCTTCGGCGGCTGGCACGGTCCGTTTGGCATCCTGCCGCAGTTGGCCTTCTTCTGGTTCTTCCTGAAGACCGCGTTCTTCATCATGCTGTTCATCCTGCTGCGCGCCTCGATTCCGCGCCCGCGTTATGACCAGGTGATGGATTTCAGCTGGAGATTCTGCCTGCCGCTGACCCTGATCAATTTGCTGGTGACGGCTGCCGTCGTGTTGTTGAACACGCCAGCTGCCGCGGTTCAGTGAGGATTTGACCCATGTTCAAATATATTGGCGACATCGTTAAGGGTACCGGTACCCAGTTGCGAAGCCTGGTGATGGTGTTCGGTCACGGCTTTCGCAAACGCGACACCCTGCAATACCCCGAAGAAGCGGTGTACCTGCCGCCGCGCTATCGCGGCCGCATCGTACTGACCCGCGACCCCGACGGCGAAGAGCGTTGCGTAGCCTGCAACCTGTGCGCCGTAGCGTGCCCGGTGGGTTGCATCTCCCTGCAGAAAGCTGAAACCGAAGACGGTCGCTGGTACCCGGACTTCTTCCGCATCAACTTCTCGCGCTGCATTTTCTGCGGCCTCTGCGAGGAAGCTTGCCCGACCACCGCGATACAGCTGACCCCGGATTTCGAGATGGCCGAGTTCAAACGTCAGGACCTGGTGTACGAGAAAGAAGATCTGCTGATCTCTGGTCCCGGTAAAAACCCTGATTACAACTTCTATCGTGTTGCAGGTATGGCCGTTGCCGGGAAGCCGAAAGGCGCCGCACAAAACGAAGCCGAGCCGATCAACGTGAAGAGCTTGCTGCCTTAAGGAAGAAAGATGGAATTCGCTTTCTATTTCGCGTCGGGTATTGCAGTGGTGTCCACGCTTCGCGTGATCACCAACACCAACCCCGTGCACGCCCTGCTCTACCTGATCATTTCGCTGATCGCCGTGGCCATGACCTTCTTCAGCCTCGGCGCACCGTTCGCCGGTGTCCTGGAAGTGATCGCCTACGCCGGCGCCATCATGGTGCTGTTCGTGTTTGTGGTGATGATGCTCAACCTGGGGCCGGCTTCGGTCGCCCAGGAACGTGTCTGGCTCAAGCCCGGCATCTGGCTCGGCCCGGTTGTCCTCGCAGCCCTGCTGCTGGGTGAACTGCTGTATGTGCTGTTCGCGCACCAGAGCGGCCAGGCCATCGGCCACACCACCGTAGACGCGAAAGCCGTGGGCATCAGCCTGTTCGGCCCGTACCTGCTGGTGGTCGAACTGGCTTCGATGCTGCTGCTCGCGGCAGCCATCACCGCCTTCCACTTGGGCCGCAACGAAGCCAAGGAGCAATGACGATGCCTGCTATCCCTTTGGAGCATGGTCTGGCGGTCGCCGGCATCCTGTTCTGCCTTGGCCTGGTCGGCCTGATGGTTCGCCGTAACATTCTGTTCGTGTTGATGAGCCTGGAAATCATGATGAACGCCGCTGCACTGGCATTTATCGTGGCGGGCGCACGTTGGGGCCAGCCGGATGGACAAGTCATGTTCATCCTGGTGATCAGCCTGGCAGCCGCCGAAGCCAGTATTGGCCTGGCGATCCTGCTGCAACTGTATCGTCGCTTCCACACGCTTGATATCGACGCTGCCAGTGAGATGCGCGGATGAACATGATCTTTCTGACTTTCGTATTTCCCCTGATCGGTTTCCTGCTGCTGTCGTTCTCCCGTGGACGCTGGTCGGAAAACCTCTCGGCCTTGATCGGCGTGGGTTCCATTGGCCTGTCGGCCATCGTGACCGCCTACGTGATCTGGCAATTCAACGTCGCGCCACCGGAAGGCGGCCATTACACCCTGGTGCTTTGGCAGTGGATGTCGGTGGAGGGCTTCAAGCCCAACTTCGCCCTCTACGTCGACGGCCTGTCGATCACCATGCTCGGCGTGGTGGTGGGTGTCGGCTTCCTGATCCACCTGTTCGCGTCCTGGTACATGCGCGGCGAAGCGGGCTACTCGCGCTTCTTCTCGTACACCAACCTGTTTATCGCCAGCATGCTGTTCCTGGTGCTCGGCGATAACCTGTTGTTCCTGTACTTCGGCTGGGAAGGCGTGGGCCTGTGCTCCTACCTGTTGATCGGTTTCTACTACAGCAACCGCAACAACGGTAACGCGGCACTCAAGGCATTCATCGTTACCCGGATCGGCGACGTGTTCATGGCCATCGGCCTGTTCATCCTGTTCCAACAGGTGGGCACGCTGAACATCCAGGAACTGCTGGTGCTGGCGCCGCAGAAATTCCAGGTCGGCGACTTCTGGATCACCCTGGCGACCCTGATGCTGCTGGGCGGCGCTGTCGGTAAATCCGCGCAACTGCCACTGCAAACCTGGCTGGCGGACGCGATGGCCGGCCCTACCCCGGTGTCGGCACTGATCCACGCCGCAACCATGGTGACTGCCGGTGTCTACCTGATCGCCCGTACCCACGGCCTGTTCACCCTGGCGCCGGACATCCTGCACCTGGTGGGCGTGGTCGGCGGCGTGACCCTGGTACTGGCCGGCTTTGCCGCGCTGGTGCAGACCGACATCAAGCGCATCCTCGCCTACTCGACCATGAGCCAGATCGGCTACATGTTCCTGGCCCTGGGCGTCGGCGCCTGGGACGCGGCGATCTTCCACCTGATGACCCACGCCTTTTTCAAGGCCCTGCTGTTCCTGGCCTCCGGTGCGGTGATCGTGGCCTGCCACCACGAGCAGAACATCTTCAAGATGGGCGGCCTGTGGAAGAAACTGCCGTTGGCCTACGCCAGTTTCATCGTCGGTGGTGCCGCCCTGGCCGCCCTGCCGCTGGTGACCGCCGGTTTCTATTCGAAGGACGAAATCCTCTGGGAAGCCTTTGCCAGCGGTAACCAGAACCTGCTGTACGCAGGCCTGGTGGGTGCGTTCATGACCTCGCTGTACACGTTCCGCCTGATCTTCATCACGTTCCACGGTGAAGCCAAGACCGAAGCGCACGCAGGCCACGGCATCTCCCACTGGTTGCCACTGTCGGTACTGATCGTGCTGTCGACCTTCATCGGCGCCCTGATCACCCCACCATTAGCCGGTGTACTGCCGGAAAGCGCCGGCCATGCCGGTGGCGCCGCCAAGCACAGCCTGGAAATCGCCTCGGGGGCCATCGCTATCGCGGGTATCCTGCTGGCCGCCCTGTTGTTCCTCGGCAAGCGTCGCTTCGTGACCGCCGTGGCCAACAGCGGCATCGGCCGCTTCCTGTCGGCCTGGTGGTTCGCTGCCTGGGGCTTCGACTGGATCTACGACAAACTGTTCGTCAAGCCTTACCTGGCCATCAGCCATGTACTGCGCAAAGACCCGCTCGACCAGACTATCGGTCTGATCCCGCGCGCCGCCAAGGCCGGTCACACCGCCCTGAGCCGCAGCGAGACCGGCCAACTGCGCTGGTACGCCGCGTCCATGGCGGTCGGTGCCGTGCTGGTCATCGGCGCCATCGTTGTCGTGGCGGTCTGACTATGTCCATGCACATTGCGTACATTGCGAACTTTGCAAACCTGCGAAAGGAAACGAGCCTGTCATGATTCTGCCCTGGCTAATCCTGATCCCCTTTATCGGCGGCCTGCTCTGCTGGATGGGTGAACGCTTCGGCGCCACCCTCCCCCGCTGGATCGCGTTGCTGACCATGTCCCTGGAACTCGCGCTCGGCCTCTGGCTGTGGGCCCACGGTGACTATTCATTTGCTCCGGCACCGGGTGTCGATCCAACTTTCGCGCTTGAATTCAAGCACGTGTGGATCCAGCGCTTCGGCATCAACGTGCACCTGGCCCTCGACGGCCTGTCGCTGTTGATGATCCTGCTGACCGGCCTGCTGGGTATCCTCTCGGTACTCTGCTCCTGGAAAGAGATTCAGCGTCACGTGGGCTTCTTCCACCTGAACCTGATGTGGATCCTGGGCGGCGTTGTCGGCGTGTTCCTGGCGCTGGACCTGTTCATGTTCTTCTTCTTCTGGGAAATGATGCTGGTGCCGATGTACTTCCTCATCGCGCTCTGGGGTCACAGTTCTTCGGACGGCAAGAAAACCCGGATCTACGCGGCGACCAAGTTCTTCATCTTCACCCAGGCTTCCGGCCTGATCATGTTGGTGGCGATCCTGGGTCTGGTACTGGTCAACTTCAACAGCACGGGCGTGATTACCTTCAACTACGCCGACCTGTTGAAAACCAAGATGTCCCTGACCACCGAGTACATCCTGATGCTGGGCTTCTTCATCGCCTTCGCGGTGAAGCTGCCGGTGGTGCCGTTCCACTCCTGGCTGCCTGACGCCCACGCCCAGGCGCCGACTGCCGGCTCCGTGGACCTGGCCGGTATCCTGCTGAAAACCGCTGCCTACGGCCTGCTGCGTTTCGCCTTGCCGCTGTTCCCGAATGCCTCGGCCGAATTCGCGCCGATTGCCATGACCCTGGGTCTGATCGGGATCTTCTACGGTGCGTTCCTGGCCTTCGCGCAAACCGACATCAAGCGTCTGATTGCCTTCTCGTCCGTTTCCCACATGGGTTTCGTACTGATCGGCATCTACTCCGGCAGCCAACTGGCGCTGCAAGGCGCGGTGATCCAGATGCTGGCCCACGGTGTTTCGGCCGCTGCACTCTTTATCCTGAGTGGTCAGCTGTACGAGCGCCTGCACACCCGTGACATGCGTGAAATGGGTGGCGTGTGGTCGCGCATTGCGTACCTGCCAGCGATCAGCCTGTTCTTCGCCGCCGCGTCCCTGGGCTTGCCGGGTACCGGTAACTTCATCGGCGAGTTCCTGATCCTGATGGGTGCCTTCGTGCAAACGCCGTGGATCAGTGCGATTGCCACCTCCGGCCTGGTATTCGGTTCGGTCTACTCGCTGATCATGATCCACCGCGCCTACTTCGGCCCGGCCAAGTCCGACACTGTCCTGCAAGGGATGGATGCGCGCGAACTGATCATGGTGCTCGGCCTGGCGGTACTGCTGATCTACATCGGCGTGTACCCGCAACCGTTCCTGGACACTTCTGCCGCAACGATGCATGGCGTGCAGCAGTGGTTCGGCACCGCCTTCTCTCAACTCGCTTCGGCCCGGTAAGAGCGCTATGGAATTCACGATCCAACACTTTATCGCGCTTGCGCCGCTGCTGATTACCAGCCTCACCGTTGTGGCGGTGATGCTGGCAATCGCCTGGCGCCGCAATCATTCGCAAACGTTCCTGCTGTCCTGCGCCGGGTTGAACCTGGCCCTGCTGTCGATCATCCCGGCCCTCAAGGTCGCGCCACTGGCGGTCACGCCATTGATGATGGTCGATGACTTCGCACTGCTGTACATCGCGCTGATCCTGGTCGCGACCCTGGCCTGCGTCACCCTCGCCCACGCCTATCTCGGCGAAGGCGGCACCGGCTACCCTGGCAACCGCGAAGAGCTGTACCTGCTGATCCTGCTGGCCGCGGCCGGCGGTATCGTGCTGGTCAGCGCACAGCACCTGGCGGGCCTGTTCATCGGCCTGGAACTGCTGTCGATCCCGACCTACGGTCTGGTGGCCTATGCCTTCTTCAACAAGCGTTCCCTGGAAGCCGGCATCAAGTACATGGTGCTGTCGGCCGCCGGTTCCGCGTTCCTGTTGTTCGGTATGGCGTTGCTCTACGCCGAAGCCGGTAGCCTGAGCTTCACCGGGATCGGCCACGCCCTGGCCGCCACCAACAGCCCTGCGCCGATTGCCCAATTGGGCCTGGCGATGATGCTGATCGGCCTGGCGTTCAAGCTCTCCCTGGTGCCGTTCCACCTGTGGACCCCGGACGTGTACGAAGGCGCCCCGGCGCCGGTGGCTGCGTTCCTGGCCACGGCGTCCAAGGTCGCTGTGTTTGCGGTGATGGTGCGTCTGTTCCAGATCTCGCCTGCCGCCAACACCGGCGTGCTGAGCAACGTGCTGACCGTGATCGCCATTGCGTCGATCCTGTTCGGTAACCTGCTGGCCCTGACCCAGAACAACCTCAAGCGTCTGCTGGGTTACTCGTCCATCGCCCACTTCGGCTACCTGCTGATCGCCCTGGTGGCGAGCAAAGGCCTGGCCGTGGAAGCCATCGGCGTGTACCTGGTCACCTACGTGATCACCAGCCTCGGCGCATTCGGTGTAATCACCCTGATGTCGTCGCCGTACAAAGGCCGGGACGCGGACGCCCTGTACGAATACCGCGGCCTGTTCTGGCGCCGTCCGTACCTGACCGCCGTACTGACCGTGATGATGCTGTCCCTGGCCGGGATCCCGCTGACTGCGGGCTTTATCGGCAAGTTCTACATCGTCGCCACCGGTGTAGAAGCCCACGAGTGGTGGTTGGTTGCATCCCTGGTCCTGGGTAGCGCCATCGGCGTGTTCTACTACCTGCGCGTGATGGTCACTCTCTACCTGATCGAGCCCAACCTGCGTCGTGTGGATGCCGAGCTGCATTGGGAACAGAAGGCAGGCGGCGTGATGCTGCTGGCCATCGCCCTGCTCGCGTTCTTCCTGGGCGTGTACCCGCAACCGTTGCTCACCTTGGTGCAGCACGCGGTGCTGGGTGTTTGATCGAATAGCTGATGCAGTAAACAAAACGGCGCCTTCGGGCGCCGTTTTTGCATTCCGGGAAACGCGTTCTTTACCCTCATCCACTCACAGAAATTTCCTTCCTTATCCAGTTCCTCGTCTGGCATCCCCCCATAAAAAGCAATCGCATGGTGGTCGCGTTTTAGGAAAACTCCCACAACAGGGTCACTTGACCCATAGCGAGTGGGCTACCAAACTATACGCAGGCTACGTACAGAACATGGATGCTCTATTTATCGAACTGCCAGCCTTCGAGCGTCATCGCAAGGACTATCTAAGCGACGAGCTTTTCCACGGTTTTCAACAGGAGTTAATGAAGAATCCACAAGCGGGCGACGTGATTGAAGGGACAGGTGGTCTGCGAAAGGTCCGCTTCGTTGATGAGCGGCGAAACAAAGGCAGGCGCGGTGGCCTGCGGGTCATCTACTACTGGTGGTCGGGAGGTACGCAGTTCTGGTTATTCACGCTGTACGGCAAACACGAACAGGACGACCTGACACCACAACACAAGAAAGCCCTAAAACAGATGCTGGACAGGGAAATCAAAGCGAGAACACAACATGAAACGTGAAATCTTTTCCGAACTGGTCGAAGGCTTCGACGCGCTTGCGGACGAACGCCAGGGCAAAGTCACCCTGCGTACCCACAAGGTCCATCTCAACAAACTGGCGCCGCTGACCGCCGAAGAAGTCATCGCCGTGCGCCAGCAACTGAACCTTTCACGGTCGGTGTTCGCCCTGTACCTGCGCACCAATACCCGTACGCTGGAAAACTGGGAACAAGGGCGGGCCAAGCCCAATGCACAGGCCACCACCTTGATCCGCCTGGTAGCGCGCTTCCCGGAAACCGTAGCGCAACTGGCGGCCTTGAGCTGATACCGCTCAGGCAAAAAAAAACGCCCCGAAATCACATCGGGGCGTTTTTTTTCAAACGCACTACCTTAGAACGCAATACCTACCTTGACCCCATACTCATCACGCTTGAGCCGGGTATTATCGGCAACTTCCGAGTCGGCATCCAGCTTGTACTCGGTGCGCGTGTAATACAGCCCGGCCATCACTGGCAGATCGCCCTTCTGGTTCATCAGCAGGCTGACTTCGGCATACGGGTTGGTGCGGTCCTTGAGGTCCACGGTGTCGCTGCCAAAGCCGTCGACCTTGATCCGGGTGCGGCCATCGAGGGTCCGGCGGGCACCGGCTTCGACGCGCAGGGTCATGTCGTCGAACTGATGGTTGTAACCCAAGGCGGCCTTGGCGAATGGCGATTTGTTGGTGAGCTCCAGGTCGTTGTCGTTGGAGTCCAGCTCGTAACGGGTCCAGCTGTAGCCGCCGCCCACGATCACGTCGACAAAGTTGCGTGCATCCAGCGCGGCACGCCAGCCGAGGTCGAGGTCAGCCTGGCCTTCCTTGAGTTTGTTGTCGCTCTTCTTGCCGTACTTGGCTTCGATACCGGCCTGGTAAATAAAGCCCGATTCGGCCGTGAGCTTGTTACCGAAGTTGTAGAACAGGCCCGCCTCCGGCATGTGGTCTTTATCACTTTGGCTACCGCCCTCAAGCTTGAAGTCGTTGTAGCTACCCAGGAGCCCGAAGGTAGAAATCGGGTCAGTGGACGGTGCGGCGAACACCACGGCTGGAGCGGCGACCAGCGCCAGCAGTGAGGAATTTTTGAGGAAGTTTCCGAATAGTTTGGACATCGTTTACATCTCCTTGTCTGGTGGGCAAATTATTCAGGCACCGCTTCGAGCCCGAATTGGCAGCAAAGGTTCGAAAAAATTTGCCCCCACCTGGAGGTAAAACGGTTCAGCGATGGCTCTAGGTCAAGACTCCTGGCGTGCAGCCGTTACCAAGCCATCAAGGGTTGAATCAAGCTGAGGGTGAACCGGCACGCGAATCCCGAAGGCAGTGCCGAGCACGTCCAGGAGCTCCTCGCTGCTGCGGATCACGCGCTTGGCACTCGGTCGATCCCGGTAGTGAATCGCATAGTGGGCGTTGTTCAAGGTGTGGCGTTCGCCCGCTGCCAGCCGTGCGACTTTCAATTGGCCCAGGAACGGCGAACCCGGATGGGTCGAGACGTACCAGTTGCCGATTTCGTAATCGATGACCGCCTGCACTTGCAGGTCGAACACATACAAGCCACGCCACTCCCCTGCAACCTGGGCCCATAAGGTGTAGCTGCCCTCCTGCTCATTGAGTGTCAGGCGATACGGTTCATGGGCCGTGGCCTGCACGGCTTGCGTGTCCAACAGCAACGGGCTGCTGGGCACCATGCCGCCAAAGCCGACGTCGGTGATGTAGCGCACGCCGTCCAGGGTGACCAGGCTCAGGCGGTGGGTGCGTGCGGTGCGCGCCTGCGGCGGCCCGCCCATGACCACCCGCCCGGTAATGCCGCGCGCGTCAAAGCCCAGTTCCTGCAACAGCGCCAGGAACATCTGGTTCAGTTCATAGCAATCCCCGCCGCGCCCATCGAACAGGACTTTGTGCTCGACACTCGGTAAGTCTATCGGCACCGGCAAGTGCAGCAGGGTCGACAGGCTTTCAAACGCGAAGGTGCACACATGGCGCAGTTGCAGATCCTGCAGGGTTTGCAGGGTGGGCGGCGGCGGCGAATCGTAACCCAGGCGTTGCAGGTACAGATGGCTATGGTTCAGGCGGGGCATGGCACAGTCCTTGGGCACACGAAGAGTGCGCCACTATGCCGCGCCGGTGTGCAGGTTGTCATTTTGAATGAACCTTTCTGAACGCTTCAGCCTCCATTTATAACAAGACAGGGAGGCAACATGAGTACCGCAAAAATCTACACCATCCACTACCAACTGCACGGTCAAGCGAAGTCCTTTGTCGTACGCGCCGGGGTGATGAACAACGCCGAAGCCTGGCACTGGGCTGCGGTCGATGCTGACATTGCCCATGTCAGCCGTATCGGCCGCGTTGGCCACGAGCAGGTGAAAAAAACCACCCGGCCCTGGGCTGAAAAGTACGGCATCACTGATGTCAGCTGGACACCACCCAAATAAACGAAGGCCCCGCTCGCTGGCGGGGCCTGATTACCGATAACGCTGCTATTTCTTCAAGTCGCCCAACGGATCGTAGGGCGGCTTTTTTTTCGCTTCGTCCTTGTCCTTTTTATCCAGCGGGGCGATGGCCGGACCTACCGGATCGACCTGCGGGTCAGCCACATCCGGCGAGTCTGGATCAAATCCCAGCTCATCCTTGCCACTGGCGTGTTCGTTGGAGGGGGGCCCATCCGAGTGCTTGTTCATCATGGTCTCCTGTTATAGCGGGCGAGCTTTGTCGTGGAGGTTTTCCAGGTCTTCTTCGACGCGCTCCACATCATCATGATCGTCACGTTCTTTCGGATCATTGGGGCGCAAGGCATCGTTGTCGCGCTCTTCTTCACCGGGGGTGCGGTCAGGGTCGGGTGTACCGGGCGGTGGTTGCTTGTATTCGGGCATGGTCGTTCACCTCAGAGGGACTTCACCGATTTAGAGAAACTGCCACAGATCATGGTTCAACTTGATTGCCCCACCGCTGACCGCTGACCATGAGAAGATGCCCCACCCTTCCCGCCCTGGAGACCTGACCCGGATGTTCGAGCTCAAACCCTGCGACCCCGCTGTCTACCGCCAACAGACCCGCCGCAGCACGCTGATTGTGGCCGTGGTGTTCCTGACCCTGGCCATGGCGCTGTCGAGCCTGGCAGTGATGCTGTTCGGCGAGGCCGGCGGCGATAACTTTCGCTTCAATGTCGGCGGTGTGTTCGCTGGCGTGCTGATCACCGTCGCCCTGGTGCGTGGCCCGTTCTGGACCCAGTCCTGGTTGGCTGCGGCGGTGTATGGCTGGCACCTCAAGCGCAATCTGATGCGCGTGACCAATGTGATGCACAAGGTCACCGAACACGTGCAGGCCAATGATCCGACGGCGATGAAAGTGCTGCGTTTCTACCACCTGGGGCTGACGCAGATGCATGCCCTGGACGCAAACTCCAGCGCCCAGGCGCAACTGGTCGGCGAAATGGATGCACATCAAGCCAAGATGCGGGCGCTGGGAATCGACACCGAACAGACCCGTTTCGACCCCACGTGGCTGGACGGTTTCAAAAACACTTGAGTCATCTGCCCCGCCAGCAGAACAGCGCACTCACCGCAATCGCCGCCCCGGCCACGCCAAATACCAGCGGCGCCGAGGCCACCGGAAAAAGCAACCCCGCCAGCAGCGGCCCCAGGCCCGCACCGATGTCGCGCCAGACCGCATTCGACGCCAGCGCCGAGACCCGCATCGAACCGGGGTTGCGCTCGGCGACCAAGGTGGTCACCAAGGGCAGTTGCAACGCACGCAGCACCAGCACCGCCGCCGCACCGATAATCACCCAGTAACTGCCGAAAGCGCTCAAGGCCAAGGCACTCAGAAACGAAAACAGCAGCAACATCGAGGTGGCGCCGAACCGCTGCGCCGCACGACCGCCCAGGGGGCTCAGAAGCATCTCCGAGACATAGCGCAGGGCCATCAAGCCGCCAGCAATCAACACCGCGTCGCCGCCGAGGATTTTCTGGGCCTGGATCGACAGGCCAAAGATAAACAGCCCATCCAGCGCCACGCCCTCGATAAACGACCACAGCGCCACACTGTCCGGCCACTTGAAGCGCCGCCCCGGTGTGCTGTGCAAATCATGCCCGGCGCTGGGCAAACCACGCGCCATCCACAGGCCTGCCAGGCAGCAACCGGCGAGTATCACAAAGATCGGACGCGGCCCGGCCCACAGCGTCAGCCACCCACCGAGCGGCAACGCCAGCATTGGCCCCCAGGCGATCAAGGCCCGCGAGCGCCCGGCGCGACGTGCGGCACCCTCCGGCTCAGCGGTGGCCAATACTTGGGTCGACAGGTTCAACGCGGCAAAACACAAGCCCCACACCAGCCGCAGTCCGAGCAACGCAGCGAAGCCGGACAGCACCGAGTTGCCCAAGGCACACAGCGTAGCGGCACCGGCGGCGATCATGCAGGTCAGGCGATCACCGTTGCGCGCATAGAAATTCAGCACATGCCGGTAGCCGAAAATCCGCACCAGACGGTTGGCCGCCAGCAACACGCCGGCTTGGGCCAGGGTGATGCCGAAGGCCTGGGATTCCATAGGCAGCAACAGGTAGAGCAACACGTCGCTGGGCAGGCACAACGCCAGGGTCAACGCGGCGCGGCGGGAGGTGGTGTCGGCAGTGCGTTGAGCCTGGCTGGACATAAACCTGAAACATCCCGAAATATTCAGCTCGCCAAGGTAGCCTCTCTGAACCGCGTTTTACAACGCCCCGTTACGTCTTTTTCCCATAAGGCAGCAAACGCAAACCACTGGCCACGCTGCCTACCAGCGCAAAGGCACAGCCCAGCCACAACGCCGCGTGCGGACCGCCGGCCTGTGACAGATGGAAACACAACGCCACCAGCGACGCGCCCAGCGTCTGCCCCAGCAAGCGTGAAATCGCCACGATGCCGCTGGCCCCGCCACTGCGCGCCAGCGGTGCACTGGTCATCAAGGCCTTGAGATTGGGCGATTGGAAAAAGCCAAACCCGGCACCGCATAACGCCATGCGCCAACCGATATCGAAGGCCGACGCGCCGCTGCCCAAGGTCGCCAACGCGGCCATCCCCACGCTCAACATCAACAGGCCGATGCCGCACAGCAGGCCCAGGGACACACGGTCGGCGAGGCGCCCGGCAACCAGCGCCATCACCGCCACCACGGCCGGCCACGGCGTCATCAGGAAACCGGTTTCCACCTGGCTATGGCCGAGTACTGCCTGCAGCAGAAACGGCAGCGACACAAAGGCCAGGCCCTGGGCACTGAAGGCGCAGATCGCGGTGACAGAAGACAAGGCAAACACCGGCCGCCTGAACAGATCCAGGGCCAGCATCGGCGCCGGATGACCGGCCTGGCGACGCAGCAATAACCCGCCGCACAACAGCGCCACGGCAATCAAGCCCAAGGTCAGTGCGGCTTGGGCACCGTGCACCGCCGTGCCCAGGCCCAACACCAACAAAGCGAACAAACCCGCACATAACACGGCCGCCAGTCGGTCGAACGCGTGCCCGGTCATGGGCAGCGTCGGCAATGAACGCACGCCAAGTGCCAGGGCCAACAACCCCAGCGGCACATTGATCAGGTACAGCCAATGCCACGTCGCCACCGACAGGATCGCCGACGCGGCAGTCGGCCCCAAGGTAAACGCCAACCCCACCACCAACGAGTTGTAACCGAGGCCGCGCCCGAGCATTTTCGACGGGTAGATGTGCCGCAGCAACGCCGTGTTCACGCTCATGATCGCCGCTGCCCCCAACCCTTGCACCACCCGCGCCGCGGTGAGGGTTTCCAACGAACCGGCCAACCCGCAAAACAGCGACGAGACGATAAACAGCAGCAACCCGCCCAGGTACACGCGGCGATGCCCAAGCACGTCGCTCAGCGACGCAAATGGCAGCACCGTGGCAATAATCGCCAGCTGGTAGGCATTGACCACCCAGATCACCGAGGCCGAATCGGTGCCGATCCCCTCGGCCAGGGTAGGCAATGCCGTGTTGACGATGGCCGTGTCCAGGGTCGCCATGCCGATCCCCAAGGAGATCGCAATTACGGCCGGCAGGCGTTTATTGAGGGGCAGGCCATCGGCGGCAGAAGACATTAACGATCCGGACAGGATGGTGAAGGCGTTTAGATTACGGGTTGATGGTTTTTTTTTCAGTGGGGAATTGCGTGGCTGTCGAAATTTTCATAAAAGGGGGCCGATGAACCTGCCGATCACGCTCTAGGTCGCAGTCGTGGTGGCCTGACCACCAAACGTCCTATAATCGGCATAGGCTGCATAACTATTTTTCCATGCGAGCTGAATTAACCCCTTTCCTTTATGGAAGCTATTGCACTTCTAAGTTCTCTTTCGGCTCACAAAAATCAACATCCTGACATCGCACCCACTTCTCTACCAGGCGTCCTCCTTTTTGCTGATAGCGAACTTCAACAAAAGAATTTATCGACTTTAAGTAAATAGCAACGACATCACCACGAATCAGATAAGCCTTGGTAACCCCTAGCGAAGAAGGTGACACGTACAAGTAAGCCCTTTCTGAAACAATTGACTTTTTAGTCCAACCGCTTATATCCACCCTAGCAGATAATGCTGTATTTTTAGGCAGCATACCTGCTTTATTCATCGCAGTTTTCAACTTGGAAAAATTGATGGTATCGCCGTCACGCGCCAACAGCTCCAACATATCAAGATATGTCTCTTTATTCACATCACGGGGTGGATCACAAGCCAGAAGATTGTCAAAAGCTGTCCCCTCTAAAAAATATGCAAGGACTCTAGGCGAGGAAACCTGAATCAGATCTTTCCGTCCGGAAGCATAGTCGTTGTAGACCTTATCGATCGTTGGCGCATCCTTAGTGAAATCATATCCATTACTTAGTGAACTATTCCATTGACTAGCGCCACCCCAACTTCCTCCACACCGCTCTCCGACAGACACATCAACAACACAACCATCAGACATTCTTACAAACGCACAAAGATACTTCTTATTCAAACCATTCTCACCTACACCCACTTCAGAAAAATTAACTATTGAAAAGGATTTATCAGGCGATAGATCTCCAGAGCCATATCGGCCATCGTAATTAAAACTCAACCCCTCATCAAATACTTCAAAAACATCTCCTGCGCTCGACTTATACACTAAAGACCCCAACCCATCATCCGAATAAACCAGCGAGCCGAATACACCCTGAAGATCTTTTGCCATTAACCCTGAGGAAGTTAAAGCAGCCAAAGCAAACAAAATATAACTTCTCATCACAGCACTCCTCATAACAAACTTCGAAGATGCACGTAGCGCTCGCTTGGCGAATTCATGCTACGAGAGGGGCCATAAATCTCTATTAACTCTTTTTCGTATTGCTGGCTATTCTCTCCCCACTGACTAGGGTCTGAGCTCAACCCAGGGTGGCGACTAAGCAATATGTCAATCGCACTTTTGAGGCTACGCGGCACGTTGCCGGGCGCGTTCACATCGTGATCAAGAACCAGAGCACGTCCGAGTCGTGACTGGAAGAAGTCACTTGCGGGATTAACGTAATCAAGAGGTAACTTCGAGAGAGCCACCCTCATTCGAGCAATAAAATCAACCACTTGTTTCTTCTGGAACTCGTCATGAAGCATCGCACTCGCAATCGAAGCCAGAGCTTCTGACGTTTTTGGGAACTCAGAGTCATTTTGACCAAATTCTTTTTTTATAAAGTCGTACAATGCCTTTCCAGTTATATATTCATTCCCCGTGTCTCTGGACGAGTAATAAATTCTTTTCCCATTAGCCTCTTGCCTGATGGACCAACCACACCGTGCAAAAATCTCTTCAAATAAATCCGGGTTATCTGCTTGAAATTCACTTATCTGCTTGGGTAACTCTCCGTAACCTTCAGGAGTGACAGTTTTCTGCATCGCCCCAGCACTAAATGTTTGCCAATCCCAAGCTTGAATTGCATCCATAGCCCCTTCATTCGATGACATCGCAATTACAATGGCCTTTTCATCCGCCGTTGCTTTTCCCTTACTGATCAAGTCCTCCCAACCTGCAAATTTATTTAATTTCTTGGTCCCATGGTATACGGGCCCATAATACGTCTCATCAGGATATCCTCTCCTCTTTCTAACCCACCTGTATCTAGAAAACTTAATCTCTAAGCAACAGCCACAAGCGCACCCATTCCTCGTGAGAAACTGTCCCACCAACCCCACCGGATGCAAGTAATAAACCTGCCCATCCACCGGTAATCCAACGCCCTGCGCCACCTCATTCCACCAACTGATCTCCCTGATCCGCTCCTTTTCCGCCACCCAGTTTAAAAGTGGAGTCGAGCCGCTATGCCCCACTACATCGTCCAGTGCGTCCCACTT